>CAIWKC010000240.1 GCA_903913145.1 uncultured Gallionellaceae bacterium | reverse complement strand
ACTTGCTGTCCGCGCTTGAAGGCGTGTTCGCCACTGAAACTGCGCTGTTCGACGACGCCAATGAATTTTCTTGTGTCACCTTCCTTGATTATTTTTAAACAACCATCAGCAATTTTTGCTACCAATTTTCCCGCAGTGAAAGTTCCGACAAATACCAATTTTTTCGCATTTTGACTGATGCTGATGAAGCCTCCGCAACCGGTCAAGTGTTGTCCAAATTTGCTGACGTTGAGGTTGCCACAGGAATCGGCCTGCGCCAGTCCGAGAATGGCGATATCAAGTCCGCCCCCATCATAGAAATCAAATTGGTAAGGCTGATCGATGATTGCTTCCGCATTGATTGAAGCACCAAAATTTAATCCATTCGTCGGGATACCGCCAATGGCACCGGGTTCGGTGGTCAGTGTTAGTAGGTGAATCATATTTTCTTCAGCAGCCACATTTGCAACGCCTTCCGGCATGCCGACGCCCAGATTAACGATGTCGTTGACTTTGAGTTCAAGCGCCGCTCGGCGGGCGATGATCTTGCGCTCTGATAAAGCCATAACTGGGAATGCCGAACTTGGAATCTTAATTTCGCTGGAAAACGCCGGGTTGTATTGCTCCAGGAACGTCTGCATGTGGTATTCGGGTTTCTCGGCAACCACCACGTAATCAACCAAGATGCCTGGAATCTTGACCTGTCGCGGGTTGAGAGACCTTCGTTCGGCGATACGCTCAACCTGTACGATAACGATTCCCCCGGAGTTATGCGCTGCCATCGCGATAGACAGCGCATCTAGCGTCAAGGCCTCCTTTTCCATCGTAACGTTACCATCTGGATCGGCCGTAGTTCCACGAATAATACCTACGTGAATTGGGAATGTTCTGTAAAAAAGATATTCCTCGTCATCAATTATCTTTAACTCGACGAGGTCTTTTTTTGTGATGGAATTAATTTTGCCTCCACCATAACGCGGATCAACAAAAGTACCGAGCCCCACTTGCGAAAGCAACCCCGGCCTGTGCGCAGCAATATCGCGGAAGAGATGGGTGATAACACCCTGCGGCAAATTGTAGGCTTCTATGCGATCCGTGATTGCAAGATGCTGCAACTTAGATACCAATCCCCAGTGACCGCCAATGACACGCGACACCAGACCTTCATGTCCGAAATGATTGAGACCACGTTCTTTACCGTCACCCTGACCTGCGGCATAAACAATAGTCAGGTTTCGGGGGCTGCCAGCTATTGAAAGCGGACTTGTACCAAGGAAGCGCTGCTCAATTTCTACAGCAATATTTTCTGCAAAACCAATTCCAACAAAACCTCCAGTCGCAATCGTTACGCCGTCGCCAATCAATAGCGCTGCGTCAGTTGCACTGATTATCTTGTTGCGCTTGCCGTTAATTTGCTGCGGAATTACTTGAAGTGGCATGTGCTTTACCGGGGAAAAAATTCATAGCAAGAAATATTACCTATGGGCCTGATGATTGATAAGGGAAGAAATCTTGTGTAGCAAGTTCGGAGAAGAGCTTGCTACTAATTCCCGCACAGTCCATTACTAATTACATCCGGATACTTACTGATTAGTCGCCTTCATTTTGTTTCAATCACCCTTATACTTTCCCTCAGTGCATTAATTTCATCCAGCAATTGCAAAGCAAGTGCCACTCCGGCGAGATTGATTCCCAAATCGCGCTGCAGGCGTTGAGACACCGTTGCACGGTGCATGTGTGCACCGCTAAACCGCCAACTGACTGGTTCTCGCCCGACTGGCGCAAGGACACCCTCATTCACCAATTCGATTATGTATTCCTCATGCACCGCGCAAGTTCGGCTAATGTCGGCCAGGGTTAACTCAGTTTGTTCTTCCAAAATTATTCCGCTTAGATGCAACTGCATCCCTTCGCTATCCATGTTCATACTCCCAGTTTGCTGCGCGGTTTGAAGGATTTGAATTGCTCTGACATATTACGATAAACGGCTTTAGCCGCATCATTCTCTGCAAGCGGCAAGGCGATTTTAAGCACCGCATAGAAGTCACCCGGCGTGCTCGACGGTATCCCTCTGCCTTTAAGCCTGAGCTTACTGCCGGAGGTAGCACCGACAGGAATTTTGATTTCAACGACTCCGTTGGGGGTGGGAACATTCAATGTCGCTCCCAAAGCGACCTCCCACGGGGCGACCGGGAAGTCAAGATAGACATCATGTTGCTCAACACGGTAGAAAGAATGTGGACGAAATTCGATTTCCAGATACAAGTCGCCAGCTTTACCTTGTCCGAACCCTGATGCGCCTTGTCCTGCCAGACGAATATGCTGCCCGCCACGAATGCCGCGGGGTATGGTCACGTTAAGTTTGCGCTCGCGCATCTCTGCACGACCCTGAGCATCAACTTCTGGGACTTGCAGAGTGAAGGTACGGATTGCACCAAGATAAGCGTCTTCCAGATCAATCAACACCCTTGCATGGTGGTCTTTGCCATTGCCATGAAACCGCGTACGACCATTATTGTTTTGACTAAAATCTCGTCCGTAAAGAGATTCAAAAAAATCACTAAATTGTGCCGAGTCACCACCGTTGAAACCACCTCCTGCAAATTCAAAGCCTGTATTCCAATCAGGAGGTGGGCGGAAGTCCTGCCCTGCTTTCCAGTTGGCTCCCAACTTGTCATAGGCCGCGCGCTTTTCTGGATCCTTGAGTACTTCATTGGCTTCGCCTACTTCCTTGAAACGCGACTCGGCGTCGCGCTCTTTACTAACGTCAGGGTGATATTTACGTGCAAGCAGACGGTACGCACGCTTAATCTCATCTTGAGTCGCATCGCGTGCAACACCCATGATTTTGTAGTAATCCTTGAATTCCATGGTTAATTTTTTTAATAGCTCCGAATATGTTTTACGATTTCAAAATGCAAGGCAATGTGAACGAGTTTATTCACGTTTGAAAAATTTCCGGTAATTTTCTCGAGACTCAGTTAGCCATTAATTATTCTCAGCAGGACAACCACGATAGCGATCACTAATAAAATATGGATGAATCCTCCCATGGTATTGGACGTTATAAGTCCGAGTAACCACAAGATGATCATAACTACGGCAATGGTATACAACACGTTATTGACCTTTCAGTTTGATTATTTTTCCGGCAATCATTTGCTCGGATCAATCAGTTTGACGTTGTTCTTGCTTAGAACAGCTCTGACACTTGTTTGTAAACAGTCAAGATACCCACGACAACTTTATGCATTAATCTGAGCAAGATTTCTCGCTCACTTGAACAATATTAGTGAATAAGGGTTGGTTACCGTGTGCTAACGTACACAGCAACCAAATTAATCATTATTATCGAATTGGAAAGTAATTTTTTGCGAGCAATGTCGCACGGCGAAGAAAGCTTTATATTCGGGGATGGCCTAAAGCGAAACTAAACATATCTAGCATATTAATACAAATTTATTTTTCATTTTAATCTGCGAATATTAGCTCCGAGCTGTGACAATTTAGCTTCGATATGCTCATAGCCGCGATCCAGATGGTAAATACGGTCAATCACTGTTTCGCCTTGCGCGACTAGGCCGGCAATGACTAAACAGGCCGAGGCTCGCAGGTCGGTTGCCATCACTGTTGCACCTTCCAGATGTTCGACGCCGCGCACTACTGAGGTATTGCCCTCCACGTCTATATGTGCCCCAAGGCGGCGCAATTCCTGCACGTGCATGAAGCGATTTTCGAAGATGGTTTCAATCACGATCGCGCTGCCCTCTGCGATACAATTAAGCGCCATGAATTGTGCTTGCATATCGGTTGGAAAAGCTGGATATGGTGCTGTGCGCACATTGACCGCTTTCGGGCGTCCGCTCATTTCGAGGTGAATGCTTTCGCCCGACACTTTGATTTTTGCTCCTGCTTCAGTCAATTTTTCCAGCACCGTTTCCAAAATATCGGCACGCGTCTCGCGCAAAGTGATACTGCCTCCGGTTGCCGCTGCAGCCACCAGAAAAGTACCACTTTCAATACGATCCGGCATGATGCGATGAGTTGCGCCATACAGTTTTTCCACGCCGGTGATGGTGATGGCATCAGTGCCGTCACCTGAAATTTTAGCGCCCATTGCACGAAGACAGTTTGCCAGATCCACCACTTCTGGTTCGCGCGCCGCATTTTCCAAAACTGTGACACCTTCCGCCAAAGCAGCCGCCATCATCAAATTTTCTGTCCCGGTTACGCTGACGATATCGAAGAAAATGCGTGCACCTTTTAGTCGTTTTGCTTTGGCATGAATGTAGCCGTGCTCTATGGCGATTTCAGCGCCCATCGCTTGCAAGCCTTTGATGTGCAAATCAACAGGGCGTGAACCGATGGCGCAACCGCCGGGAAGAGAAACGCGCGCATCTCCGAAACGCGCTACCAAGGGACCCAATACAAGAATCGCGGCTCGCATGGTTTTCACCATGTCGTAGGGCGCTTCCCAATTTTCGACTTTGTCACCTTTGAACGTGATTTCGCCAGTGGCCGATTCTGCAGTTATACCCATTTGCTGCAGCAATTTGCGCATGGTGCCCACATCGTGCAGTTCTGGTAGATTGGTTAATCGTAAGGTATCTGAGGTCAGCAGGCTTGCACACATGATGGGCAGTGCCGCGTTTTTGGCTCCAGAGATTCGTACTTCACCCCGTAACGGTATGCCGCCTTGAATGGCTAGTTTTTGCATATATCTTGATAATTATTAATATTCGTTGTGTGAGCAGGTGGGACTATTCTTTGTTGCCAAGAGTTTTTACCCCATGCGGGCTGAACCCGTACATTCGTGGGATCAACCTTGCACAATTGCACGGTACTCCTTTCGGCTACAAAAGCTCCTCACCTAAATTTTTACTGTTCCCGGGAATGATATTTTATTAGGAATCCACTGGTAACGATAATGACTCCGCTACTCCGTACAAGTTAGCCAAGCTGAGCAGGTTATGAGGGACGTTAATAAATGACAGTTTCACATTTTTACTTTTCGCTGTGCGTAACCATGACAGCATCAAACTCACCGCAGATGAATCCACAGCCTCAACTTTTGCAAAGTCAACAACCAGAGCGGCTTTCACTTCGGACAACTGTAACCCCGTCCCGAAAATGTTCGTGATGGTATTCATAGTCAAGGGGCCGCTTAACTTCAAAACATTTTCTGCCGAGTCGCTCACTTTACTGCAGCCTTATGCCCTGCAGCCAATGCAGCCTCTGCTGCACGATTTTTATCTTCCAGGAATTTGATTAATCCATCGATACCTGTTTGTTGCAATGGATCGCGAAATTGATTGCTATAAATGTCTAAGGCCAGTCTTGGTCCTGCAACAGAAAAATCAACCACTTTCCAACCGGCAGAAGTTTTCTTTAGATCATACTCCACTGCCACAGGAGTATCTCCGGGTGTTGAGATAAGCGTTTTCACGGTAACTTGGTCATCGCCTTCAGCAAAGTTTGTTGGCTCGAATTTCACTGAGACATTGGTAACACCAGTAAAGGCTTTGCCGATGAAAACTCTGACCAATAGATTGCGAAATTCATCAACCAGTATCTTTTTTTGCTCAGGTGTGGCGGTTTTCCAAATCGGTCCCACTGCGCGTTTAGTCATCAGGGTGAAATCAAACATGGGCAACACCTTGGTGTCCACCAAATCCTGTATTTGTTTCTTATCCGACTTTCCCTGTTTTAACACTGCCAGTACATCCTGCACGGCTGTCTTTACCATTACATCGGGCGCGACAATCGTGTCAGCCCTAGTGAACATGGCAAAACTCAACAACGTCAGACCAAATACTGCAACTACCAATCGTTTCATAACTCCCCCGATATTTACTTTGCGTTCTCCGCCTTGCTGGCAACTACTTGGCCGATCAGATCTTCCAGCACTAGCGCAGAACGCGACTGTTTAATTGCATCGCCATTTTTCAACATTTCGTCATCCGCTCCTGGTTTCAGGCCGAGGTACTGTTCGCCTAACAACCCTGAGGTCAAAATACTAATCAGTGTATCTTTTGGAAATTGATAGCGTTTATCGATGCTCAATGTAACCTCAGCTTCGTAACGTTGCGGGTTAAGTTTAATCTCGGTTACACGTCCTATCAACACTCCGGCACTTCTGACCGAAGCGGTCGTCTTGAGTCCGCCGATATTGTTAAAACTAGCCTTTAAATTATACGACTCCGAAGCATTATAGGTACTCATATTGCCCACTTTGAATGCCAAAAATGTTAACGCGAGCACTCCGGCCACTACAAATGCACCTACCCACAAATCCAGTGAGGTTCGTTCCATGTCAATTCCCCCGAAACATAAATGCGGTCAAAACAACGTCTAACAACAAAATAACCAAAGATGACTGGACAACGGTGCGCGTGGTTGCCCTTGACACGCCCTCGGCAGTCGGCGGTGCATCAAAGCCTTCAAACACCGAGATCACCGTTACGGCGACACCAAACACAAAACTTTTAAACACGCCATTCAATACATCATGTTGAAATTCAACTGAGCCTTGCATCTGAGACCAGAATGACCCCTCGTCGACGCCAATATAAATCACGCCCACCAGATAGCCGCCAAACACGCCCATGACTGAAAATATCGTCGCCAGAATCGGCATGGAAATAACGCCTGCCCAAAAACGCGGCGCCACCACGCGCGCGATCGGGCTTACCGCCATCATATCCATCGCGGCAAGCTGCTCCGAAGCTTTCATCAAACCGATTTCTGCCGTCATCGCCGAGCCGGCACGTCCCGCAAAGAGCAATGCCGCCAGAACCGGCCCCAACTCGCGCAACAAACTGAGTGCCACAAGTGTACCTAGCGCTGATTCCGAGCCATATCTTTTTAGTATTTCATAACCCTGCAAACCAAGCACTATGCCAACGAATAGCCCCGCCACCAGAATAATGATCAGAGACATCACACCAGTGAAATATAGCTCCTTCACCGTTAATCTAAAACGCCGAAAACTTGAACCGGAGTTCAGCAATATCAGCGTGAAGAAGCGCGTGGCGTAGCCGATACGCCAGATTGCATCAATCACGGCATGCCCGATATTTCTTACACTATTCACGACAGACATCAGATGCTTACTCCCAGATCCTGCATATAGTTTCCAGCCGGATAATGAAAAGGAACCGGGCCATCCCGTTCTCCATGCACAAATTGATGCACAAAGGGCGTTTTGGAGGCTTCTATTTCGTCCGGTGTACCTTCAGCCGCAATCACACCGTCCGCGATAAAATAAATGTAGTCAACGAGTTTCATCGACTCTTGAATATCGTGCGTCACCACCACCGAAGTGGCCCCCAGTGCACTATTTAACCGGCGAATCGAATCTCCGACCACGGTAAGCGAAATAGGATCAAGTCCGGTAAACGGCTCGTCATACAGAATCAACATCGGATCCAGCGCGATTGTACGAGCCAGCGCCACACGTCGCGCCATCCCGCCGGAAAGCTCTGAGGGCATCAAGGCGTGCGTGCCGCGCAAACCAACCGTGTGTAATTTCATCATCACCAGATCGTGAATAATTTCTTCAGGCAGATCGGTGTGCTCACGCATTTGAAATGCCACGTTATCGTAGACCGACATATCTGTAAACAGCGCACCAAATTGAAACAATACACCCATTTTGCGGCGCATCGCATAAAGCGCATGCTGATCAAGTTTGTGAATTACCTGACCGTCGATTTTGATTTCGCCCCTGGTAGGCTTAATTGCACCCCCGATCAGGCGAAATAGCGTACTCTTACCGCAGCCACTCCCACCCATAATGGCAATGACTTGTCCTTTATGGAAAGTCATATTTATTCCTTTCAGAATAGGGCGAGAGCCGTAGGCAAAATTAACGTCGCGAATTTCTACAAGCGGTTGCGGAGACACAAATGAATTTTCCTGCTCGTTTGAAGAGCGTGCATTCTAAACCACACCTCTATCACCCACAACACTGCTTTACAGCAATACGAAATAAATACTTAAAAAAACACCTGCTCCAATAGCGTGGTTTATTTCGTTTAATAGAACAGTTCTGAGTTAGCGATAGCTGCCGACCCGTCATAACCTCCATTTACAAGTACTTTGCCATTTGGAAGTAACGTCGCAGTGTGATCACCCCTCGCGGTTGTCATATCGCTAATAGGATTAAACAATCCTAATCCTGTTGCAGAATCGAATAGTTCGGCAGTGGCGGTGTACCCGTTATTTCCCAGTCCTCCTGCGACAAGTACTTTACCATTTGGAAGCAGCGTTGAAGTATGTTTACCCCTTACGTTGGTCATGTTGCCAGTCCCTGAAAATAGACCTGTTGAGGGGTCGTACAGTTCAGCGATTGCGAGATAGGTAAAGAATGTTCCCGAATATCCACCGGAAACTAATACGATGCCATTTGGAAGTAGTGTTGATATGTGAAAATACCTTGAGTAACCCATACTGCCAGTCGCAGCAAATAGGCCTGTTGAAGGATCATATATTTCGGCGGTGGCGAGATAGGCTGTTCCTGAATACCCTCCCGAAACCAGCACCTTACCATTCGTGAGCAATGTTGCTATATGATCGCCGCGCGCTGTCGCCATGCTGCCAGTCAAAGTAAATAGACCTGTAGAAGGATCGTACATTTCGGCAGAGTTGTTATATCCGCTATTACTCTGACCTCCTGAGACAAGCACATTACCATTTTGAAGTAATGTCGATCTGTGAAATCCCCTTGTCGTTGTCATGTTGCCGGTCGCTGTAAACAGACCCGTTGCAGGATCATATATTTCAGCGGTATCGAGAGATGTCGTTCCTGAAATTCCGCCGGAGATAAGCACCTTGCCATTCGGAAGTAGGTTCGCTGTATGGCCGTGTCTAGCGGTTGTCATGCTGCCGGTTGCAGTAAAGAGTCCCGTTGAAGGATCATAAATTTCTGCAGATGAGAGAGAGGCAGTTCCCCTGCCTCCCGCAACAAGTACTTTGCCATTTGGCAGCAGAGTCGCAGAGTGATTGTATCTGGCGGTGCCCATGTTGCCGGTTGTTGCGAAAAGTCCTGTAGTGCTTCCCCCCGTGTATACGAACGAAAATATTTCGCTTGAAAGTGTCTCGCCACCTGTATTCGCCGCACTTATCCGGTAGTAGTAGGTATTTCCTGCGGTAAGTCCGGTCTGCAGATAGGGAGAGGTTGCGCCGGCAATTTTGTTTGATGAAGTGGTAATACCTGACGTTGTTCCCCAGTAAATATTGTAAAAATTTGCCCCGACAGCGGGCGACCAGGTGATCGTCATGTTATTTATTCCCGAAATGGCATATACGTTAATGGGTGCAACTGGGGCTGCCGCTGTCGTAAATGTCCACGAATAAGGAGCCGCAATAGCAACGCCACTGACATCTTTTACAGTGGTATTGATGGTTGCAGTATAGGTTGTCGAAGGAGCCAAATTAATTGAAGGAGTGAAGGTGGCAGTAGTGCCGTTATAGCTCACCGTCCCCGTCACTCCGTTGTTCACAGTAAATGTTGTTGAAGTCAATGAAGCGGAATCCATTGCTGTGCTAAATACTGCCGAAATAGATGTGTAAACATTCACTGCGGTTGCAGTATTTACCGGTGTAGTTGAAAGAACTGAGGGGGAAACAATAGGACAACCCGCTATACAAGTTCCTGCAGCATTATGCCATCCATTCCAATTGCTATTCCCGCCTCCGCAACTTGCAAGATTCAAGAATAAAATCACAATGAGGCTAAAGCGAATATCCAAAAATCTAGGAGTGATCGATTTAAATTTAAGCAGCATCGGGCTGTCTTTCCAAGTTAATATTTATATATCAGGGAACCATACATGTCTTGCAAATGCGGGGTATAAGTGTTTGGCGTGTCTTTCAAGTTATAGGAGTTGTATCCAACGCGGAGGTAAAGCCCGCGCATGATGTTAAATTGAAACCCGACTCCGAATACATTTCCAGAAAGAGAGGTTTTAGTCGAACCGCCCCCATAAGCCGCGTTGACTACGTCCGTTTCAAGCATTCTTGCAGACCCCACCCGAATGAAAGGAGAAAGAAGTTGCCATGCTGGAAAATTTATTAACATCGCAACCTCTCCGCCTGAAATTGAAGTAGTACCAATGGCATTGCTTGAAGCTTTCACAATGGTGTCGGTGAGTAGCGATGTGTAGCCGCCTTCAACGGATAAAATCTTGTTGAATTGGTATCCCAAGTAAACACCATAAGAGGAACTACTTTCAGCAACCAAAGAAAATTTGGAATCAAGCGTCGAATTGAATGTACTGGAACTTGTTACGTTAAGATATTTTCCTCTATCACCGTTATTCATTGCAGGATAAGAATCGATCACATACTTATTCCGATTTTCGCCAACTGTTAAAGCTGCGCAACTCAAAGGCGACAAAAACAATAGCAAGAGAATTTGCCTCATTATTTTTAACATTTCAAAATATTTTGAATACTCCATGCCCTTAATATCAAAAATGAACTTTTGATGATGCTTTTTCACAACCACTGCGGCTCAGTCCTGACAATTTACCTTTGAATGCTTAAAATACTTCAGGAATAGTGATAACAACTTAATGAAAAGAGGGGGTTTGTGGGCTTAATTCCAGGCGCTTTGAATTTCTGCTTATTATCAATAAGATAAATTGATATTTACACTGAAGATTTTTTCAATGAGAGGCACCCCCAAATCCACAGCACCTCCCCTCCTCTATAAAAAATTAGGCAATGTCCGTAAATAGCGTTGGTAGTTTCGCAAGTCAATCAGTGTATGGACTTTTTAAGTCATAAGCCATTATACGAACATGATTATCACAACACTAAAAATCACCCCCTCCCCAACCCTCCCCCCGGGGGGGAGGGGGTGTTCGCGTATACCAGTTGAAATATTTTGAAAAAATGACCAACTCTATTTACGGACATAGCCAAAAATTAAAGCATTATCAACACTTCAAATTCAAGCTGCGCATACTCCAGCTCCTGATATCCTGTCACCCTCTTGTGGAAAAGAGGGCGTAATGGATTGGCGAGTCCGCTCGATCATTTAGACCCCGTGCTTTTTATAGATTGCTCAATTTTTTCAAAAGCATATTTTTTCAAATACTTGAGTTAATTACGATTGCGGGCTATTCTGAGCGCAATCGTAATTTGGCAAATATTGACACATTTGGACAGCCGCGTGACCCTTCCTTCCCTACTTATCGTGGATGACGATCCGCTCATTCGCGACAGTTTGCGCCATGCACTTGCTGATGAATTTAATATTCATTTGGCGGAAGATCGTGCCCATGCCATCCGCCTGTTGCGTGACATGGACGTACCGCTTCAACTGGCACTTGTCGATTTGGGTTTGCCACCTACGCCGCATCGCCCGGAGGAAGGCTTTAGACTAATTGCCGAGTTGCTTGCGCACTTGCCCAAACTCAAGGTTATTGCCTTATCCGGACAGGATGAACAGGCAAACGCAAGACACGCACGCGCCCTGGGGGCCATCGAATTCGTTTCAAAACCCTGCTCGCCTGAAACGATCAAGTCACAACTGCATAGCGCACTCAGAATTCAGATTGAAGATAAAATTCCCGACTCCTTAAAGGGTAGTGCCAGTCCCGTGATTATCGGAACGAGCCCCCCCATGCAAGCGATGCGTCAACAAATTGAATTGTATGCTGCAACACCCTATCCTGTGCTCATACAAGGCGAGTCGGGTAGCGGAAAAGAACTGGTTGCAGCCACCCTGCAAAAATTCAGTTCCAATAGTTCGGCACCATTCATTGTCTGTAACTGCGCAGCTATTACTTCCAATCTGCTTGAGTCGGCATTTTTCGGTCATATCAAAGGTGCCTTTACCGGCGCAACAACTTCTCAAGTGGGTTTCTTCGAAGAAGCCGGGGCGGGAACATTATTTCTTGACGAAATTGGCGAAATTCCACTTGAACTTCAGGCCAAATTGTTGCGCGTGTTGGAAAATGGGGAATTTCATCGCGTCGGTGAAACTGTCGCACGAAAAAGTAAGGCACGCATCATTGCAGCAACTAACCATGATTTGAAAGCTGCCGTTCGTGAAGGCAATTTTCGTGTCGATTTATATCACCGCTTAAGCATATTCACCATTCAAGTTCCCCCTCTGCGTTCATTAAGTTCCGATAAATTTTTGTTGCTCGAAAATTTTCGCGAATTTTATGCCGCTCAATCTCAAAACACCCCGTTCCGCCTGAATGAACAAGCGGAAAAATTGTGGGAAAATTATTCATTTCCGGGCAATACCAGAGAGCTACGTAACATTGTTATTCGACTCACAACAAAATATCCGGGGCAAATAATTGATGTGCCGGAATTGGAAGCCGAGCTTGATTTGACCGGTGCCCCGTCAGGCGACATGATATCGGAGCATCTGAACGAGGCTAAATTTGCCATGCAGCAAGGGACCTTCAATCTGGACCAGCAGTTGATGGACTATACTAGCCTCCATGTTGATATGGCCATGGATTTGGCCCGAGGCAATGTGAGTGAAGCGGCAAAATTTCTCGGTATCGCCCGCACAACCTTGTATAGTCGTATTGAAGCATTGCAAAAACATAATGCGTTAAAAAAACACAGCAAAGGGGATTTTTAGATGTATCTCGAACATTTTGGCTTGAACGAGCCTCCTTTTAAAATCACGCCAATCACAGAATTTTTCTTCTCCGGAGCCAATCGCGGAGAAATACTCAATGCGCTGATTTATGCGATTACTGAAAGTGAAGGAATTATCAAGATCAGCGGTGAAGTCGGCAGCGGAAAAACCATGCTATGCCGTATGTTGCTGGATCGGTTACCCACCAATATCAAAGCCATCTACCTTGCCAACCCCAGCTTGACACGCGACGAATTGCTCTATGCCATCGCTGACGGATTGGAACTGGATCTGGAAGGTCAACGCGTCAGCATATTGCTGCAAAATCTGAACAACCATCTGGTTGCCAAATACAACATAGGGGAACGCTGTGTAGTCCTGGTAGACGAGGCGCACGCTATGCCGCTGGATACACTGGAAGAATTGCGCCTGCTCTACAATCTGCAAATCGGCAAACACAAGTTAATTCAAATCGTCTTGTTCGGGCAACCCGAACTCGATGTAAAGCTTGAACAAAACAATATGCGGCAGCTCAAAGATCGTATTGTGCATCACTTCAACATGCAACCGCTTTCCAAGAAGCTCATTGAGGAATATCTCATGTTTCGCATGCGCGCTGCGGGCTATCATGGGCCGGATATTTTTTCACCTGCCGCGATCAATCTTGTTGGCAAAGCATCCAACGGTCTCATGCGCCGCGTCAATATTTTGGCTGACAAATCTTTACTCGCCGCCTTCGTTGAAAACACCCACAATATTGAGGTTCGTCATGTACAAGCGGCGATCCGGGACAGTGAACTTACTCCGGTAAAATCTTGGTTGAGCCGCAAGCAAATATCCATCATCGCTGGTGTCGCGCTATTCGTTTTTGCGCTCTCCATCACAGTTTTTATGCTTGGCAAACCAGATTCGTCTAATCAGTCTTCAGACAAAATGCCTGTTATTGCCGCGGTTAAACCCTTGAACGTTATTCCATCAAGTTCAGTTGTTGCTTCTAGCCCAATAGTCTCAACATCAATGCCAGCTTCAGCCCCAACTCAATTTTCCCAAAATGTGCCAACTCTGCAGTTGGCAGTGGCTTTGCAAACCCATTCGGTTTCTGCACCAAATACCGGTGGGACTTCATCTTCGCCAAATTTGCAACCCAGTTCTGCGTCGACTGAAACCAAACCAATTCAAAAACATACTAATATTCCTGCGAAAAATAATGCCGAAGAAAAAGAATCGTCTTCCTCTAACCCCCTATTGCAAGAAAGATTGGCAGCTACCAAGGAAATGCTCTCTCATACAGACAAAAGCGGAGTCAGCATCCAGCTGTATTACACCGAAGATCCCAGACCCATTCGAATTGAACGATTTTTAAGTCGTGCAAAAAGTATCGGAAAACTATCGGACATATATATAATTCCTATTAAAATCAAAGGTAAAAATGGTTTCCGAGTGCTCTATGGAGTTTACGCCAACAGCGAGGAAGCGCATACAGGATTGCAAAACCTACCGCAGCGTTATAAAGATGCTTTTGCTCCAACATTGAATTCGCTGGATAGTTATTAAGTTTAACAATGGTGGATCAACTTGAAATAACTGTCTTAACCGATTGAAAGTGCTAATATCTAGGCCAAATGACATATTGCCTAAGTAGGTTAAAGATGTTAGGTTGCGCACTCGTTCAAAGGGGTGAAAATGAAGTTACGTCTCATACTGCTACTTTCGAGTCTTACAATTATATCCGCCTGTAGCGGAACAAAGCCTTCCGGCTCGCAAACTTTTCAGCCATCAGATAGACACATTCAAGCTAAAGATGTCGAAACATCTCAAGGCAATGGCGATATACCCCAGGCTAACAAACGTACTATTCCGCTCGAACCGCCAAAACCCAGCAATAGAGTTGAAACTTACAGCGTTGTCGTAACCAATGTGCCGGCGCAGGAAATACTTTTTGCTTTGGCTCGTGACGCCAAAATAAATCTCGACATTACCCCTGGCGTACAAGGAAATGTCACAATCAACGCGATCAACCAAACGTTACCTCAAATTCTCAATCGGATATCCAAGCAGGTGGAAATGCGCTATGAGTTCGATAATGGCAATCTGATCGTCATGCCTGATTCACCCTATCTTAAAACTTACAAGATAGATTACGTCAATATGACACGGGACTCGGATGGCGGCATCTCTAATTCGACTCAAGTCGGGGGTGGTGGCGCCGCTGGAAATGCAGGAGGTGGCGCTGGGGGCAATAACTCGAAATTATCGATTGTGAGCTCATCGAAAAACCACTTCTGGGAAAGACTGGAATCAAATATAAAAGATATTTTGCGTGAAACCGACAAAATTTTGCCGGATGGCTCAAGTGAAACTTCAGTACAGCGAAGTTCCAGTTCGAGCACCACCGGAACTGGCGTACAGCAATCCTCCAGCAACAGTAAAAAGCAAGCTGCCGCAAAAGGCGGTATAGAAAACAGCCCCAATGCCGCCTCAATAGAAGACGAAGGGACAACTGTCACGTCTCGCAACACTTTCCGTGAAGCTGCATCCGTTATTTCCAATCCTGAAAATGGCATCATTACAGTTCGCGCAACATCAAAACAGCATGAAAAAATTCAGGAATTCATTTCCAATGTCATGACCAATTCACATCGACAAGTGCTAATCGAAGCGACCATTGTCGAAGTACGTCTAAGTAAACAATATCAACATGGCATCAATTGGCAGAGTTTAAGATCAGGGAGCAATGGCTTTCAAGCCAGCCAACTGGGAACTGGTACACAGTTACCCGCATTGGCTGGAACTGCCGGGAACATATTCACTTTGGATTACAAAAGCCCCAACTCCGGAATCGGAGCGCTATCCGCAGCAGTGCAACTTATGGACTCCTTTGGAACCGTAAAGGTTTTGTCCAGTCCGAAATTAAGTGTAATGAACAATCAAACTGCAATGTTGCGAGTTGTGGACAACTATGTCTATTTCACTATTCAAGCAAACACCACGACAAATCAAACATCATCGCAAACCACCTACACGACAACTCCAAATAGCGTCCCCATCGGGTTTACCATGAGTGTCACGCCGCAAATAAACGACAACGATAGCGTATTGCTGAACATGCGTCCGTCTATTACCCGTTTGTTTGGTTACGTCAATGATCCCAATCCAAGCTTGTCCAATCCTTGTGCTGGAGTACCTAACTGTACAACACAACCGGTAGTCAGCAAGATTCCACAAACGCAAACAAGAGAAATGGAATCTGTTCTGCGGATCGAAAATAACCAGATCGCAGTAATGGGCGGATTGATGCAAGATGAAATAGACAATTTTTCTGATGAAATTCCTTTTTTGGGACGTATACCCTTTTTAGGCAACCTATTTAAAAATCGCAACGATACCAATATAAAATCGGAACTTGTAATCTTCATACGTCCTATTGTTATTAAGGAGGCCAGCATTGATGGTGACTTTAGCGAATTCCGCAGCAACTTGCCCAATTCCGACTTTCTTGAAGATAAATCGCGCAAGATCGAGCCTCAGGAAAAGCAAAAATTATGAGCCTGTTACTCGACGCTTTGAAAAAGTCGGATGGAAATAAGGATAAACACGTGAGCATTGATGATCTAAAATTGGAAGAGATTCAACCATCACCAGTGCGGCCAGTTACGGGCGCGCAATCTGAGGCACTTCCAACTTCTGGTAACAATCAAACAAACGTCTCATCTCCGGCCAGCCCAAGTAAAACAAGCTCCTCGCGTGCAGCCGGTGAAAACTTATTTGCAGCCAAAAAGACACCCCAAAAAAAACGTCGCCGATTGGGGCCGGTTCCCATCGCTGCCATTGGCGGGGGTATTTTTGCGGTAGTGTATGGCTCCTATGTTTACATTCAAATCACGCCACCTAATCAACGCTTCTACTATAGTGCGCCACCGCAGCAGCACATTGCGGCGCCAGTTACCACACCCCGACCAGTCGCAGTGGCAACAGTAACTCCATCACCCTTGGTTCCGTTAACGCCTGTTCCTGAAACTTCGACTCCTGTCACAGCAACTGAAAAACCTTCAATCAAGCATGCGCCTCAAGTTAACAATCAAGCCAATAATTACGTTGCCCGGAAAAATGCACCTCAAATTGCAAAACCTTACAAACAAAATATTTCATCACTGGAAATCCAGCACAGGCAAGAGCCTGACTCAATCGACTTGATTTTGACTAGTGCTTATCAGTCATATCAGAAAGGCGACTACGAAACTTCCGGAAAGCTTTATCATGATGCGATCTCCAAAGATTCTAAAAATCGCGATGCCCTATTGGGTCTGGCTGCAATTGCCCAGCAGCAAGGACAGGATGATGCTGCCATTCAGTATTACCGCCGCGTTTTGTCACTTGATCCGCGCGATCCGATTGCTCAGGCCGCGCTTACTTCATTCGGACCTGGTGATCCAACCGGAAAAGAAAGTCACTTAAAACAACTTCTCTCTCAGCAACCCGATTCTGCGGCCCTGAATTTCGCACTGGCAAATCAATATGCCGATCAATCAAGATGGGCAGAGGCACAGCAGGCCTATTTTAATGCTCTGTCGATTGAACCGACTAATGCACTGTTTGCGTTCAATTTGGCTATCAGCCTGGACCATATCGGACAACGCACTGCTGCAGCGCAGTATTATCGGCAAGCTTTGCAATTTGGCACCTCCGGCAATTCCGGTTTCAACCGTGACCAAGCCCAACAGCGTTTAAACCAAATCGGCAGTCACTGAATATAATGCATATTGAGTACACTCGGAAAATTAATCCAGAAGGATATTCACTTGCGTCTAAGTTGAGCAAGTGTGATTTCTCTGGCCTCCCCGAGTACTTGACGGCACTATCTGGCGAGTAACTTAAGGAACAAGATGGCAGCACTCAATGCACAGTCCCAGCAGCCTATCGGTCAATTGTTGATCGCCAAAGGCGTTATTAGCGAAGACCAATTGCGCATCGCAGCCCAAGAACAAAACAAATCCCCGCAACCACTGGGACGGTTGTTGGTGCGCTTGGGATTTCTCTCTGAAGCCACAATCCGGGACGTACTTTCAGAAAATCTCGGGCAAGAAAGTGTCGATCTTTCAACTGTCATCATCGACCCTGCCGCAGTATCGCTTATTCCCAAAGACGTTGCGCGACGCTACCAATTACTGCCGTTGTCAGTTGATTCGGTCAATAAAAATCTGACACTGGCAATCGCAGACCCAGACAATATCATCGCGCTTGACCAAGTGCGCGCACTGCTCAAGGACGAGTACAGACTCATTACCCAACTCGCCAGTGAATCTGACATTCTGCGCGCTATCGACCAGTACTACGGCTTTGAACTTTCCATTGATGGCATCTTGCACGAGATTGAGCCGGGCGAGATGGATTACCAGAATCTCCAGCAAGGCGTAAATGAATTCAGCCAGCCGGTGGTCCGTCTTATTGATGCACTCCTCACTGAAGCTGTTCAGCAAAGCGCGTCAGATATTCACTTTGAACCGGAAAGCAGTTTCCTGCGTATTCGCTATCGCGTTGACGGCGTGCTACGCCAAGTGCGCAGCTTGCATAAGAGTTTTTGGCCCGCCATGGTCGTACGCATGAAAGTAATGAGCGGGATGAACATTGCCGAAACTCGTGCCCCGCAAGATGGGCGTATTTCATTAAGACTATCAGGTCGGCCTATTGATTTTCGTGTTGCCTCGCACCCGACCACGCATGGCGAGAATCTTGTCCTACGTATACTGGACCGGCAAAAAGGCATTGTACCCATCGACCAAATCGGGCTAGACGACCTTGCCCTGAACACACTCAGAAACATCATCGCCAAACCGGAAGGCATCGTGCTGGTAACCGGCCCTACGGGTAGCGGAAAGACGACAACGTTGTATTCCGTGTTGCAACACGTCAACACCGAATCAGTCAACATCATGACTTTGGAAGACCCGGTGGAATATCCCATTCCGCTGATCCGGCAAAGCTCTGTGAACGAAGCCGCAAAGCTGGATTTCGCCAGCGGTATCAGATCCATGATGCGCCAAGATCCGGACATTATTCTGGTCGGTGAAATTCGTGATCATCCTACCGCCGAAATGGCTTTTCGCGCTGCCATGACAGGTCACCAGGTATATTCCACTCTCCACACAAACTCAGCCATCGGTGCGATTCCTCGTCTGCTTGATATTGGTATTTTGCCGGATATTCTGGCAGGTAACATCATCGGCATCGTTGCTCAGCGTTTGATCCGAACCTTGTGTCCCCATTGCAAATACAGCTACCGTCCCGACAATACTGAACGCAAAATTCTCGGTTTGTCGCATAGCGACGAGACGACTCTTTATCGCGCTGCGGGATGTGACCTTTGCCACCATCAAGGTTACAAAGGTCGGCGTGCGATCATGGAAATTTTCAAAATGGACAGCGATATTGACGATCTCGTTTCGCGCCGTGCCAGCATGCGGGACTTAAAGCATTGCGCACTCGAAAAAGGCTTTCGTCCGCTTGCACAAGACGGTATCCGTCGTGTCATTCAAGGTCAAACTTCAATTGCCGAAGTCTCGCGTGTCGTTGATTTGACTGATCGCATGTAAGGGGAATACAGCATGGCCATGTATTCCTACAAAGCGATTGATGCCGAGGGCAAATCTACCAAGGGTCTGCAAGACGCGGCTAACTTGATTGACCTCGAATTAAGATTGAAGCGTGGCGGACTCGATCTTATCAACGCCAAAGAAGAAGAAAATGCGTCGACTTTCGGAAGTTCGAAAGTCAAACGTATCGATCTGATTACTTTTTTCTTCAACCTGGATCAGCTCACTCGTGCCGGCGTTCCCCTGCTCGAATGTTTGGCCGATTTGCGCGATAGTATGGAAGACCCCACATTTCGTGAAATTATCGCGAGCCTGGTAGAATCAATCGAAAGCGGTAAAAAACTTTCCCAAGCGATGGCTCAGCATCCAAATGCTTTTGACAAAATCACGGTCAATTTGACCCATGCGGGAGAAGAAAGCGGAAAACTCTCCGACGTATTCAGACATCTGACCGAGTCCTTAAAGTGGCAGGACGAGATGGCCTCGCAGACTAAAAACATGATGATTTATCCTTTGTTTGTCGGCACTGTGGTTATCGCCATCACGTTCTTCCTGATGATCTATCTCGTTCCTCAACTGGTTGGATTCATTAAAGGTATGGGACAGGAAATTCCATTCCAAACACGCTTGCTGTTGGCCACCTCAGCTGTGTTTGTCAATTACTGGTACATCCTACTCTCGCTCCCCTTTGTTCTGTTTGGCATTTACAAGGGTGCGCTTTCCGTGAATCCCGGCCTGCAATTCCACGTCGACAATTTTAAGCTTCATGTTTGGCCCACAGGTCCCGTTTTGCGCAAAATTATTTTGGCTCGTTTCGCCAATACCTTCGCCATGATGTACAGTTCAGGAATCACAATATTGGATTGCATCGCCAATTCACGAGATCTCGCCAACAATCAGGTAATCTCAAAAAGTTTGAATGACGTTATGCACGAAATTGAGTCCGGCAAGAATCTCACTCAAAGCTTTGAAAAAACCGGCATATTCCCTCCATTGGTGGTGCGTATGCTCAAAGTCGGTGAAGCGACAGGACAGCTTGATCAAGCGTTGCTGAATGTCAGTTATTTCTATGACCGTGATGTAAAAGATTCAATCAAAAAGGTTCAGGTGATGATCGAACCGACAATGACAATTATTCTTGGGGCTTTGTTAGGCTGGGTTATGCTGTCGGTACTGTCACCGATCTACGATATCATCAGCAAGGTGAAAATGTGAGTCGCCCATGAGCTTAACCAGCAAAACATTACTTTTTCTGTGTGCCGAACATTTTCAAGCCTGTACTTGGGAAAGTGGCAAGCTATCTGAGCCTCAGTATTTCACCAACGACTCCGCTGGCCGCGATCAATTTTCTGAATATTTGAAACAACACCGTAATCCAGCCTTTTTACTGGTTGATGTTATCGAAGAGGACTTTCGCCAGGAAACAGTCCCGCATTTGACCGGTGGAAATCGTCGGGCTCTCATTGCTCGCAAGTTTGAACAATATTACCGCAATACTCTGTTCCGCCAAGCGAGGGTAATGCACCGTCAACCTGACGGACGACGCGATGACGAAATGTTGTTCTCGGCTTTAACCAATCCGCAGCGAATTTCACCCTGGCTGGACACACTGCTTAACAACAAAACTCCAGTCATCGGCATCCACTCCCTGCCGAATATCAGTTTACCTCTGCTCAAAGAAATAAACTCAGATCATGTCCTGTTACTCTCTTGGGAAAAACATGCAGGCTTGAGACAAACTTATTTTAATAAGAAACGTCTTCATTTTTCTCGCCTGACTCCGATCAACAGCAACAATTCTTTTAGCGAATCAGTCGCAATCGAGACTCCTCGAACTCAGCAATACCTTAAGAGCTTAAGTTTGCCGTCTCCCGGAGAAATCCTTGATGTGTACATCATTTGCCATGCAAACGACAAGATGGCGATTGAATCACGTCTGCAAAGCACGCCGGAGTTGCACTATTCCTATCTGGACATTCAGACGCTTGGCAAACATCTTAAAGCGAAGTCAGATTATCAGGATTCTGATGCCACCAAGCTGTTTTTGCATTTACTTGCAGTAAAACCGCCCTCAACCCATTACGCCAATTCAGTACATACGCATTTTTACCTGTTGTGGCAATTGCGCTTGATTCTTTACGGCTTCGCAGTGACCGCGGCTTTGGTAAGTATTCTATGGAGCGGCTTATCCGTCCTGGAAGGGCGGTCGTATGTTTCTGAAACCGAACCAATACTCAGTCAGGCATCTAAATTATCACTCCAGGCTGATGAAATTAAAAGCAAATTTCCGGTTACCACGGTGCCGGCCGTTGACATGAAAACAGCGGTAGCCATCACTAGAAAACTCAGCTATTACTCGCCCTTGCCTGAAGAAATATTGATGAACCTAACTAGCGTTCTTGATAAATTCATCCGTATTCGAACAGACAAAATCTCCTGGCAATCCAGTGCTGCCGATTCCGCACCTTCAGCATATCCTGCCCAAGTAATTACTTTTGAAGGCGAGTTAACCGATTTTGGCACCGATTACCGCAACGCTCTAGCGTATCTTGATGAATTTCAACAAGCGTTGACTCAACATGGCTATGCTGTGACTGCACAAACTTTGCCGCTTGATCTTAGCCCGAAAGGCAGCATTAGTGGTGATCTGCAGTCAAAATCTAATAAGACGGGGCAATTTAAGTTGAAACTTATCTGGAGACAAAAAGAATGATTTTCTCCAAATCTGATTTTCCCCTGCTCAAATGGAGCTTTCTCGCTTGCACACTTAGTTTGCTTTTGAGCGGCGGTGCCATTTGGTTGAGTTCTGATTACGTAGACCAATCACTCAAGGCTAGACAACAAGCCCAACTGCACTTAATTGACGCGAGAAAACAGCTTAACGATGCTCAAAGTGACTTTGAGAACATGTCAATCTACGCCCGTGAATATGCCTCGCTGGTCGATTACAAGATCATTGGTGGCGAACAACGTCTGGACTGGATGGAGGGTTTAGCAAAATTGCACCAGAATCAACTCCTTGTTGATTTTAAATACACCATCGCACCCCAACAAAACTACTCTCCCAGTCCCACGCTGGATATGGGCAATTTCGACCTGAAACTGAGCGGATTGAGTTTGCAATTGGATCTTGTACATGAAATGCAAATGATCAAGTTTTTTGATGCTCTGCGTTCGAACATCCGAGGTTGGTTCATTATTGACCACTGCACTCTCGAACGCGCCGGCACTAACAGCCCCGGCGAAGTCTTGCCTGTCACGCAACTGAAAGCGGATTGTACCGGCGGTTGGATCACCATGAAGAAAAAAGGCACGCCATGATCAAAACGACTCGGTTTGCTCTTTGTATTGCTCTCGGGCTGTGTTCCATAGCGCAGGCAGAAGATTTGGGTCGACTTTTCTTCAGCCGGGATGAACGCAAGTTACTTGATCAGCATCAAACGTTGCGGGTCGCGGGCAAGGATGGCGCAAACGAACAACCGCACTACATTGTCGTCAATGGCATTATTCAGCATAGTGACGGAAGCCGCACAGCATGGATTAACGGCAAAGCTCAGCATAACGCCCCCGGCAAAAATCCCACCACGGTCCCTGTAACCGCACCGGGGAAAAACGAATCAATTGAAGTCAAAGTTGGGCAACGTTTAATCATCGACAACATACCGCCACCACAAATTGAGACGCCACCCACCTCAAAATGAGGTGGCTCATGATGGCGCTTACAGGCAAAGTCCGCCGTCAACTTCATCTGAAGCAAGGTGCAGTGCTGTTGCTCATGTTACTCATCATCATATTGGGCGCTGCATCTTTTTTTGTGAGTTCCCTAAATAATTCATCTGTGCGAACCGCGCGTGATAACAAAACAACGCTCTCACTAGCCCAAGCTAAGGATGCCCTGATCGGGGATTCGGTTTCTACGCCCTCACTGGGATCAGCAGGCTACTTGCGACTGCCGGATTTGGGCTTTGGAATGGACAATATACCCGCGGAGGGAAGTTCACCGCCAAATTTCACCGGCAATAATATCGACTACTCGGTTATCGGAAAAGTCCCCTGGAAAACGCTAGGCATTTCACCGTTACAAGATGGACAGGGAGACTGTATATGGTACGCCGTTTCAGGCCGTTTTAAGAACGACCCCACTACAAACAGCCCTTTTAATTGGGACACTCTAGGTCAGATTGATGTCATTGATGGCGACGGCAACGCCATAACGAACAATATTGCCGCTTTAATCATTTCACCCGGTCAGCCTCTCGATAGACAAGATCGTGCTCTCTCCAATCCAGCCTATACCCAATGTGGCGGCAATTACGACGCGCGCAATTATCTCGATCCTTACATTAGTTCCGATGACGCTTCGAATGCAGTCAATTATTTTCCCAAAGGTACAAACAATCGAATTGCACACAATTCCAAAAACAAGCAGTTTGTGTTTGCGAACAATAGCCATCACAATGATCGATTCCTTTTTGTTACCGTTGACGAAATATTTCGGGCCATTATTCGGCGCAATGATTTCTCCATCCAGTTAGCATCCTTGATCAATGACCCTTACTTCCAAACAGTCATGCCTGTAAACACGAACAAGGGCATCAGTATCAATATATGCAGCAGTCTTCTGCCAAGCAATCTAACGTTCTGCAATAACTGGAAAGAAATGTTGCTTTTTTCGCGCCTCCCGACACCGTCTTCGATCACTGTTGACGGCGCTAACACAAACTTATGCACTCGAGTACTTATTTTCGGAGGCCTAAAAACAGACACGCAGCAACGATTGACGACAAACGACAAATCCAATCCGGCTAATTATCTTGAAGGCTCAAACTTAAATGCTTTTTTGTTGCCAACGGCCGCCTCCGGAAATTTCACCGGCAGTTCGACCTTTAACCCCAACAATCCCAGTGCAGATCTTTTAAGGTGCATCCAATGAAAACGATTCTCTTGCCAAATGAAAACATAACTGGTTTTTCATTGCTTGAAATGTCCATCGTCCTGACTATCGTCGGGCTTCTTCTTTACGGGCTGATCCCTTCTATAACCGCACAAGTCGATCAGCAACACAGGAATGACACCATCAGACAAATGAATGATATTAAAGATGCGCTGTATGGTTATTCGATGGCAAATGGCCGCTTGCCATGTCCTGCCAAAGCAACCATCGCCACCAATGCATTAAATGCAGGCATATCAGACTGCAAGTTAACGTTGGGTGTAATTCCCTGGGCAACACTAGGAACAAGTGAAACTGATGCCTGGGGGAGACGTTTTACCTACTCGGCTTCAAGTTCTTTTCTAACAGCAAATTTTTCGCTGTCCTCAAACGGCACATTGACCGTCAAAAGTTCCGCAACAGGCGGTACTAATGTTGCAAGCAACATTCCCGCTATTTTCATCTCTCACGGCAACAATGGATTTGGCGCTTTTACGACTGCCGGGATTCAACTTTCACCCAGCTTCGCTCCGGATGAGGTTAGCAACTCAGATACCGACACAATTTTCGTCAGCCATGATTTCACACCCACATTTGATGATCTTGTGATGTGGATATCACCCAATATTTTATTTAACCGTATGGTGATGGCCGGGAGATTGCCTTAGGTTCTGCGCCAAGTTGTACCTTGTGCAGAATCCTCCAATACAATTCCTGCCTCCAGTAACTCTTTTCGTATGAAGTCAGCTTCGGCGAAATTTTTGGTTTTCTTCGCAGCGATGCGGGCTTCGATCCGAGCATTGATTGTTGCCTCATCCAATCCGCCAGTGCTCGTCACACCTTTCAGAAATATTTGCGGATCACGTTGCAACAAACCAAGTACACCGGCTAAAGTTCTAAGTTGTGTCGTGGCTTCCACGGCTTGATTGCGGTTAACTTCATTTGCAAGGTCGAATAACACGGCAATGGCTTCTGGCGTATTGTAGTCGTCGTCCATGGAATCTTTGAAGCGAATGGCGTGAGGCGAATTCCAGTCAACAACACTCCCCTCCCCAGACTCGGCGGGAGGGTGCGAGCTTTTGAGCGCTGTATAAAGCCTTGTCAGCGCAACTTTCGCATCATCCAGATGCGCATCCGAATAATTCAAAGGGCTGCGATAATGCGCGCGCAAGATAAAAAATCTCACCACTTCCGCATCATATTTTTTCAGCACTTCGCGGATCGTAAAGAAATTACCGAGGCTCTTGGACATCTTTTCGTTGTCCACACGCACGAAACCATTGTGCATCCAATAGTTCACGAATTGGCAGTTGTGTGCGCCTTCACTTTGCGCAATTTCATTCTCGTGGTGTGGAAACTGCAAATCCGCACCTCCCCCGTGAATATCAAAATGATTGCCCAGAATTTCAGAAGCCATCGCGGAGCATTCTATATGCCAACCGGGACGACCTTTCCCCCACTTGGAATCCCATTTCACTTCCTCGGCTTCGCTTTCTTTGGCGTGTTTCCACAGGACGAAATCGAGTGGATCTTTTTTATCGGAAGCCACCTCGACACGCTCACCCGCACGCAAATCTTCCAGTGATTTACCGGAAAGTTTGCCATAGCCTTGAAACTTTCGAACCGCATAATTCACATCACCATCCGCAGCCTGGTAAGCCAATCCGTTGTTTTCCAATTGCGCGATCATTTCCAGCATCTGGGGTACAAATTTCGTAGCGAGCGGTTCATGGTCGGGACGTTGCACACCAAGTGCGTCGGCATCCTCATGCATTGCATCGACAAAACGTTGCGTCAGCGCGTGAATGGATTCTTTATTTTCAGCTGCGCGTTTGATTATCTTGTCATCAATGTCGGTAATGTTGCGCACATAGTTCACCTCAAAACCGGAAGCTTTCAGCCAGCGATACACCATGTCGAACACCACCATCACGCGCGCATGTCCCAAGTGGCAATAGTCGTACACCGTCATGCCGCACACGTACATGCGAACTTTATTGGCGTCGATGGGTTTGAATTCCTGTTTTTCGCGGGCGAGCGTGTTATAGATTTTTAGCATGCAAATATATTATCAATAGATTGATACTTACCTTAAATTAAAGGTGGCAACATTACTCGTATTTAAAAAGCTCGAAAAAAGTTTTTTATGATGAAGCTAAAATGGAAACCCAGAAACTTCCTTGACAGTTGCAAGTTTCATTAATTAACGGACAGTCCGCATTGAAAATTCTCTTTTGATACTCGTCATTCACCAAGATTTCCGTCGAGTCGGCAAGGCAAATTGACTCAAAACTTGGCGCGTTTGAAACAATTACTAAATCGGTTCTCCATCTTCATCCAGATAGAATTCATTTAGCGCACGCTCAACTTCCGCCATATGGGTTAAAACTGGACCTCCTCCCATCATAATGCCTATTCCACATACCTCCATTATTTCTTCCATCGTAACCCCAGCTTGTTTGCATGCGCGTATATGCAGCCCTATGCAATAGTGGCACTGCTGCGTAAGCGCCATACCCAAAGCGATTCGTTCTTTTTCTTTTTTATCTAGCACTCCTGGCTGCATAGCTTCAGCCATAAATGCTTGAATTTTTCCCATTAATTTGGGTTTATGTTCCGTCAAAAGTTGTATCCCGCGGTGTGCGTGCTCTAATAATTTTTTTTCGCTATCAGAGCCCTTACTCTTCTTTGCACTCATCTTCTTTAATTCCTTATAATTTGAAATCAACCATCAAGTCGTTTTCGGTTCGCCAAGCAAAAGCTATCAATATTTAGTCGTGAATTGTCATTTGATCAATAGTCTCCCGATGACAATTAGCCCTGCTCTTTCGCCCAGGAATCTCGCAACGTCACCGTGCGATTCAACACTATCCTGCCTCCTGCCTGATGATCACGGCGGTCAGTTACAAAATAACCCAGACGCTCAAACTGATAGCGTGTTTCCGGTGGTGCGTCTTTCACACAACTTTCCACCCATCCTTGCACAACTGTAAGTGACGCCGGATTGAGATGTATGCAGAAATCCACTTCTTTGTCGCCATCCGGCTCCGGCACGCTGAATAGACGGTCATACAAACGAATCTCGGCTGATAGCGCATGTTCACGTGAGACAAAATGAATCACGCCTTTCACTTTGCGCCCTTCCGGATTTTTGCCCAAGGTGTCATGGTCGATACTGCAACGTAACTCGGTCACTTTACCTGTCGCGTCTTTTACCGCTTCATCGCAGCGCATTACATAACTGTGGCGCAGGCGAATTTCACCGCCAAGTGTTAATCGCTTCCAACCGGGCGGGGGCACTTCGGCGAAATCATCCGCTTCGATAAATAGCGCACTGCTGAATGGAACAACACGCTTACCCAGATCAGGTTGATTGGGATGAAAGTCTGCTTCGCGCGTTTGGGCTCCCTCAAAATTTGTTATCGTCACTTTCAAAGGATTAATTACCGCCATCACGCGCGGTACGCGCAACTCCAAATCTTCACGGATAGCGCCTTCCATCACTGCAATGTCAACGTTGTTTTCGCTTTTGGAAACGCCGATGCGTTTGGCGAATTCGCGAATGCCTTCGGGTGTGTACCCGCGCCTGCGCATACCGCTGATGGTGGGCATACGCGGGTCATCCCAACCGCTTACGTGTTTATCGTTAACCAGTTGCAACAATTTTCGTTTGCTGGTGATGGTGTAATGCAGTTCCAAGCGAGAAAATTCGTATTGGCGCGGATGACACGGAATGGTGATGTTGTCCAATACCCAGTCATATAAAGGGCGATGGTCCTCGAATTCCAATGTGCAAATGGAGTGAGTAATTCCTTCAATGGCATCCGAAATACAATGTGTATAATCGTACATCGGATAGATGCACCACTTGTCACCCGTACGAATATGATGCGAACGGCGAATGCGATAGATGGCGGGGTCGCGCATATTGATGTTGGGCGAGGACATGTCGATCTTGGCGCGAAGAACCATCGCACCATCTGCGAATTCACCATTTTTCATGCGCGTGAAAAGATCGAGGTTTTCTGCTACCGAACGATCGCGGTTCGGACTATTTTTACCAGCTTGAGTTAACGTGCCGCGATATTCGCGCATTTGTTCCGGGCTGAGATCGTCAACGTACGCCAAACTTTTGTTGATGAGTTCTACTGCGAATTCGTACAATGCACCAAAATAGTCCGACGCCCAACGCACTTCACCATTCCACTGAAAGCCCAGCCAGCGCACGTCGTCCTGAATTGATAACGCATATTCCTCGCTCTCTTTTTCAGGATTAGTATCATCAAAACGCAGATTGCATGTGCCGCTGTAATCCTTTGCCAAGCCAAAATTAAGGCAAATCGATTTGGCGTGTCCAACATGCAGATAACCGTTTGGCTCCGGTGGAAAACGGGTGACGATGCTCTTGTGTTTGCCGCTGGCGAGATCGCCATCAATAATCGTGCGGATAAAATTGGAAACCGGCGCAGGTGGAACAGGTGTATTGCTACTCATGGATCGTGACATGCCTTTGACGTAAAGATGTCTGATTTTACCTGAAAATGAGTTTGCGGCATGAATTCAAAGCTCGCGTAGCGATTCGATTGTCTGGCTGCGCCCCCCTCGCTACGCTCTCCCCATGGGGATAACCAGCGACTTGCACTGCTTCTTCGTGCTTAGTCGAATGGCTTGTTGCTTTACCAGAGGATTGCACCCGCAAAGGGCAGGCCGTGGTTGTAAAGCCGACAAGTCGGCAACAACCAGGCAAAGGTGAGGAAAAAGGGCTGAGCATTAACCTTGACACTTAACTGTAAACTCACCTTGGCTGTTAGCATGATAACTTGTGAAAGATACGCACTTATTTGGTAGAATTCGTCCCCTTCCAACGTACTATACCGTTGTGACCTGAATTTATGCCATTTTCTGGAAAATTATTTCAATGAATATGATCAAACGATTTAGCCTAAGTGCCGCGCTCAGTGCATTGCTATTGTGTTTCAATATGGCGATTGCTGACGACATTCAGGATGCCAACAAATTATTCAAGCAAGGACAACAAGCTCAAGCATTGGAAAAACTGGACGCTGTTTTGGCAAGCAAACCAAAAGACGCGCAGGCTCGTTTTCTGAAAGGGCTGATCTTCACCGAACAAGGAAAGACAGCAGAAGCAATCAAGATGTTTTCGGGACTTACCGAAGACTATCCCGACCTTCCCGAGCCCTACAATAATTTAGCGGTACTGTATGCCGGACAAGGTCAATATGAAAAAGCTAAAGTTTCCTTGGAGGCTGCGATTCGCACTCATCCCAGTTACGCTACCGCCCACGAAAATTTGGGCGATATTTACGCCAAAATGGCCAGTCAGGCTTATGACCGCGCATTACAACTGGACAAAAACAATACCAGTACGGCTACCAAATTGGAAATGATCAAAGATTTATTTGGCAGCAGTAACCACCGTGCCAACGCTTCATCACACACAGTTGCATCCAGCGCAACTACGAACACGGCAACAGACGCCACAGTATCTGCCCCTACTGTAGCAAGCGTTACAAAACCGGCGGTGGTTGCCGCACCCGACGCTATTCAACTGACCCAGCCCACTCCTTCCAAAAGCTCAGATGAAGATGTCCTGGGTACAGTACACGAATGGGCCAAGGCATGGTCTTCACAAAATGCAAAGAAATATCTGGAGTTCTACGCCAAAGAATTTAAGACTCCGGATGGTGAAGATCGAAATGTCTGGGAAAAACAGCGAAAGGATAGAATTACTGCGCCTAAATCCATTAAGGTGGTAATCAATGATGCCAAAGTGAAGTTAACTGATGACAGTCATGCCACAGTCAATTTCAGACAGCACTATCAGGCAAGTCATTTACATACCTCTTCCAATAAAATATTAGTTTTGGTAAAGAGTAATGATAAATGGCTCATCGTAGAAGAGCACGCGGGCAAGTAATATATGCGCATTCTCACTTTATTCCTGATTGCCTCGATTTGCTCTTCCCCTGTGCTTGCGGAGGAGAAAGATTCGCGAAGCATGGAGGCCTTGCTGGCACATAGCCTTCAAGATATCGGCAATAACAATCTTGATGTCGCGTTAAATGAGGTGGATTCTCTCCTTAAGGTAAATCCAAACTTCAAACTCGCGCAACTCGTCAAGGGGGATTTGCTGCTGGCGCGCTCACAAGCACTCAATGATTTCGGCAATGCGCCCAATGCCCCGCGTGGCCGCATGGAAGACTTGCGCGATGAAGCGCGAGCAAGGCTGCTTCGCGTGCAGCAGCAGCAACCATTTAACACGACACCAAAATACCTCTGGCAACTTGATGCCGATCAGCACTATGCCATCGTGGTTGATACAAGCAAATCCACTTTGTACTTGTATGAAAACGTAAACGGAGAGGCTCGTTACGTATCAGATTTTTATATCAGCGTTGGCAAAAAAGGAGCCGACAAAGTATCTGAAGGCGACCAGAGAACTCCACTCGGTGTCTACTTTATCAATTCAAAGCTGACCAAAGACAAGCTGACTGATTTTTACGGATCAGTGGCTTATCCGCTAAGCTATCCAAACGAATGGGATCGCCGGCAAGGACGCGACGGACATGGTATCTGGTTGCACGGTACACCCAGCGACACCTACAGTCGCCCTCCCCGTGCAAGCAATGGCTGTGTTGTTCTGTCCAACGACGACCTTCTGCAAATCGGTAAACGTGTGCAAATTGGACACACCCCGGTGATCATTACCAATCAAATGGATTGGGCCAATGAAAGCGACCGTGCGGATCGTGATGCTCTGCTTGGTGAAATTGAACAATGGCGGAGCGATTGGGCGAGCCGCAACACCGATGCTTACCTTGCCCATTACGCAGAAGATTTTTCGACAGGTTCAGTCAACTTTGCTTCATTCTCGGATCAAAAACGCCTGGTCAACTCAGGTAAAACCTGGATCAAGGTATCTATCTCCAAGCTCAGTGTTTTCCCTTATCCAAGCCAGCCCGGCTTGGTCGTAGTAAACTTCGAACAGGATTATGACAGCAACAACCTTTCCAACCGCATGATCAAACGCCAATATTGGATGAAGCGCAACGATAAATGGCAAATCGTATACGAGGGCTCCGCATGATGAAAATCGTCAAAACACTTTCTCTTTTCGCATTACTGCTCGCTGGCCTGTGCGTCCTGCCCGCGCAGGCAGATCCAACCTCCGCACAAAAAGGAAAATCTAGCATGGTCAAAATTCACACCAATCTCGGTAACTTCACTATCAAACTTGACGCTGAAAAAGCGCCGCATACAGTCAAGAACTTTCTTGACTATGTAAATAGCGGATTCTACAACAACACAATTTTCCATCGGGTGATAGACGGCTTCATGATTCAGGGTGGGGGATTTGAGCCCGGCATGAAACAAAAACCAGTCAATGCAGCGATCCCGAACGAGGCTAATAATGGCCTGACGAACGACGCTTATACTGTAGCGATGGCTCGCACAAGTGACCCGCATTCTGCCACAGCACAATTCTTTGTTAACGTAAAAAATAATAGTTTCCTTAATTTTACGAGCGAAAGCAGCCAAGGCTGGGGTTATTGTGTATTCGGCAAAGTGGTCGAAGGAACCGAGGTCATTGATGCAATCAAGAAAGTAAAAACAAGCACTACAGGTTTCCATCAAGACGTGCCAACTGAAGACGTTATCATCACCCAAGCCGAAATCATCACACAATAAATAAAAAAACGGCGCGTTGAGCGCCGTTTTCATTCGCAATGCCACATTCTCTATTCATTTCCGACCTGCATCTGAGTATGCTTACTCCGCAGACGACGCGGCGATTCCATTACTTCATTCGGCATATCGCACCGCAAGCCGAGGCAGTTTATATTCTGGGCGACCTTTTTGAATACTGGGCGGGAGACGATGATCTGGACTCTCCATTCCACGTTGAAATCACCGCCGCTTTAAGTAAGTTGTCCTCGCTAGGAGCTAAAGTTTATATCATGCATGGAAACCGCGATTTCCTGATGAATAAGCATTTGGCTGATGCATGTAAAGCAGAGCTGCTTATCGATCCAATTATGCTTGACCTTTATGGCACGCCAACTTTACTCACGCATGGCGACGCATTATGCACTGACGACACCGCCTACCAAGCTTTTCGCCAACAAGTACGCAACACGACTTGGCAAAACAAATTCCTTGAACTTCCGCTGGCACAGCGCAAAGCTCAAATAGAACAAGTGCGTGCTAAAAGTGAATCAGAAAAGCAGAACAAATCGATGAGTATCATGGACGTTAATCTGCAGGCCGTAAACGAATTGCTGATTGAAAATAATTTTCCACAACTCATTCACGGACACACACATCGACCCGCACATCACCTGCATCATATTGAAGGTCACACCTGTGATCGCTGGGTCTTGGGTGATTGGGATAAACATGCGAATGCTTTGCACTGTGAAGTGGACAAAACAATCTGGGCTACATTTCCCGACGAAAGCTTCCCGGAAAATTAGTCGATAATGTTTTTTTCATTGCTTGGATTTGTGTGAAGCAAATTTTTTCCAGGCAAAAATTCTTCTGGCTTGTTTAGATTCAGCAATGCGGTCGTGATTGGCGCTGCATCTTCAAAATGACTAATTTCGCATCGTGAAATTCTACGCAATAAATTCCTTACAGATTTTATGTGGATAATAATGTCCGCTGCGCTTGTCTATATCTTTTCGCTAAATATATAGGCCAAATGGCCTATATCAACTCCAGATGTTATTAGCTAGAATTTTAACGCCTATAACTACTATAATAAAAGGGGAAAGCTTTGAGGAACAACCAGCCCATTGTCGACAAAGAATATCTATTATCAGACCAAATATTTATCGTATCTCGTACAGATATCAGCGGCACCATCGTTTCATGCAACCAGGACTTTATCGAAGCCAGTGGCTATTCAGAAAATGAATTGATCGGGCAACCGCATAATTTATTGCGCCACCCCGATATGCCGGTTGAAGCCTTTGCTGATTTCTGGGCATGCTTGAAGCAAGGCCAGTCTTGGCATGGGATCGTCAAAAACAGGCGCAAAGACGGCCTTTATTACTGGGTTCATGCCGATGTTAGCCAAGTGTTAGAGAATGGCAAATGTGTGGGTTATGTTTCTGTACGCACCAAACCGTCTCGATCGGATGTTGAAGTTGCCGGCGTTCTTTACCGCAAATTTCGTGAAGGCAAGCAAGGAGACTTGGTCTTGCAGAGCGGACGTGCGGCAAAACGCAGGCAGTGGTGGCATAAGCTCATTCCAGAGCGTATTGCTACAAAGTTATGGCTTGCATTTGGTGTGATGCTAGCCGCCATGCTGTTTGATGCAAGTCAGGGTTATTTTGCGTTAAAGCAAGCTGACGAGGCTTTTGCAGATGTGGCCAAAAGACGTTTAAATTTGGCAGTCAATATTCACAAAATAGGTGAACACGCGAGCAATGTCCGAGGCCAAATCACCTTTGCGTTACAGCACGATCCCAATGGAAGGATTTCTTTACTTCATGATCACCCGACCAGCAAACATCTCGAATTAATTGATAATAATCTGGATGCCATGCAGAAGGAGATGGATGAGTTCGTTAAAGACATTCGTTCTGAAAACGGCAAAAAGATATTTGCAGAATTGAAAAGTGCAGTTGACCAATATCGAATAGAGGCAGTTTTACCAACAAAAGCAGCCTTGGCCGCAGGCCATTTTGATGAAGCCGCCAATCTGTCAATTAAAAAAGTGATTCCATTACGCGATGCTGTCATGGATAAAGTTGAAGCTTACGCAGATCATGAAATGACCGATATTTATCAGGCTTCTAACTCCATCTCCGATAATGCAAGACATTCCAACCACCTGTTGCTAATTTCGATGTTTGCCAGCGTTTGTATTATGTTGCTTTATAGCTTAAGACTGGTTCATAACATTACTCAATCCGCCTACCAAGTGCGCAACCTCATGGTTAAATCTGCCACCGAAGGAGACCTTTCTTTGCGATCAGCTAATATCAACCCTCGTGATGAAATGGGACAGATATCCTCTGCCTTTAACGAGCTCATGATCAATTTCAGCGCCAATATTGACGACGTCAAAAAAGGTTCTGCTGAAATGCAAAAAGCCGCACAGTCTTTGACGCAGTCTGCCAACGAGGTGAATCAAGGGTCAATTGCGCAAAATGAATCTGCTTTCTCTACCGCTGCAGGGGTAGAGGAAGTAGCCGTCAGCATATCTGTGGTGGCAGAAAATGCAACGCTAGTAGGACAGCAAGCGAGTGAAAGCGCGAAACTAACACGCGAGGGAAATCGGAACGTTGATGCAATTGTCACTGAGATCACAAATATAGAACAGGTTATGCAGCAGGTTGATAATTCGGCAAACCATTTTATTGATCGGGCTCGTACGATTGCAGGTATGACCCAACAAGTTAAGGATATTGCTGAGCAAACCAACTTGCTTGCATTGAATGCAGCGATTGAAGCAGCACGAGCAGGTGAGCAAGGCCGGGGCTTTGCCGTGGTGGCCGATGAAGTGAGGAAGTTGGCCGAGAAATCGGCACGATCCGCGTCAGAGATCGACACTATTACCAGGGAGTTGGATGCACAATCCGGTCAAGTCGAAAAAGCCATTGAACAGGGCGTTCGTTCAATCCACCTGACGCAAACGAATATACAACAAGTGTCCACCTTGTTATTGGAAGCGGGGAACGCAGTTGATCAAACCACCGCTGGAATGACCGAAATTGCGAATGCAGTCACAGAACAAAAAGCGGCGACCGAAAGTATCGCGCAAAACATTGAGGGAATTGCGCAGTTGGCTGAAAGAAACCATCTGGCAGTAGGCAACACGCGGGAAAGCATCATCAAGCTTGAAGCTTTGTCCCATAGACTGAAGTTAAATGCCGAGCGATTTAAGATTTGATCAAATAATTAAATTCAATCATCTAAGTATCAGAAAGGCCAAATAAACTTGTATAAGATAATCAAGATTGAGCAACTTAAAATAGGCATGTACATCTACGATCTCAATCGTGTTTGGGAGGGCCACCCTTTTGCGTGGCATTGTTTCACGATTGAAAATGCCGAAACATTGCAGACGATTGTAAATTCGGAAGTTGGGCAAGTCGAAATAGATACGACACTCGGTATAGATGTGGCCAGCGAAACCATTGACAGCGAAACACCCATCCCGGAAGAGTCTGCATCGGCATCTCTGGTTTTGTCCAAACTTTCTCCCGAGGAGGAGTTTGATCACGCAAGGCAGTTATATTCCAACGCCAGTAAATTAATGCAAGAGTTCATGAAAGAAGTTCGACTTGGAAAGCAAGTTCATTTGGAACAGTGCGGCGCGGTGGTCGACAATATTTTTGACTCCATGAATCGCTGCCCTTCTGCCTTATTGCCTCTTGCCCAGATGAAAAATCAAGATGAATATACATTTCAGCATTCCGTTTCTGTGTCAGCGTTGGCAGTTGCTTTAGGGTATGTATTGGAACTGCCATATAACGAAATCAAAGAGGTTGTGCTCGGCGGTTTTCTTCATGATATTGGCAAAGCGAAAGTGCCAGGCAAAATATTAAACAAACCCGGGAAGTTGGATAATGCAGAATTTGCAATCATGAGAACTCATGTGGTGAGTACAGCCGAACTGCTTAAAGAAGTGCACGGCCTTAGTGAAGTCGCATTCAATGCTGCTGCGCAGCATCACGAACGGTTTGATGGTTCTGGCTACCCGCATGGTTTGAAAGGTGATCAAATTAGCTTGCATGGGCAAATTATTGCGCTGGTTGATGTTTATGACGCAATCACCTCTGTCCGTGTTTATCACAAAGGAATGCCCCCCGCCGAAGCTCTAAGCAAAATGTACGAATGGAGAGATACTCATTTTGATGCCCGATTAATTCAAGCGTTTATTAAAGGTATCGGTATTTATCCGGCGGGGTCACTGGTGCGGATGAGTAGCGGGAAGTTGGGTATAGTAAGAGAAATTGTGACCGATAAACTGTTGCAACCGATCGTGGAAGTAATTTTTGATGCTCGAAAACTGTCCTATGTCACCCCGGAAACAATAGATCTGTCTACCTCGGGTGACAAGATTGTTTCTCACGAATCCTTTGAAAAATGGGGAATAAATCAGGCTAAATGGTATGCGGTTCAGTGAGTTAGCATCGATAGCAGATCAAAAAAAACCTTATAGGCATTTCCCTAAAACAATTCAATTTTATTGTTGCCACTTTGGGAACCTTGCATTTCCCCTCGCACCTCCACAAGCGCTTCATTAATTGCTGTACAAAGCTCATCATTTACCGTTTCCATTTTTTCAAAAATGGCAACATCATGATTGCGAGCAAGCCCAGAATCAACAGCCATATTAATCAAGCTCGACAATGAAATTGCCAAGTCGAAGATATTTTTACGATATGACTCCGGCAACTCGGCAGTTAAAGCGTCAATGCTACCCAAAGCTATTTGCTCTTGATGAACCTCGCTTGGTTCTCTCGCAATTCTGTAGGCGATCTGTTTCATGGCAAAGCTGTCAATTTTAGCAAGTGAAGCGATGGTGAGCGACTTTGCGAGGTGGGACGATTTGCTTGAAGTTGACGCTGAAGTACTTACTCTTTCAAGTTTCTCCATCACCTGATAAGTCATTTCCAAAGAGGCTTTCGTTGCATCATTCATTGCCTTTGCTGAATTCTGCATATTTCCTGCATCAGTAGCTACAGCGGTTAAGGAATTCCGGATATTATTGGAAAATACGGCCGTCATTTCAGATAACTTGCGCACTTCATCCGCGACGACCGCAAAGCCTTTCCCATATTCGCCAGCCCTGGCTGCTTCTATAGCCGCATTCAAAGCAAGCAGGTTAACTTTTTTCACAATAACGTCAATTTGTTTCGTGGCCAGCAGTGCCTTCGCACCTTCTGCATGCAAATGGTTAACTGCCAGTTCCAATTCGGCTGATTGCCTTGATAATTGCTCGATCTGTTCAGTCGCCAGCTTTGACTCATTTGCGCCCTCTATGGCTGCCTTTGCTGATTGCTCGGCAAATGAAGAAAGGCTGTCAACAACTTGAGCAACTTCCATCAAGTCATCATGACTGTAGTTCAGATTCTTGAGCAGGCCTGAACTGTTGATGCCATCTAATTTGCCGAGAAAAAGTTCATCAAGTATTTGTTGCCTTTGTTTTGCAATTAACCTTAACGCTTCATTAGTAAGCAGCGCAGACTTTAGAAAATCACCTTCAAGGCCTTCTTCCTGAACAAAATGAAAATTGATTTCCTGTTGGGAGACTTGATCAAGGGACGCGCTTAATTCAACGATGAGCCGTTGAATCTTGATAACCATATGTTGCAGTGCTGACAGCATCTGGCCAGTTTCATCATCAGTGGTTATTTCAATACGCTCTGTCAAATTACCTTGAGATATCCGGCTCGCTAAATTCATCACTTCATTTAATTGACGAATGACATAACGTTTCATCACCGCCCGAATTATAAAAAACAGAATCAACTGTACGATTATCTGCCCGATTATCAACATCAGCATGATCGTATTGAGTTTGGAAAACTCGGGACTCAGATCAATTTCAATATCCGACGCCCCATTGACGCTGCCCAACTCGACCTTATGGCAAGTTAAGCAATCCGTGCCATGAAAATTATGGCTCACAATGTACGGAGTCACTACGCGAAATATTGGCCTGCCATTGCTTTCCTCAAGCAAGTAGGATGGATTTTTGGTCGCAATCGCATTGCGTTCCAAATCATTTGAAATTTGTTCTTCAGGCAAACCGGGGCCGTATTGATTAATTACTTGCTCGGTACGAACTAAATGCAGACCGACAACATTTCCAGAACTTGACACTTTTTGTATTAACAATTTCCTGTTTTCAGGCTTGCTGGCTTCACCCGTTACCATCAAGAGATTAGCACCGTCGATCACTTCGTTTGCAACCACATTGGCACGAAGTTTTACCGACTCCAAAATAGTTGACTTGATCGCACTGTAAAGAATGACCGTTACGATAGAAAATAAAACCAAAGTAATGGAATGAACCACGATCTGGAACTTTGACTGCAAGCGAAAGTTATTAAACGAAAATCGTTTTTCTTTCTTATCCATATTCTAGGTTGATACATACGACAAAACTCGACATGAGTGTTATCGGCTTAAAATAATAGAAGTTGAGGGGATATCGGGAAAGGCAAAAAAGCCATTCTGGAATTCGTGAGCGCAAATCCCACGGGGCCGCTGACGATCGCGCATGGCCGCCAGGCAGCGGTCGGGGATTGTCTCGCGCGGATTCTCAAATTTACGGGCCATACGGTGCATTCGGAATATTATCTGAACGACGCCGGCCGGCAGATGCGGATGCTCGCGCAGAGTGTTTGGGTGCGTTACAACGAACTTTTAGGCATGGAAATGCCATTCCCGGAGGATGGGT
>CAIWKC010000239.1 GCA_903913145.1 uncultured Gallionellaceae bacterium | reverse complement strand
CATTCTTTACACAATTTTCCAGGTAGCGGTTTGATGATTGTCGCTTTGATCTTCCCTTCGGGGATTTCCAATACCCCCATTTGCCGAACCGGATAGCCCATCTCATCGAGGATTCCAAGCATTGCATAACGGTGAATAATGAGCTTGGCGACATAAGAAACTGTGGAAGGGTAACTTTCCATCCTCGCATCATTGGGGACGCGAGCCATAAAATCGCCAAGAGGTTCACCAAAGTTGAGTAGCTTGCGTAATTTCATGCCGATCCATGCAGGATCGATAACGCGCATGTCTAGACTTAATACTTTGCACAATCCATCCAAAGCACGCGGGTACACACCGGATAACCACATTGAATAAGGACGACGTTGTCCGTCCGGAAGAATAAGTTCTTTCAGACCCAGGACGAAATCGTCGCCGCTACCGGCATTGGAGATATCTACCGTCCAACTCATCGTGCCATCTGTGCCTGTCTTCGGTTCCTTTTTGGCGAACAAAGCATCCATCATTGGTGTGGTCACGCCATCAGTAATCTCTAGTGCGCCAAGTTGTTCAATTCGATATTTAAGCAAATGGGCAAATGCGGCGACCAGACTCGGCATGCGTTTGATCTCTCCTTCGGGCGGCATGGGCATATCAAAGGCATCATCACCTGCCGTCTTCATTAACATTTCCAACTTCATACGTACCCACACCGGATCTCGCGTACGCATATCCATAGACAACGACTTAGCCAGCGCTCCAAGTCCGCGTGGCTGTTCCGAACCATTCACCCAAACTTCAAACGGGTGATTGGTTCCGTTGACCGTGTGCGATACAAATGCAACGAAGCTGCCAAGTGGATGTTTCACGACTTGCGACACCCAGCCTTCGCTGCCAGCGGGAAGTGCCGGACGTCCGGGCCAGCGCAATGAAGCCAGTGCCGGTGTAGGCGTGGCTTCCAACGCGATGCGTCTATCCTGATCGAATACAAAATCTTGCGGCTGCTCGCTTTTTGCTACCGGTGTGACTGACAATACTGATCCCAGCACGCTGTTCGGGCGATAGGTGGCAAGCCCTTTCAACCCGGCTTTCCATGCTTCGGTATAAAGATCTTTGAAGTCTTCATACGGATAATCGGCGGGTACGTTTACTGTCTTGCTGATTGATGTATCTATGAAGGGTGCAACTGCAGCGACCATCTTCATATGGTCAATGGCGCTGATTTCCAGCGCTGAGACAAATGCGGTTGGTAGTTTATTGACGTCACCACCCATTTCTTTGAAAACACGCCAAGCATGATCCTCTACCGAATAATCTTTGCTCGAACCATCGAGCATGCGTTTCTTGCGCGTGTAAAACCATGAAAAGGCAGGTTCGATCCCGTTCGAAGCGTTATCGGCAAAAGCCAGTGAAATCGTGCCTGTTGGTGCGATCGAGAGCAAATGGCTGTTGCGAATACCGTGCTGGCGAATCTTGTTTTTAAGCTCGTCTGGCAAGCGCGATGCAAAGTGTGGCCCGGCCAAATACTTTTCCGCATTCAGCAATGGAAATGCGCCGCGTTCAATAGCCAAATCCACAGAAGCCAGATAAGCTTCATCGCGCATAATGCGCGTGATGTCAGCTGCAAAATGACGTGCCTCTTCGGTGTCATAGCGTTTGCCCAACATCACCAGAGCATCACCCAGACCCGTAAACCCAAGCCCGATGCGGCGCTTATTCATTGCCTCCAGCTGTTGTTCAGGTAGTGGCCAGGCAGTGACGTCAAGCACGTTGTCTAACATGCGCACCGCAGTGCGTACCATATTCTTGAACGGTTCGTAATCAAAGCCTGCATGGTTCGAAAATGGATTTTTTACCATTCGCGTAAGATCGATGGAACCAAGGCAGCAGCAACCATAAGGCGGCAACGGTTGTTCGGCGCACGGATTTGTAGCTTCAATAACTTCGCAATAAGACAAATTATTATCGCGGTTCATCAGATCAATGAACAAAACGCCGGGTTCTGCGTGATCATACGTGCTGGCGATAATCAGTTTCCACAACTCTGTGGCGCGCACTTTGCGATAAATCCACTTGCCATCTGCACGCTGAGTTGCCCCCTGTTCACTTATCGCGGCCGATGGCTTTGCTGCATGGACCAACTCAAATTCTTCATCTTTCTCCACCGCCTGCATTAGTGCATCGGTTACGCCAACTGAAATATTAAAGTTACGCAGGTCGCCTTTATCTTTGGCGCTGATAAATTTTTCAATATCCGGATGATCACAGCGCAATACGCCCATCTGCGCACCACGTCTTGCACCGGCAGACTCAACGGTTTCACAGGAACGATCAAACACACGCATATAGGAAATCGGGCCGCTGGCGCGTGAGTTTGTACCTTTGACGTGAGCGCCTTCCGGACGAATTGAAGAAAAATCATACCCCACGCCACCACCGCGCCGCATAGTTTCAGCAGCCTGTTGCAATGCATCATAAATCCCCGGCTTGCCATCGCTGGTGCCGGAGATGGCGTCCCCAACGGGCTGCACAAAACAGTTAATCAGCGTTGCCTGCATCTTCAGCCCTGCGGCTGAGTTAATGCGGCCTGCAGGCACGAAACCATTTTCCTGAGCCTGAAAAAATGCTTCTTCCCAATGCGCTTGTTGCTCCAATTTCTCAGCTTGAGCAAGCCCGCGTGCAACTCGTCGACGCACATCTTGAACTGATGTCTCATTCGCCTCGGCATATTTTTCCAACAAAACTTCTGAGCTAATTTCTTGAGTCATTATTGCTATTAATCCTGAATGGATTGTCACCCGCTTCAAGTGAACAAATGGGGAAAATGGGAGTCATGATCTACCAGTGTATTTGGGAAAATACACCGTCGTTACGATTGCATAATGACTTAAGCGCCACATGGCATTATTGATAACACAGTAAACTGCAAATTGATTCACCTAATGAAATAATCACCAGGCGCAAGCAAGGTGATTATTTCCAAAACCACATATTTTGTTACAACTGCCTAACATATTGTTACTTTTCAATTGTTGCGGGCGGAGTTCGAATTTAACTTACACCCGCAAATTAATTCACTTATGTCCCGGCTAATATCGGTTTGTATAATTAACAAATTACGCTCATGCGTCGAAAGGATGGCGCAATACAATCGTTTCATCGCGATCCGGTCCGGTCGAAACTATATCTACCGGCACTTCACAAATTTGAGCAATACGTTGCAAATAATTTCTTGCCTCTATAGGCAAATCATTGTACTGTTTTACACCCACCGTGCTAGCACTCCAGCCTGGCATGTCTTCGTATACAGGTTCACATCCGGCCAATGACTCGGCACCCACGGGCAGGATATCGCTATATTGTCCATTGATATTGTAACCCACACCAATGCGCACGATTTCCATGCCATCCATCACATCCAGCTTGGTCACACACAAGCCCGAAACTCCGTTAATCTGAATTGAACGTTTAAGCGCAGCTGCATCAAACCATCCGCATCGACGCGCACGCCCTGTTACTGAACCGAATTCATGTCCCTTATCCGCCAACTGTTTGCCGATAGGATCTTGCTTGTCTTCGGCATCATACAATTCAGTAGGAAATGGACCCGAGCCAACGCGTGTGGTGTAAGCCTTGGTAATTCCCAAAACGTAATGCAATGTCTGCGGTCCCACCCCTGCTCCTGCACAAGCTGCACCGGAGATGCAATTGCTGGACGTAACGAACGGATATGTTCCGTGATCGATATCCAATAAAGTGCCTTGCGCGCCTTCAAAAAGCAAATTTTGTCCGGCTTTATTCGCTTCATATAGTGCTCGTGGTATGTCCATTACCAATGGCTTAATACGTTCCGCCAAGACCAGTGCATTGTCCATTGTCTTTTGAAAATCGACGATGGGAGCATTGAAGTAATTTTTCAGCACAAAATTATGGTAATCCAAAACCTCACCCAGCTTGGCAGCAAATCGTTCACGATGAAACAAGTCCTGCAATCGAATTGCTCTGCGTGCGACTTTATCTTCATAGGCAGGTCCGATACCGCGCCCAGTAGTACCAATCTTGGCTGCGCCTTTTGCTATTTCACGTGCTTTGTCTATTGCTTCGTGATAAGGCAGGATTAGCGGGCACGCTTCAGAAATGCGCAAACGCTCATATACTTTAATTCCCGCATTTGCCAGATCGTCCATTTCGTTCAATAACGCAGCGGGAGAAACCACCACTCCATTGCCTATGTAGCACATGACTTTCTCACGCAATATGCCGGATGGTATCAGGCGCAACACGGTCTTTTTACCATTGATCACGAGGGTATGGCCCGCATTGTGCCCTCCCTGAAAACGCACTACGCCTTGAGAATGATCGGTCAGCCAATCAACAATTTTGCCCTTGCCTTCATCTCCCCACTGCGTACCAATCACCACGACGTTTCTAGACATGTTTATTCCTAAAGTTTACTGAAACTCTTAAAACCTTAAATTCAAAAACCCTATCCGCAGATTTCGCATAGTTACGCAGATTAAATCATGCTTGCTGAGGTCTTAATCTCGCGTAATCTGTGTAATCTGTGGACCAAAAGTTTTTAGCTTTTTTTAATTGGCACAATCCCCCACGTACCATTATTCAATACGAGCTCGCGATCACAATTCAGTTCCTCACGATGCGAAGGATTGCCAAGCAAATCGACCACCACAACATGCCCTTGCTTGCGCAAATCCGCGATCACCTCATCCAATACTTTATCGTTCAGATGCGGAGCGAGGATTCCTTTAGACAAAATCTGTTTATTTAATAATCCGTGCAGTTGACGCAAATCCATGCTGAATCCGGTTGCAGCGCGGGCACGGCCAAAGCTCTTGCCCACATCATCGTAACGACCACCCAACGCAATTGCATCGTGACTACCCGGATGATATGCCGCAAATACCATGCCGCTGTGGTAGTTGTAACCACGCAATTCTGCAAGGTCAATTCCAACATACTGGGCGAACGGTTTTAATAGCGTGGCAGCGCGTTCCAATTCGTCCAAAGCCGTTTGCATTTCCGGACTTTGCGGCAATACCTGACGCGCCTGTTGCAACACTTCCACGCTACCATAAAGCTTTGGAAGCGCAAGCAATGCTGCCTGGACTGGAGTCGGCAAACCGGTCACTAATGATTTTAAGCCTGGGATATCTTTGCTTTGCAATGCACTGAACAAAGCAGCTTCCAAATTGCCATTTATTTCGGCACGCTTGAGCAAGGCACGGAATACTGCAACGTGACCGAGATCAAGATGCACTTCCTGAATACCAAGAAGGGATAACGATTCAAGCATTAAGCGCTGAATTTCCAGATCGCTTTCCAACCCGCTGTGACCATACAACTCGGCACCGATTTGGAGTGGTTCGCGAGTTCGCATTAATCCGGAAGGCTGTGTATGTAACACGCTACCAGCGTAACTCAGCCGAGTAATGCCTTGACGATTTAGCAGATGTGCATCGATTCTCGCCACTTGGGGAGTAATGTCTGCACGCAGCGCCAATGTCCGTCCACTGAGTTGATCTACCAATTTGAAACTGCGTAAATCCATATCCGGACTATTATTGATCAGCAGAGACTCAACATATTCAAGCAATGGTGGAGCAACCAATTGATAACCAGACAAGCGAAACAGTTCGAGCACTTCGCGGCGCATTCCCTCAATGCGCCACGCCTCGTCAGGCAACATGTCCTGAATGTTTTCAGGCAACAACCAATTCTGCATTCTTTATTTTATCCAATATAACAGCAGTAGTCCGCTCAACATGAGTATCAATCCGACGAAGCGCATTTGACCCTCTTTAAGTTGTGACAACTTGCTCAACGTATCTCGCCAAACGCCGGGAAACAAAAAAGGCATCATTCCCTCAAGCACCAACATCAAACCCAATGCCGCTAGCCAGTACGCCATCATTTAAATTACTTGCCACCTTTATTCGCATTTTTCAAATATTTGAAAAATGCTGAGCTGGGGTCTAACACCATGACGTCGCTTTTGCTTTTAAATGTCTGCTTGTAAGCGTCCAGACTACGGTAAAAAGAGTAGAACTCTGCATTTCGGCCAAAAGCTGAAGCATAAATAGAGGCTGCTTTGGCATCTCCTTCACCCTTCATTCTTTGCGCATCACGATAAGCTTCGGCCAGTGTCACTTCACGCTGCCTATCCGCATCGGCGCGAATTTTTTCGCTTTCGGCATTACCCGTCGCACGCAATTCGTTGGCTACGCGTTTACGTTCCGCATCCATACGGCGGTATACCGACTCGCTGATTTCAGCTGGAAAGTCTACGCGTTTCAAACGCACGTCCAGCACCTCAACGCCGATTTTGCTCGCATCGGCATTGGCTTTCTGACGCAGCACCTCCATGATCTTTTCGCGTTCACCGGACACCACTTCATGAATCGTGCGTTTACCAAACTCTTCACGCATCGAAGCGTTTACCGTTTGCGTCAAACGAGTCTCCGCGCGAACTTCATCCCCACCCACGCTGATGTAATACTGCTTCACATCCGAGATGCGCCATTTAACGAAGGAATCAACCAGTACGTTCTTTTTTTCTGCGGTAATAAATCGCTCAGGTTCAGCACTATCCAAGGTCAGAATGCGCGAATCGAAAAAGCGCACATTTTGCACCAGCGGTAATTTGAAGTACAAACCAGGAGCCGTCTTCTCGCCAATGACTTCCCCCATTTGGAACACGATTGCAGTTTGTCGTTGATCCACAATAAACGCACTCATGCTGACTAAAACCAGCGCGACAACAGCGCCAACCAGAATACTTCCCCAATTAGCTTTCATTATCGAACCTCCCTATCTCTACTACGCAATGCATCCCTTGAAGTTGAAGGATCGTTCACGACCGGTTGCGGCGCAACTTGCTCGGCGTTGTTCGCGGGTTTGCCCGCTGCCGTTTGTAAATCATTCATCGGTGGAGATCCCGCAGCCGTGCTTTGAATTAACTTATCCAGTGGCAGATACAACAAATTGTTGCCGCCGCTCTTTTGATCCACCAGCACTTTGCTGCTGCTACTCAGTACTTGCTGCATCATGTCGATATACATCCGTTCGCGTGTGACTTGGGGTGCCTTCTCATACTCCACCAAAATCTGTTTGAAACGACTGGCATCACCTTCGGCATTGGCGACTACTCGTTGTTTATAACCATCTGCTTCTTGCATCAGACGCGCTGCCGCACCCTTTGCCTTGGGAATAACATCATTCGCATATGCTTGCCCTTCATTCTTCTGACGTTCACGGTCTTGACCTGCCTTTACCGCGTCATCAAACGCCGCCTGTACTTGCTCAGGCGGCTGTGCATTCTGCATCGTTACCTTGCTCACCACGATACCTGATTTGTAGCGGTCAAGAATGTCCTGAATAAGTTTGGTTGTCGAGGCCGCGACTTGTTCACGACCTTCATACAACACGAAGTCCATCTTATTCTTGCCGACCACTTCGCGAATTGAAGTTTCTGCTGCTTGACGCACGTTTTCATCCGGTGTGCGGTTGTTGAATAAATAATCAGCCGGATCTTTGAGGAAATACTGCACAGCAAACTGAATGTCGATAATATTTTCGTCATCCGTCAACATCAGTGACTCTTTCAGCATCTTGTTTTTGACGTTTTCGCGGTATCCCACTTCAACCGTGCGAACTTGGCTCAGACTAACGATCTCGACAGTTTCAATGGGAAAAGGCAAATGCCAACGGGGACCCGCCTGGGTTGCTTCAATATATTTACCAAAACGCAGTACAACACCGCGCTGACTGGCATCCACTATGTAGAAGCCGCTTGCCACCCAGATCAGCAAGACAATAATAACTATGAGTCCGAGACCACCCGCAAGCCCATTAGGCGGTTTGCCGGAGCCGCCGCCACCAGCACCTCCCATGTTAGGTTTTTTACCTGACAACTTGGCAAAAAGTGCCTCAATTTTCTTATTCAGGTTACGCAAAGCCTCTTCCAAGTCAGGAGGTCCACCACCATTTTTCTTGCCCCATTGCGGGTCATTCAATCCCATAAGTCTTCCTGCTTTCAGTTAAATCAATTGTCATTAAGGAACCTCTAAAAATCCAATTTTCGTCGCTATACTGTGTTACTCGCACCAGACGGCTCCGCCGCAACGTGTCATTACCCCATATGCTGCGACGCAATTTTTTGCTCGCGCCTTGCCTAGCTTAGAAAATTAAATTTTTAAAGGTTCCCATTAATTAAGGGGATGCCATTCTTGCTGTGCCACAGTTTCTATCGGTGAATCACGCATCTCGATCAAAGCCGCACGCAAATCATCCAACCCTTCGCTTGTTTTTGCACTTAAATGAATACTGGTAATTTTAGCATATTCATCCCGCTTCACTGTGGCAGGTAAATTTTGCAAATCAATTTTGTTATACAGTACTATTTGACGAATGTTTTGTGCGCCAATCTCCGAAAGTACCTTATTGACCTCGGCGACTTGATCATTGCGCTCAGGGCTATTGATATCAACCACATGCAGCAACAGATCGGCGTGGGCAGTTTCTTCCAGCGTGCTTCTAAAAGCGGCCACCAGGCCATGCGGCAAGTGTCTGATAAAACCCACAGTATCTGACAAAATCACCTGCACCTTGGTCTCGCCTTCCAAAAACAATTTGCGCGAAGTTGTATCCAGCGTAGCAAACAACTGGTCGGCTGCATAAACATTGGCATTTGTTAAGCGATTGAATAAAGTAGACTTTCCGGCGTTAGTATAGCCAACAATAGAAATTGACAACACTTCTGAACGGTTGCGTGCTTTGCGCTGCAATTCGCGCTGGCGTTTGAGTTGCTTTAAACGCTCGTTCAGCAGATGCACACGCCTGTCAAGCTTGCGCCTGTCCAACTCCAGTTGCGTTTCACCGGGGCCACGCGCTCCAACTGCATATTTCTGCTGGCCCATATCTGTGTTCATCCCCACCAGACGAGTGGAAAGATATTTTAGTTGCGCCAATTCGACTTGCACTTTGCCTTCATGACTCTGTGCTCGCAAAGCAAAAATATCCAGTATCAACATGGTACGGTCAATAACACGAGTCTGCAGTTTGGCAGTCAGATTGCGCATTTGAGCCGGTGACAGGTCATGGTTAAAAATCACCAAAGGAACTTCAAGTTCTTCGACAATTGCGGCTATCTCGTCAACCTTGCCACTTCCGGCAAAAGTAGAAGCATCGGGACGTTGCCGTTTGCCTTCTATCAGCGCAAGAGTTTGAACTCCGGCACTTTCAGCCAGCAAACGCAACTCTTCCAAACTTTCAGCATAATCCGGCGCACCGAAATTGAGACTGACTAAAACTGCCGTGTTAGGGGCAGTGGTCGAAAGCGACATCAGTCAGCGTCGTACGGTATATTGACAGCTCGTGCAGGAACGATGGTAGAAATGGCATGCTTGTAAACCATCTGGGTGACGGTATTTTTTAGCAAAACCACATATTGATCAAAAGACTCAACTTGGCCTTGTAACTTGATGCCGTTGACGAGGTAAATTGCGACCTGCACATGTTCCTTGCGTAATGCATTCAGAAACGGGTCTTGTAATTGTTGCCCTTTCGCGCTCATAGCTAAACTCTTCTTGTTATTAAGGGCGCTCACTTTACTGGAAAACGTGAAGTTACGGAAGAGCTGTGATTAAATTCAATCAGCGAGATTCGACATTCTACTGCCTTGAAATCATTTAACCCTTGGCCAACCCTTGGCCTGTTGAATTCCACCACGCCGATCATAGATTTATGCCAGTAAAAACAACCAAATGTAATATTCCCAAACCATCCACACATAAATATCCAAAAATATGCGTTGATTGACAAGCAATAATCTGTCAACTACTCAAAAGTAGTCAAATATTGAATGGGTAAGCGACAAGTGACCGGACATAAAAAATCTCCGAAACCTTTTGAGTTTAGAGATTAATTTATTCCAGAGGAATTTTGACACGTATGCGCTAGCCAGGCAATCTAGTTGTTTAAAAGATTTCTAGAAATCAGTTGACTGACCCGGCTACGCACAATTCTAAATTACCGCGAGCAGTATCATGCAGTATTAACCATACTGTTTTACCGCGCTCACTTTCAGCAGCCAATTAAAGGCTAGCGGCTGCAGTAGCAATCGCTACCGACAACGCAGTAAGCCAGCCTAGACTGCCCATATATTTAATGTCCTCTTCAGACAAGCCTTCCTTTTTTTGGAGCTTGGCATTTATCGTTGACAATTTATTTTGCAAATCTTTAACATTGTTTTGTTGAGACTCAAGTTGCTTCAGTGTGTCTTCTTGAACAATTCTTAATGCTTTTGTGTCCAAATGTTCGTTACTCATAGTTAAACACCCCTTAAAGAAAATATTAAAATCATGTCAAGTATGACGACAT
>CAIWKC010000238.1 GCA_903913145.1 uncultured Gallionellaceae bacterium | reverse complement strand
GTACCGGTTGGCGCATGTCGAGGATAACCATCTGCATAACCACAGGCTACGACTCCAACTCGGGTGGTACGTTCTGCAACAAAGGAACAACCATACCCAACTGACTCACCTTTAGACAGCGTTCGAATCGAAAATATTTTAGATTCAAATTGCATGACTGCCTGCAATTTTTTATTTAACTCAACTGATAAGTTATTAGTTGGATCCGCGCCGTATAACATAATGCCCGGTCTGCCCCATTGAGCATACGATGAAGGCCAACCGAGTATGCCTGCCGAGTTCGATAAACTTGCCGGTGCATTGAGCCCAGTTGTTGCTGAACGAAAAGTTTGAATTTGCTGTATCGGGTGATCACTTGCTGTTTCATCCGCACACGCAAAGTGACTCATCAATACAACCTGTGCGACATTCGGATGGTGAATCAGCTGCTCATAAGTTGACCGATAGTTTTCAGGTGACAAACCAACCCGATGCATCCCACTATCCATTTTTAACCAGACATTTAGTGGTCTGGACAACTCTGCAGTCAACAAAGCCTGAACCTGCCATTCGTGATGCACGACCACCCATAAATCATGCTGGGCAATGACTGGCAGTTCTGTTGCTTCAAAGAAACCTTCGAGCAGTAAAATCGGCTTAGTGATCTTGGCTTCACGTAGTTGCAATGCTTCTTCAATCGTAGCCACGGCAAACCCGTCAGCGACATTCTCAATGGCTTGCGCGCATTTTACGGCGCCATGCCCATAAGCATTCGCTTTGATCACAGCGAGAGCTTGGTGACCGTGTATTGATCGGGCCAACAAATAATTGTGCCTAAATGAATCGAGACGTATCTTGGCAACAGTGGGACGAGCCATTCAAAGATCCTGAAATTCAAGCCAACTGGTTGCGATTTAACTGAATTGGCTTACCCGCTGTGTAATTTTTCTCATACCGTGAGAGCGCCAGATCATCGGATAAAATAGCCGGCCGCCTTTTCGCTATCAAGTCAGCAATAAGTTGGGCAGAGCCGCAAGACATCGTCCATCCTAACGTGCCATGACCCGTGTTGAGCCACAAATTGTCATACTTTGTACCACCGATGATAGGTGTGCCATCGGGGGTCATTGGTCGCAACCCTGTCCAGAAAGTGGCCGCAGGAATGTCGCCTCCCGATGGGAAAAGATCTCCGACCACCATTTCAAGCGTCTCACGACGTCGGGGGTTAAGTGTTAAGTCAAAGCCTGATAATTCAGCCATGCCACCCACTCTAATGCGATCCTGAAAGCGCGTTATGGCTACCTTATAGGTTTCGTCCATGATTGTCGAAATGGGGGCCGCTTCAGCATTGATGATGGGTACAGTGAGGGAGTAACCTTTTACTGGATAAAGTGGGATATTTAGATTCAATTCTTGCATCATCTGGCGAGAATAACTGCCAAGGGTGACTAAAAACTGATCGCCCTTAATCAGTTCAGTTTCTGTCTCCACACTCGTTATTTTATTATTTGTTCTTACCAACCTTTTAATAGATTGATCAAATTTGAAAACAACGCCCAACTTCTTGGCTTCTTCTGAAAGCAAAGTGGTAAATAGGTGACAATCACCGGTTTCGTCTCCAGGCAACCGCAATCCACCCACCAGTTTGTTCTTTACTATTCCGAGCGCAGGCTCGGCACGTGCACAGCCATCTCGATCAAGCAACTCGAATTGAACGCCGCATTCTCTAAGCACTTCGATGTCTTTTCCGGCGCCTTCCAATTGCTTTTGAGTTCGAAAAACCTGCAATGTGCCTTGAGAGCGCTGTTCATAGTTAATATTAATTTCAGAGCGAAGCTGGCGCAAACAATCACGACTATATTCAGCCAGACGTACCATGCGTGATTTATTGATTGCGTAACGACTTTCAGTGCAATTTCTCAACATCATGCTTGCCCATTGCAACTGCCAAAGTGATCCATCTGGCCAAATTGACAGCGGGGCATGTCGCTGAAATAACCATTTAAATCCCTTTATCGGAATACCTGGTGCTGCCCAAGGTGCTGAATACCCCGGAGACACTTGTCCGGCATTAGCAAAGCTTGTTTCCATGCCAACGCTTGGTTGGCGATCAATCACAGTCACTTCAAACCCTGCTCTGGCAAGATAATAAGCACTCGTTACGCCTACCACACCACTACCAAGTACAACGACACGCATTGAATACCTCCACTACTGTCATAAGACAGCTAGTTATTGGATTGCTATGAAAATATTCTCCTCTTGAATTGGTTTGCCGACAAGAGCCATTTTTATAATAGGCACGGAGCCACTTTGATATAAGCGTGAAAAGTGCGACTTAAATTATCTTACCAAACAATAAATTACCGCATGGGAATATAACTCACACCTTGGAGTAAAAAAATTATTGCGGGATGAAATACGATTCTTCAGGGTACGGCAGCGATTGCCAATTATGAAAATAAAGGCAAATGGAAAAGTTTCGTTGCGTAATGCCGCGGGAACTTTTTCTTAGAAAGAAAAATGCATTTCCGTAAGCATTTGGTTGCAAACGAGTGCGCAAAATTAATTCAATGGATAGCCACTTTCATTTACGTGAAGTCAGGCTTTCAGCATTAATTTCGTATCTTGATGTCTGCTAAGACATGTCCTGCAGAATCTCTTGGCGTGACACAACTGCCGTGCCTAGCTTGCCGACTACAATCCCCGCTGCACGATTGGCAATTCGAACAGCGTCGCCTAGCTCGGCTCCGCTTGCCAACATAACGGCCAATGTAGCGATCACGGTATCACCGGCACCGCTCACGTCGAATACTTCACGTGCCTGCGTAGGTTCATGCAAAACACTATTGGCACGGAACAGGCTCATCCCTTCTTCACTGCGTGTTACCAGCAAAGCTTCAAGTTGTAATTCGGTACGCAATTTTTCTGCTTTGGTATTCAATTCGGCTTCACTGCTCCAACTACCCGCCACGTCATGGAACTCGCTGCGATTTGGGGTCAGCAAAGTCGCGCCTTGATAACGCGCATAGTCATCCCCTTTGGGATCGACAAGTACCGGTTTTCCGGCAGCCCGTGCCGCTTTGATCATTTCAGCAATATGTGCCAAGCCACCCTTGCCGTAATCTGACAAAATCACCACATCACAATCCGATAGTTTGACTTTGAATTCTTCCAGCTTTGCTTTCAGCACTTCGTGGCTGGGCGGTGTTTCAAAATCGATGCGCAGTAATTGTTGTTGACGAGCAATAGCGCGCAATTTAACGATGGTTGAAAATCCTTCGTCACGATGCAACAGCGCATCTACCCCGCCTTGCTCCGTCAGCAAACGTTGCAGACAATCACCCGCTTCGTCCGCGCCAACGACAGACAATAAAGTACAGTGCGCACCCAGCGAAGCGATGTTGCGCGCCACGTTGGCCGCGCCACCCGGACGTTCTTCCACCCGGCTTACTTTGAGCACGGGTACGGGTGCTTCAGGTGAAATACGGTGAACGTCGCCAAACCAATAGCGATCAAGCATGACATCGCCCACAACTAATATGCGAGCATCTTTAAATGGTGGCAGTGTATTCATAAAAACTCCCTCATGCCAGTCCTCCTATTTCGTTTGAAATTTGTTGTAACGCAAGTAATGGATCGGCCGCTTTGGTGATGGGTCGTCCGATGACCAGATAACTTGAACCACTTTCCAGTGCGGCACGCGGCGTCATGATCCGCGACTGATCGTCAGTCACGGCTTCGGCGGGACGAATGCCGGGCGTAACCAGACAAAATTCATTTCCGGCTTGTTTGCGGAGTAGCGGAGCTTCTAGTGCGGAGCATACTACTCCATCCATTCCGCTGGCTTGAGCCAATGCAGCCAGATGCAATACTTGCTCTGCGGGTGAAACCAATATTCCCACTTCCGCAAGGTCTGTCTGCGCCATACTTGTCAGTACCGTGACTGCAATCAGACGCGGTGGTTTGTTAAAGTTGGCCAATGCTTCGCGCGCCGCCTCCATCATGCGTCTGCCACCGAGTGCATGCACATTAACCATCCACACACCCAAGGTCGCCGCGGCTTTACAAGCTTGCGCCGTCGTGTTGGGAATATCATGAAATTTCAGGTCGAGGAAAACTTCAAAACCGTGCCGCATAAGTTGCTCGACCAATTGTGGCCCGGCAGCAGTGAATAATTCTTTGCCAACTTTAAGTCTGCACAAAGCAGGATTGAGTAGGTTCACCAATGACAATGCCGAATCTGCATCAGCATAATCGAGCGCCACGATAATTTTAGGATCACTCAAGCCGTCACTCCAATCTCTTCGGTACGTCGGGGCGAATAAGTCTCCCAGCCATTACAAGCCGGACAATGCCAATAAAATAGATGCGCTTTGAAACCGCAACGCTTGCAACGGTACATTGACAGGGCACGCGTACGTTGATGAACCAAATTTTTCACCAGTTCAACATCTGCGCGTCGCTCGGTTTTAACATCCAGAAGGGTTGCTTCCAACAACTTGTCGAGCCCCAAAAGAGTGGGGTTACGCTTCAGTTCGTTGCGCACCAATTTGTAGGCTGCTTCAGCACCATCTCTCTGCAATATGGCATTGAACAACACATTCATCAGATCCAGTGAAGGGTATTTGGTTAAATAACTTTCCAGTAATGTGATGCCCACATGTTCATTATTATTTTTACGATATGCCTGCAACAATCGTTCCGCCACCAAGGGCAGGTATTGCGCATCTTGAAGCTCGATTCTTTTCCACAGTTCAATTGCCTGAACTTGTTTCCCTGAGGAGATTTCGATATCACCCAGCATGATCGTGGCTCGCACGCCCGAAGGATCAACAGCGAGCGCCTGTTCCAAATGCACCGTTGCCGAGTCTACTTGTTTGTTGGCTAGCTCTATCACTGCCAATTCGCAAAAGAAAAATGCTGTTTCTTTGCTGTGCGATTCACCTGTCAGTGCTGTCAGGCGTTGAGTCATATCGATTGCTTTCAGCCAGTCTTTTTCTTTTTGATAAATTTCCAGCAGAAAATCGAGCGACTCTTTTTCGTAGCGTGTTGATTTCAAATCGGCAAAAGAGTTTTCCGCGCGATCCAAAATACCCGCCTTTAAATAATCTTGTGCCAGTTCAAATAAGGCCTGCTGTCTTTTTTCTGCGTTCAGATCTCCTCGTTCCACCAAATTCAGATGCATTCGGATAGCACGATCAACCTCTCCGCGACGACGGAACAAACTACCCAAGGCAAAATGCAACTCAACTGTCTGCGGATCAACTTTGACTACTTCAATAAAGGCCTCGATCGCCTCATCCTGCTGCTCGTTAAGCAGGAAATTCAGACCTTGAAAATAGGTGTGAGGCAATACGCTGGATTCGGACAGCAATTCGTTGATGTCTAGACGTGCCGCCAACCATCCCATACCAAAAAACAGCGGGAAGACCAGCAACATCCAAGGCTCAAATTCCATAACTAATGAAGTTCAAAATGTAGGGAGTTAAATACGTAAATTTTAGACATCTTCGCGTCCGTCCAGCTTTTTCTTCAGTTGCACAATTCGGCGCAGCTCCACCAGTTCACGGCGTTGTTGGAACATATTACCCAGCATTGCCAAAACACCAATCAATACACCGATGGAAAAAAAACACAACAGGATGACAACCAATGATGCCTGCCATTCAAAGCCGAAGAAATATTTCAACGCAACAGGTTGATCATTTTTTACTGCAAAGCCAAGCAGCATCAAAAACAATACACCACGCATCGGCCAAACAAAATATCGCATCTTTAATTAACCATATTAGATGGGACGCAACAATACCATGAACCCTTGAAGCAAAAAAGCGCAATTCGTAGGGGAATATGGCACAAATAGACAAAAAAATTGGCGGCTCATCTTGCGATCAGCCGCCAATTGATTTACTTGCTCATCAGGATTACGGCTGCGGGTAATCTACCCGTTCACGCAACTCTTTTCCAGCTTTGAAATGAGGTACATATTTTGACGGTACTTGAACCTTGTCACCTGACTTGGGATTGCGCCCGAGACGAGGTGGTCTATAGTTCAAAGCAAAACTGCCAAAACCGCGTATCTCAATGCGCCCGCCTCTAGCCAAAGTCGAAGACATGCTATCGAGGATAACCTTGACAGCCAACTCCGCATCCTTGCCTAGCAACTGTGTATAGCGCTCAGCCAGTTTAATAATAAGATCAGAACGAGTCATAGTCCTTTTACTCCCGATTATGCATCAGCCTTATTGGAATCCATCTTGGCTTTCAGCAACGCACCCAGATTGGTTGTACCTGCAGCCGTGCTTTGATTGTCCGCAGCAAATTTCTGCATTGCAGATGCCTCATCAGCCTTGTTCATCGCCTTGATAGAAAGATTGATGCCACGATTCTTGCGATCCACATTGATGATCAGCGCAGTCACTTTATCGCCTTCTTTCAGGTGACCGCGAATATCTTCCACGCGATCAGCGGAAACTTCAGATGCCTTAAGGTAAGCTTCAACGTCACCTTCGAGCATAACGACAGCACCCTTGGCATCCAGTGACTTCACAACGCCGGTAACGACGGCGCCCTTGTCATGACCGGAAACAAATCCGCCAAATGGGTCACCTTCCAGTTGTTTCACGCCCAGAGAAATACGCTCGCGCTCAACATCGATAGCCAGAACGGTCGCTTCCAGTTCATCGCCCTTCTTGTAGTTGCGCACAGCTTCTTCACCGGCAACATTCCAAGACAAGTCAGACAGATGCACCAGACCGTCGATACCGCCATCCAAGCCGATAAACACGCCGAAGTCAGTAATGGACTTGATGGCGCCCTTAACTTTGTCGCCCTTCTTGTGGTTAAGCGCAAAGTCGTCCCAAGGATTGGACTTGCACTGTTTCATACCCAAGGAAATACGACGACGTTGTTCGTCGATTTCAAGGATCATCACTTCTACTTCGTCGCCTAGGGCAACAACCTTGGAAGGATGAACGTTCTTGTTAGTCCAATCCATTTCGGAAACGTGCACCAGACCTTCGATACCTTGTTCGATCTCAACGAAAGAACCATAGTCGGTCAGGTTAGTCACCTTACCGAACAGACGTGTGCCTTGTGGGTAGCGACGTGCCAGACCATTCCAAGGATCATCGCCCATTTGCTTGATGCCCAGAGAAACACGATTCTTCTCTTGGTCAAATTTCAGGATCTTGGCTTCAACTTCATCGCCAACAGTCAACACTTCGGATGGGTGCTTCACGCGACGCCATGCCAAGTCGGTGATGTGCAACAGACCATCAATACCGCCCAAGTCAACGAATGCGCCGTAGTCAGTGATGTTCTTAACGATACCCTTAACGATTGCGCCTTCTTTCAGATTTTCCATCAAGGTATCGCGATCAGCACCTTGCGACGCTTCCAGTACAGCGCGGCGAGAAACCACCACGTTGTTACGCTTGCGATCCAGCTTGATCACCTTCAATTCCATCGTCTTGTTTTCGTATGGTGTGGTGTCCTTAACAGGACGTGTATCCACCAGCGAACCGGGCAAGAATGCACGGATGCCGTTCACCATGGCAGTCAAACCGCCCTTAACCTTGCCGCTGACATAACCTTCAACGATACGGCCTTCTTCCATCGCTTGTTCCAGATCGATCCAGGCAGCCAGACGCTTGGCTTTTTCACGCGACAAGCGCGTTTCGCCATAGCCGTTTTCCAGCGATTCGATCGCCACGGTGGTGAAATCGCCTGCTTTAACTTCAATGTTGCCCGCTGCGTCTTTGAATTCTTCAACGGGGATAAAACTTTCGGACTTCAGTCCGGCATTTACAACGACCACATTTTGCTCAACGCGTACAACTTGAGCAGTGATCAGTTCACCTGCGCGCATTTCTTTGCGGCTCAGGCTTTCTTCAAACAGAGAGGCAAAACTTTCCATTTCCATTTCGGCGACAGCGGTCATTTTCGATTTACTTTCAGAACAATAATCCCGTGATAAGCGGGGGTTAGTTAAAAAACCCAAACAGAAGGCTCTATTTGGACTCCAGCGGGCAAGTGAAGCACCCATTTTTGAAACATCGCGCCCGCCCCTCACCTCAATCCTCTGGTGGAACAACTAGCCATTCGACTAAGCACGATAAAGCTGTGCAAGTCGCTGGCATACCACAGGAGAGGAGGCAAACATAGGCTACGCCTGTTTCTCGATCACCGCCTGATAGCGAGTTAGCACTTCCTGAACCGCCTGCTCGATGTTCAGAGTGGTCGTATCCAGCAAGCTCGCGCCTTGCGCCTGTTGCAGTGGAGCTACGCTACGTTGAGTATCTCGCTCGTCGCGCGCCTGAATATCCTGCAAAAGGGCGGCGATATTAGCACCCATTCCTTTTTCTTTCAACTGTTTAAAGCGGCGTTCTGCACGCGCCTCCGCGCTGGCGGTTAAAAATATCTTTAAATCCGAATCGGGGAACACCACCGACGCCATATCACGCCCGTCCGCCACCAACCCCGGCGCGCGCCGAAAATCGCGCTGTTTGTCCAGCAAAGCCGCACGTACCTTGGGTAAAGCTGCGATTTTGGAAGCAGCAGAACCCGCTTCCTCGGTACGCAATTCATCCCCAACCTGTACTCCATCCAACCAGATATCAGCGCCCTCAAAACGGATTTCAATCTCACTTGCCAAGTCTGCCAATTGATCTTCTGCATCCATAGCAATTCCACGCCGTTGTGCTGCCAAACCCAACAAACGATACAACGCGCCGCTGTCGAGATAATGAAATCCCAATGCAGTCGCCACACGCTGCGCAACCGTGCCTTTGCCCGAAGCAGAAGGGCCGTCAATAGCAATCACCGGAATATATAGCTCCCTCTCCTCCCGGGGGATAACCAGCGACTTGCCCGCTTGCGGGCTTAGTCGAATGGCTAGTTGATTATCCAGGACTGGGGAGAGGGAAGCCTTTTGCACCACGCTCATAAAACGCTCGAAATAATCAGGGAATGTTTTTGCAACACACATGGGATCATTGATACGAACGCCCGCACCGCCAAAAGCCGCCAGCGAGAAACACATCGCCATACGGTGGTCGTCGTAGGTATCGATGGCCGCATGTTTGATTTGCGCTGGTGGAGTGATGCGAATGAAGTCCGCGCCCTCTTCTACCGTTGCGCCTACTTTGCGTAACTCGGTCGCCATGGCAGCGATGCGATCAGTTTCCTTCACGCGCCAACTGGCAATGTTGCGCAAAATTGTTGTGCCATCGGCAAACAACGCAGCCACTGCCAACGTCATCGCCGCATCGGGGATATGGTTGCAGTCAAGGTCGATAGCTTTTAGTTTGTTATCGGCTGGCGCACGCGCCTCAATCCAATTGTCGCCCATACTGATAATTGCGCCCATTTTTTCCAGTGCTTCGGAGAAGCGTACATCGCCCTGCACACTGCTCTTTCCGACCCCCTCAACTCGCACTCGCCCACTGCCGATGGCGCCGGCGGCAAGAAAATAAGAAGCTGATGAAGCATCGCCTTCGACAAATATCTCTTTCGGTGATACATAGTGACTGCCAGCCGCCACGGTAAAGCTGCGCCAACCATCGCGGTGCACTACTACGCCAAAGCGCTCCATCATTGCCAGTGTAATTTCAATATAGGGCTTGGAGATCAGTTCACCCAATACTTCAACCTTCACTGTACGATTCAGCAAAGGCAAAGCCATCAGCAATCCGGTAAGAAACTGGCTGGACACGTCACCACGCACTTTCACCATATCACCTGCAAGTTTCGCCGGGGAAATACGCAATGGCGGAAAACCTTCGTTGTCCAGGTAGTTGATGTCCGCGCCAAGTTGGCGCAACGCATCCACCAAGTCACCAATGGGGCGTTCATGCATACGCCCGCCAGGGGAATTACTGGTTCCTCCGAACAGATCATAATGCCCACCCGACAAAGCCAACGCAGCAACTAAAGGCCGAAATGCTGTACCCGCATTGCCGAGAAAGAGCGTGGCCTGCTTAACGGGAAAGCTGCCACCACAACCTTTTATGCGATGCGTGTTGGAAAAATCGGTTTTGCCTGGCAACTCGATTCCAATTCCAAGCTTTTCCAAGCTGTCCAGCATGCGTTCTGTGTCGTCCGAATGCAGCAGGTCGCTTACTTCGGTTTCGCCTTCAGCGAGTGCAGCCAACAGCAGCACGCGGTTGGAAATACTCTTCGAGCCGGGCAAGAGCACAGTACCGTGAGCAGACATTAAAGGAGGCAGATCAAGAAAATTTTCGGATGTCATTGAAAACGAGCCATGAAGCGGGTTGGGCTTATTAAATTTGAGGTCGCTATGATACCAGAGGGGAATGGGGTTGCCCGATGGCAAAGTCAACATCGTCGGAGGTAGTGGCAGATGGTTCGACAAGCTCACCACGAACGATTAGGGTAACCCAACAAACCTATTGCTGAGTCCAACCACTCCGCACTTCCCTCGCCAAACTGAAAATCTCTTCCAACTTAGCGGCGTCTTTATGCTCCAACGCTTGATATACAGCATAGAGTTCGTCAGCGTATTGCTTCACTTCACGCATCAATGCATCACGGTTAGCAAGACTGATATCGCGCCACATTTCCGGCGAGCTAGCCGCAATTCTAGTGAAGTCACGAAAACCACTGGCAGCAAAGGAAAGTAACTGTTCTCGGTTGTCGCGTTGAGCCAAATCATGCACCAAGGTAAATGAAAGTAGATGTGGCAAATGGCTGACGGCAGCGAATACTTCATCATGCTGCTGCGGGGTCAATTCACTCACCACCGCACCGCACAGTTCCCATGCCCT
>CAIWKC010000237.1 GCA_903913145.1 uncultured Gallionellaceae bacterium | reverse complement strand
TTAATTTTTATGCAAATCCTACCCTAAAGGCTAATTACTTCTTTTCAGGTACCTTCGTATCTTTGCTTTGCTCGGGCTCAGTGTCATGCCCTTCCATCATGGCTTTTATTTCATCTTCGGTCACTTTGCCGTCTTTGTTGGTGTCGATTTCATCAAAGTGTTCCAGAACCATTGGCATGTTCTTGGCCTCTTCGCGACTTAGCGCCCCGTCGTGGTTTGTATCTGCAGCTTCAAAGCGTTTGCTGATAAACGAATCACTTTGTTCGGAATCGTATTCGGGATGTTGTCCGAATCCGTGATGTGGTTCATCACAATGATCTTTATGCATCTTGGAATGCTCGGCTTCGAATTCTTCAATCGTGATCTTGCCATCGTGATTGGCATCCATTTCCTTGAAATGCTTCTTTTGATAAGCATCGAATTCTTTTTTCGAAATTAGACCGTCTTTATTAGCATCCATTGCTTCAAAAATTACTGTACTTGAATGGTCCCCATACATTGGTTCGCAGGCTGACGCCATTGGGACACTGAATACAGTGCCGGATGCGATAATGAAACTGCTAATGAGTTTTTTCATATTTTTCTCCTGATGGTTAATAGATTTAGGTATGGAAAGGTTTGATCTCTTAGTATAGATTAGCACGAAGAAAGTTCAATGATAGGCTGAGTTATAATGACGCCTCGATTTTTGCGTGGCTCCAGATGAATATTTTTTACGAAGAAGACGGCGGTTTTAAGGTTGGCAACATTCTTGCGGACAATACGACCTCGCTCCAAGTCGAGAACACCCACGGCAAACGCAGCAAGATCAAATCTGCCAACGTGATGTTGCGCTTTGCACAACCCGGACTGGCTGAGTTTTTGGCGCAGGCAGAAACCGTTTCCGCCGATATCGATGTGGATTTTCTTTGGGAATCGTGTCCTCAGGAAGAATTTGGCTTCGATATATTGGCTCAGGAATATTTCGGGCACGTGCCCACGCCGGTTGAGGCAGCAGGAACGCTTATCCGCCTGCACTCTTCGCCGATGCACTTCTATAAAAAAGGCAAAGGACGTTATAAGTCGGCCCCGCCGGATGCCTTAAAATCGGCGCTGGCCGGTGCCGAAAAAAAACGCCAGCAGGCAGCTTTGCAAGCACGTTATACCGAAGAATTAACGGCATTTACGCTGCCAGCGGATTTTACCGATAAGCTTGATCAGATTTTATATAAACCGGATCGCAATACGCTGGAAGTAAAGGCAGTGGAGGCCGCGTGTGCACTGACGCATCTTTCGACGGCACATTTGTTACATCGGTGCGGTGCAATTCCATCTACCCACGATTACCACTTCAATCGTTTTTTATTTGAAAATTTCCCCAAGGGAGCCGGTTTCCCCGACGCCAGTGTGTCGGCTTATCCTGAACTACCGCATGCTTCAGTCAACGCATTTAGTATTGACGATGCCACCACCACCGAGATCGACGATGCTTTTTCATTGGAGCAAATTGCGAATGGTAATTGGCGAGTGGGCATTCACATTGCTGCACCTGCGTTGGGAATTCTACCCAATACCTCAATTGATGAAATTGCCGGGCAGCGTCTTTCCACTGTTTATATGCCAGGAAACAAGATCACCATGTTGCCGGAAAATGTAGTGCAAGCGTTTACTTTGTGCGCTGATAAAGTTTGCCCCGCGCTTTCGCTTTATCTGGAAGTGGATGCGACCTCGTTTGATATCTTAAAGAGCGAAAGCTGTCTGGAAAGTTTGCATATCGCCGCCAATTTACGGCACGACACGCTTGAACCTTTGTTCAACGAAGCAACCATCGCTTCAGGAAAGTTTGATTACAACTATGCCAATGAATTGACGGTGTTGTGGAACTTTGCCAACAAACTGGAAGCATTGCGCGGTAAATCTGGCGAAAACAGTCCGCAGCAAATTGACTACAATTTTTATGTGGAAAACGATCACATCAAGATTAGCAACCGCTTGCGCGGCTCGCCCATCGACAAGGTGGTTTCCGAGTTGATGATTTTAGTTAACAGTACGTGGGGAAAATTGCTTGCCGACAACGATGTTGCGGGAATATACCGCACGCAAACTAATGGTAAAGTGAAAATGAGCACGGTCTCCGCTCCGCACCAGGGTTTGGGTGTCGCACAGTACATGTGGTCAAGTTCCCCTTTGCGCCGCTATGTAGACTTGGTGAACCAGCGCCAGATCATTAATTTGCTGCGCAACGAAACACCGGTGTATGAAAAAAACGATATTGCATTATTTGCCATCTTGCGTGATTTCGATGCGGCCTATACTCTCTATAATGATTTTCAGCGGCAGATGGAGCGTTACTGGTGTTTGCGTTGGTTGTTGCAAGAAAAAGTGCAGCAATTTGAGGTGACGGTGTTGCGCGAGAATCTGGTTAGATTAACCGAGATTCCACTTGTAAGCCGTATTTCATCTTTGCCTGAGTTACCGCCAAACACGCAGGCTATTTTGGAGATAGGGGAGATTGATCTGCTAGACTTGAATTTTAATGCGCGTTTTATATCAGTGGTTGAGGCGACGCCTGCATGAAAGGATGGTTGCCAAAAAAGAGTATCGCCATTGCCGCGCTTTTTTCGCTCGGATTTCATGCCGTCGTATTGTTCGGTATCGGATTTGCTTTTCCGGAAACAAAAAAGGCGATGAGCATGCCTTTGGAGCCGCTTGAAGTAGTGCTGGTGAATAGTAAATCGCGCATGCGCCCGGTCAACGCGAGCAAATTGGCGCAAAATAATCTCGATGGCGGTGGCAACACTGCGAATGATCGCCATACAAAAACACCGATGCCGGCTCTGGGTGAAAGTGAACAATTCTCCCCTGAACAATCAGCTCATCGCGTAAAGCAGTTGGAACAGGAAGCAAAACGGTTGTTGACGCAAATAAAGAGCAATTACAGTGTTCCCAAGGAAACAAACATTCAGCAAGCGGTCAGCAATGAAACCAGAGGTGAAGACTTGGTCACGCGTTCTTTAGCGATGGCACGAATGGAAGCGGAAATCAATAAAAATACTGAAACCTACGAAAAGCTGCCCAAGCGCAAATTCATTGGAGCGCGTGCTCAGGAATATCGTTACGCTCAATATATTGAGGACTGGCGCAGCAAAATAGAACGTATCGGCAACATGAATTATCCGCAGCAAGCACGCGACCAGAAAATTTACGGCAAATTGACTCTGACAGTATCAATTCGCTCAGATGGTAGTGTGGAAAGTGTTGAAATCAGCCGTCCTTCAGGGCAGCGCATTCTTGATGCCGCTGCAATGCGCATCGTCAAACTGGCTGCCCCGTATGCTGTGTTTCCACCTGATATTAGCAAAGAAACTGACATTCTGAGTATTACCCGCACTTGGACATTCACCAGTAACGATCACTTGGAGAGCGATCAGTGATTTGCTATGGTGAGTGATTTCATTTTGTTCTGTATTTGATTAACTGCTTACCAGCTATAACCTCTAAGCGCATCGTGGGCTTCTTGCTGTGATAGGAAGCGTTCCATCTTGACATCGTAGTAAGCGTGTTCCTTGGTTTTCTGATGTTCCATACAAATGACAGGACGCTCCGTTGGGATTTCGAATAATGAATCTGTGCAGAGTGGATGCCAGTCTTGATCTAATTGGGGCAAGTTTCTCATGATCTACTCCTTTGTTTAATTGACTCCGCCTTGGCTAGCGGGATGGAACAGACATTAGCAAAAAAATAGAAGGCATCCCAAATCCATGTGACAGTTCTTTAGACATGACGATGGGCGGCGAAAAAAAGGGGACAGACGGTATGTTTCAGGGGACAGAATGCCCGAGAAAGGATACCGATAAATACCGGCTTTCCATTATTGAGAAACCTTTGAGTTTTTCGACTAATCTGGAGACTTACTTTTTTTAACAGTTTGGTTTCACCAGATTTTGACAGTTGAGCTAATGCAATCAGCATGCCAGAGAATTAATCTATTTTTATCAATATGTTGAGATTGGCCGAGGTTGAGATGGTGACCTTTTTTGGCAGTCATTCTCAAAAAGAGTCAAAAAATGTCATTGGGGAGGTAATGGCGAATGAATATTCCTAAAAACCTAACTCTAGACACATAGTTTAAAGAGATCACAGAGAAAACCGTGTAATGAGTCGATTTTAAAGTGTCTCACTACGGGTGTGTCACTTTTGAGCTGCAACAAATTGTTTTTTTATAGGTGTTCTCTGATAAAAAACTAGGCACTAATGTCTAGCAACTGCCCTTTGCTTTCCTGATATTGAGCGATAGCAGCCGCAATTGCGATTATTTCTTTGGCGGGATATTGCCGGACTATTTCTTTCGTGTTTTTATCCAATAGCTTCACAACGTTAATACCGGTTTCTTTATCTTTTTCAATGGATGCGTAAAGATTTTGCCCGCGCATGGCAAACGAATCATTGATCTGTTTGACGGCTTGAGAGACTTGCGCAGAAGTCGGATTTTTAGAAACAGCATCTGCCTTACTCGACGCATCGTTTAATGCAGGCAAGGCAGGTTGCGGCTCAACGCCGGATGGCACAACTGGGATAGATGCAAAATCACGCGCCCCATCACCCTGCGGGGGAGTTGCCGTTCTCGGGAGAATAGAAGAAATGGCCACGCTTAATCTTCCTTAATTAGTGGTTTGTCTCACGCCCACTCATCAATGACATAGCCGACACCTTCGCCACTGGTATTAACTGTTGGACGGGGCGTGGCTTGAGCAGTTACATCGAATGCTTTGCCGTTATCCAAGCTTTGTGCATAACCCGACTGATTCTGTGGTTGAACGGCAATCGCAATTTGCACATTAGAATGACCTGAATTAATTTCCATGGCGCAACCTCTCATTTAAATATAGTTTGAGTGCAACTTACAACGGTATTTAATGATGCTATCGGCAAGATTTGGTCAGACTTTAGGACTTTTTTAAAAAATATTTAAAAAAGTAATTATGGACATCTGTAAAAAACTTTAATTGTTATTAATCAATATAATAAAGTTAATTTCATTAGTAACAGCACACTCTTTGGGGCGCCGCGAAGGAAAGAAAGGCATACCCATTGGCTCATTTGATATCCTGATCTTCACCCATGCGCTTTGTCTGGAAGTCACGCTGGTCACAAATTACACGCGGGAATTTAAACGCGTCCTCCAGCGTGCGATCATGGATTAAGTCAAGCTGGAATAACATTCCGGCTTTGTATTTCGATGCTGAGTTTTTCTTTTATAAAAGTT
>CAIWKC010000236.1 GCA_903913145.1 uncultured Gallionellaceae bacterium | reverse complement strand
CTTAATGTATTCAAACTTGTTGCGAAGTATCAGTTCGATCTGCTTGGTTGAACAGTTGCCCCGGCGAATCCAAACTACTTTCGGTGGAGCTCCATACAGTACGCTTAAATCGTGAAAGTCTGAATCCTTACTTACCAAGGTATAACCATTATCTCTGGCATATGCCCAAACTTCATGATCTTGCACTCTGTCCAATCCAAGTCTCGCAACGTGTTGAGACTGCGGGAACACGTCTGCCAACACCTGCACTAGTGCTGGTGACAAGTTCTGGTCAAACAGGAGTTTCAAGCATTCACCGCAAGTTGGTGATGTTCACGGTCGGCGGCGTAAGCCAAACATGCCCGTATATCTTCGGCAGTCAAATAATCGAACTCGGCAAGTATTTCAGCGGCGCTCATGCCAGACGCCAAGTAATCCAAAACGTCATAAACAGTAATGCGTAGACCACGGATGCAGGGCTTGCCGCCACGTTTACCTGGTTCTATCGTAATAAGTTCTTTGTAGTTCATAAGCGCCTCATACTTGTCTGTGGTTGATTATCAATCTTTTAGGTCATCAAATGCAAATGTATCGGGAACAAAGTTTAATCAAAGTAGAGGTCAATTATGAGTGCTAACCCCTAGATGAACTAATCAGATTTGGCGGTATGCAGGTTTTCAACTGAGAGTGGATTTTGAGTGCCTTAAGATTGTCGTTGACTAAGGAGGAAATCGGATTCAAACTGATACAAAGAGTTGCTACAAATGAACTCTCCGTTCTACGAAGAAATGCAATTAAATCAATGGTATTTGTCGGGCGGCATAAGAATCCCCCCCTCTCCGCCATCAAGCCTGTAACTTGTTAATATAAAGAGAATTTGGTAATTCCCTCCGCCTGTGGCGGGATTCACCGCCAACCCTCCATTCTCTGTTTTCAACATTCTCGAATTTTTGCTTGTTTCTATGCGCGCAACCTTGGCGCGAGAAACATTAACGTGGACTGTTTTTTTGAGTGAAACAGAAGTACTCTCAATGCATGTTTTCAAGACTCTTCACCATAAGACTGTGAACAAGCGTATTCATTAAAATAATTTTTCGACGAACTTTTTTAATGGAAGTAATACCTATGTCACAAATAAATTCTATATTTGCCTAGGTTTCTAGGTACTCGCTTCTCTCGACAAAGGAAGAAGCGCTGCAGCGCACAAGGTCTTCTTCGGGCGACGTCTTTTCAACCGGAGCTGATAAACAACATACGCTTTCACGAATAAAGACGTTCTCGCGCTGGCTAAAAGTAATTTTTAAACACTTCATGCCGAGTTAAAAAATAACAAAGAAATCGGTTTAATACTAATGCATAACCCATTCAAGAAAAAATAGAAAACCATACTTGCAATGTGTTTGACTTTTTGAATTTCTTTGCTATATTTATCAGACTGGTCGTTTTTTGTAAATGGGAAAGTCTATTTGTGGAGCAATAATAATCAAATCTGCATATTAAGGTGATTTGTTAGATACCTTGAAGATTATAAATAGACTAATTTAACGGGATTTTCTAATTGCTAGTTGTTTTAAATGAACATAGACAAATCCAATCAGCCTATTCGCAATCGACTATTGGCAGCCCGGTTACCGGCGATGCCGCAAATACTTTCCAAACTGATTGCCCTTTGCCAAAGTGATGAAGCTGGTATAGGTGAACTTGAGAAGGTGATTGCCTATGACGCCGTGATGTCCGCCAAGGTTCTCACCGTTGCCAACAGTTCTGCCTATCATTCCGGTAATCGTAAAGTAAGTTTGCTTCAGGCCATCAACACGCTTGGCACCGAGGTGCTCATAACCTTGGTGATCAGTGAATCGATATATCAGACGTTCAACAATTTTTCACGTATGTCCGGAATTGATCTTCGTGGTTTTTGGGTTCATTCCCTAAAGTCTGCGGTGCTGGCACGGGAGCTGGCAAAAAAGATGTCTTATTCGCATGTCGAAGAAGCTTATCTTGCCGGTTTGTTGCATGATGTGGGAAGACTTGCCCTGCTGAGTGCAGCCCCCGAAGACTACTTGTCTAATTTCAACGCGAAGGATGATGAACGTCTTTGCACTTTTGAAACAAGCGCTATTGGGGTTTCACATTCCGAAACCGGCGCATGGCTCATCGAGCAATGGAATCTTGATTCCTTTTTGGCTGACAGCGTGCGTTACCACCATGAACCGATTGCCCGCTTAAAATCATCGCACCCCTTGATACGTCTGGTTTGCCTGGCACATTTGTTGAGCGAATATACAATTGACAGCCCCTCGCTTGAAGGTGTGGGGGCTTTTTGCGGGGTAGACGATGAGGATTTGAAAGTGATTCAGACTGCAGCGAATGGCCTGACTAAAACTGCGGCCTCCTATTTTGGAATAACGCTGACCGATATCGATCAACAACCCCCGTCGGCCACCTACGAGCCTACGGGATTGTCTCCGGATCGTGTTCAGGAAAAGCTTGCTGAAGAAGTTCGTAATGCGGCACTGATCGCTTCGTCCGCCCAGACTTTTGCCCGAATGCAAAGTGGCGGCGAACTGATCGCTGCAATTAGTCGAACGGCGAGAATTTTATTCAACCTGCAAGATGTAGTCGTCTTTTTGAAAAATGCCAATTCTCAAACTTTGTCCGGTATTCCCATCGGAGACAGACAACAGCGTTTAGCCGAATTTTCAATACCGTTAGACGGCGGAAGCATCTTGGCTGATTCGGTATTGAAAAGAAAAGTTACTTTTATCAGAAATGGGGATACGTTGCTTGGTCTGGTTGAAGAACAACTACTGCATGCGATGGGAACTGAGTATATGGCGTACCTGCCGATGATTTCCGGGCAATCCTGCCAAGGGGTACTGGTCTGCGGGTTTTCGCCAATACAGGCAGAGGAATTGTGGGGGAATGAACGATTTCTTCTTTCATATGCGTCACAAGCAGCTACCTCCATGGCATCCTCCGCAGCGCTAAAGGACGAATTAGCAAAACTCGTTGAGGGTCTGAATGAAAGACATCGGGAAGCATCGCGACGGGTCGCTCATGAAGTTAACAATCCTCTTGCAATCATCAAAAATTATCTAAGCGTACTTGATGACAAAGTGAGCAAAAATGAACCTGTGGTAGAAGAACTGTCTATTCTCAATGAGGAGATTGACCGTGTGAGCCGCATCGTTGGGGGGCTTGGCGGCGAACAAGCCGCAATGCGGGATGAAACGGCTGAGATTAATGGTGTGATAAATGAGGTTGTGCGACTTTTTACCACCAGTCGATATTTACCTGCTTCTGTTGAAATTGTTGCCAAAACAACCGATCAAGATTCCAAAGCCTCTGCATCCGCAGACTCACTCAAGCAAGTACTGGTGAACCTGATCAAGAATGCGGTAGAGGCTTTACCGCTGGGCGGGACTATTGAGGTTTGCAACAAAGGGCCTAAAACACGTGACGGACGCGCTTATTTTGAGTTATACATAAGGGACAGTGGGTCGGGTATGCCATCTGAAGTGTTAACCCATCTTTTCAGTCCGGGGTACAGTAGCAAAAAAGGGGGAAATCACGGCCTTGGTTTAAATATCGTTCAAGGGCTGATTAAAAAAATGAATGGATTGATTAGTTGCCGTAGCGGGCAATGGGGAACAAGTTTCGAAATTTTCCTCCCGGTTGCCAATGTCTCTGAGAATGCGGTTGTCAAACCAACCAAAACGATGAACGCAGTGTAAGCCAACGTGAATAGTCAGGACTTAAAATTGGAACATTCGAATTTTGCAGCAGCCGTGTTTGGCACGGCAAACCTTGTGTCGGCGAATGTGCAGCCTCGCGTTCTTTTAATTGATGATGAACCGAGGATTCTAAGCAGCCTTTGCGAGATACTTAAATCGCGCCAATTTCAATTGGTGACTGGCAGTTGTGGTCGCGAGGCATTGGAGCATCTTAAGAAAAGCCAATTTGATTTGGCCATTCTCGATATGAAACTGCCCGATATGAGCGGCCATGAAATTATTGATTTCATTAATGCCACTAATGCGGATACTGATGTTATATTTATCAGCGGCAATAGTGATATTTCTTCCGCGATCGGCGCGCTCAAACGTGGAGCATTCGACTTTCTGCGTAAACCCTATGCACGTGAAGAACTTCTCAACACGGTTGACAGAGTTATTAACAAGCGCGCGCTTGAGGCTGAAAATCGCCGATATGCCTGGCAGTTAGAAAACTCGGAAAAAACCTACAGATTTCTGGTCGATAACTCCCCTGACATAATCTATACGCTAGATGAGGATGGTTCATTTACTTATGTGAATGACCGGGCACGCCACTTACTTGGCTTCACTCGAGATGAATTAATTGGAAAACATTATTCCATACTGGTTCACGATGATGATATAGAACTTGCCCGCTATGTTTTCAAAGAGCGCAGAGTTGGCGAGAGATCTTCAACCAATGTTGAACTTCGGCTCAAGTGCAACACAGATAACGGTGAAAGCCGCATTTTTGAAAATTCATTTCTGACAATTTCGTTCAACTCGATGGGTATTTATTCACCGGACGGAAAGCAAAGTAATACCGAGTATTTTGGAACCTACGGCGTAGCGCGTGACATAACAGAATCCAAGCGGGTTGAGGAAATGATTGCTTATCAAGCCTATCACGATATCCTGACCGACTTGCCCAACAGGGCGCTATTCAAAGATCGGCT
>CAIWKC010000235.1 GCA_903913145.1 uncultured Gallionellaceae bacterium | reverse complement strand
TCACCCGATTTGCGCCGGTTCCATATCTCCCCGCGCCATTTCTTTTTCTGCTTCAAGGCTTGCCACATCTCGGCATAAAAAGTTTTGTCTTGACGCCCCGAATTCAACAATTTCGGATTCTTTCCAACGACCTCGTCACGAGCGTAGCCGGTAATGACAGTGAACGCGGGATTGACGTCAATGATTAAATTATTTTGATCGGTAATGGCGATGGCATCCTGACTATTTTCGAAAACACTGGCACTAATCAGAAAGCTTTCCTCAGCTTTTCTTCGCTCACTTATGTCGTGGATGATCGAAAATAGCAACTTGACGCCTTTTAAGATTATGGGTGAGGAATGCACTTCAACTGTTCGAACAGTTCCATTATTCAGTCTATGCTCAAACACAAAATAATTTCGATGTTGCTCGTAAGCATTGCGCATTTCACGCTCAACTTCTTCTTTGGATTGCGTGTTAATTTCTTCAATCTTCATTGAACATAAATGATCCATTGGATAACCATAGAATTTTTCGGCAGCCAGATTGGCATCAACTATAGAACCCGAACTCGGATCAACCAGCAGCATGATGGCGGAATGTCCCTCAAACATTTGTCTGAAACGCGCTTCACTCTCACGCATAGCATCTTCAATTATCTTGCGCCGGGTAATATCGCGTGATGAATTGAACAACACCGGTAAGCCGTCAAGTACAAGTGGAAACCCGCTAATTTCGACATCGAATAGTGATCCGTCTTTGCGCCGATGGCGTGACTCAAATTCGGAGCGCTCTTTCTTTGAAATTTGATTCCTGACTATATTTTTTAAGTCGTCTCCGGGTAAAAATGCATCCCAAACTGAGACATTCATACCGATCATCTCATCACGCTGATAACCCAACATTGAACAGAAAGAATCACTGGCCTCAATCAGATTACCATCCATATCGAGAATATGAATCCCATCGCTGGCGTTACGCAAAATGGCGAGCGTTTTTTCATTTGCCTTTTTTAGTTCAATTTCCCTATTCCACAATGTATCCAACATTTCATTGAACCGTCGTGCGAGCCTCGCTGCTTCATCATCACCGATTAATTCTGCACGCCTATCCGATTCGCCGCGCTGCACGGCATAGGCAACCTGATGGATAGCATTTAAACGGCGTGTAAATAAGCTTCCGGCAAACACAGCAATAAGGATGCTGAGCAATACGGCGATCAGTGTGAAAATGATCCCTACCCGCATCATTTCGGTCAGTTGATTGTCGACAAGATCATTTGAAAAACTGATTCGCACCCAGCCGATATGCCTGTTGGTTAACGTTATTGGGCAATAGACATCGATACTATTTGATGTTTGATTCAGTATCGTTGTTTCGTCTCTCGCTGGGAGGTCAGTCAGATACTGTCCGATTCGGGTTGTATCACTGTGAGCCAAAATCTGCCCTCTGTTATCCAGGATAATTGCATAACGCAAATCCGGATAATGAGAAAGGCCTTGAATAATTTCCTGCAACCCGCTGTAATCACGCGAGGCAACCCATAGAGATGTTGACGCAGCAACACTTTTTACCAGAGCAGTGACCTGCTGCGACTGTTGCTCCCTATTTTCCTCCATCAGTTCGCTGGTAACCATCCACACATACACTGACATGGTAAGAGCAACCGTAAGCGCTAAACCTAAAACTAATTGTCGTCGCAGCGATCCAACCAGTAACAGTTTTATTCGCTGTAACATCATTTGAGCTCCACAGGGCGAACCACTTTTTCAAAATGCTTTATGTAATCCGCAACAATGTCATAGCTACTGTCAGTGGCTGGAATGAAGCGAGCTGTCTGCATGCCACTGAGGATTTCCTTGCCTCCAGTCGAGTTCGATAGTTCGAGAAGTGTTTTTTTCACTTGTTCACTAATTTCAGCCGGCACATCGTCACGCACCATTACCGAATTGTTTATCAGCGACGGTGTTTGCCAAATTACTTTGAGTTGCCCTGCCTCACGCGGGTGCTCCTTCTGGAATAGCCTCCAAGGAGGCGGCCAAGTGACACCGACTGCGGATTTGCCGAGGTAAACATTCATAATCGAAGACTCCTGAGAGCCCACATATTCATTCTGTATATCCCGGTTGATATTAATGCCGTTTGTGTAAAGAAAATATTGGGGCATGATTGCGGCGGCCAATGCTGTGGCCGATGGGTAACTTACCATCTTGCCCTTAATATCTTCGGGAACTTTGATGTCACTTTCTTTGCGAATGAGGAAGATACCCTTGAAGTCTTCCGGATCGCCCGCCATCGCGATTACGTGGTAACCGACCTTTCTCGCCTCCAGTGTTTGCCAAGGATTAGGCAGTAGAAATGCGGGAGTACGAACGCGGAATTTTTGCTCATAGGATGCATAATCACGCGAAGCTTCAAGTCCGACTTGAACACCTTTCAAGTCATGATTTATTTGATCAACGAGTGGTTGGTAGGCCTCAAATAGTTTTTGGGGATTGTATAACGGGTGTACTGCGAAGCTATAAATTGTTGCTGCATTACTAGCCGGTGCATTGCTGTACAGCAACGGCTTATCTGCAGTACGTTGTTCGCACCCTGACAAAAAAACAACAACCATCAGGATGGCAAATGCAGGCAAATTCCCCATGGCTTCCTAATTGCTTCTATCAGATTGAAAAATCCCCATCCGCGGTCAATCCTGTTTTTCCTTCATGAATCGCCGATTCGTAAAAGCAAATCTTATTTCCACCAGATTTTTTGGCCTGATACATCGCAATATCTGCCCATCTGAGTATATCGTTCTGATTATCTTTTTGATTAATAAAAACATATACGCCCATGCTAACAGTTATTTGATGTTCAATCTCGAGTGCCGTTTGCAAATTAGCATTCGAACGCAATTGGTATGGGATAGATAAAGAAGTACATATTTTTTCTGCAATCGTTCTGGATTGTACGGCGGAATCAGCTTTATCGGCACTTAACTCATTGAGAATGACGACAAATTCATCACCACCAAATCGGGCAACTGTATCCAGTTCACGCACGCAGTTTTTCAGCCGGTTCGCTGCTTCAATCAGGAGTAAATCTCCAAGCGGATGCCCATAGTTATCGTTCAGAGGTTTGAAGTTGTCCAAATCCAGAAATAACAAAGCGCCATAGCAATTGGTCCGTTTGCTATACGCCATAGCCTGCGTCAATCGATCATTCAGAAGGCGCCGATTGGGCAGGTCCGTGAGTGCGTCAAAAAACGCAAGTCTATGAATTTCATTCTCGGTATTTTTGCGCTTTGAAATATCAGTAGTAGTTCCAATCATTCGCAGAGGCTGGCCTTCTGCATTGCGACTGACTACCATACCCCGGCCGAGCACCCATTTATAGCTGCCGTCTTTACACTTCATTCGCGATTCAACGGAATAATTTTGGATCTTCCCTTCCAGATACGCCTGCATTGTGGCGGAAACGTGCACAAGGTCCTCAGGATGAATAAAATTTCTCAGCGCCTCACCGGAAGGTATAACATCCTCGTCCGTGAAGCCAAAGATCTCCCGCCAGTGTTTTGAAAACTTTGTTGTATCCGTTTTGAAGTCCCAATCCCAAACCCCGTCTCCAACGCCCTCAACGGCAAACTTCCAGAGGAATTCACTTTCCTTCAATTGCAACTCAGTCAGCTTGCGATCGGAAATGTCTTTGGCGAATCCCACGTTAAATTCATAACCGTCAAAACTGACATAATTCGCCACGACTTCAACTGGAAATATTTCGCCGTTCTTACATTTATGCAGCGTTTCAAAAGTTTGCGTTTTATCTTGTTTTAGACTCTGCCAATGTTCCGGCCACAGGCTTATCGGATAATTGGGATCCAGATCATTAAGAGAAAGCTGAACAAGTTCTGCTTTGGTATATCCGAGTTTTTTGCATGCCTGATTATTAGCGTAGTAAATTCGTGCGTCACTTCCGAGCCAGTAGATTTCAATGGAGACATTTTCCATCGCGAACTGAGAGAGTCTCAAAATCAGTTCTGGGTGCTGTGTCAGGTTGTAGTTTAGATCTTCAGCCAACACACTTCTCCCGGAAGATTGTATATCTCAACTTATCAAAGATACTGAACGCGATGACACAATCAAGATAACCACTATTTATTTGTGTTTATTCCAAATTCAATTAGATTGCAAGCTACATGATTTCATACTAAAGAACAATATTATTATCACTGCATCATTGAATATTCTTTAAAATTCAGAAAGCCAATTCGTCAATCGTTTTCCTTTTTCCACTGCGCATAAGACACGCGCGAAATATCAAACCGATCAGTTGTTCTACAGTAGACGGAGGGTGACCCCAAGCGACCGATTGGCGAAAAATTATTGATATGCCTATTCGGTCCGAGCAAACTATCGGCAACATGAAACATCACTACTTCGCCGATGATCAACGTATTGGATCCAAGCGCTTGTAAACTGAATAATTTGCACTCTAGACTCGCCTGCGCCTCAGCCACACGTGGCACTTTTATTTGAACCGAAGGAGCATCATGCAAACCGGCCGCTTTCAGTTCACTCTGATCACTTGGAAAATCAGCTGCCGAAATGTTCATGGCTTCAAATAATTCTTCAGTGACGAGATTGACTACAAATTCTCCTCTATCTTTAATATTATTCTCGGTATCCTTTGGGCTGCCATCGTCTCTGAGTCCAACACTTATAATCACATACAGCGGTTCTGTCCCCACGGCATTGAAAAAACTGAACGGGGCAAGATTGATAACACCTGCTTTGCTCAAGCTGGTAACCCATGCAATAGGACGCGGCACCACTAGATTTGTCAGCAATTTGTAGTTGTCGGCATAAGTGTTCTTGGATGGATCAATTTGCATATTGATGGCTTTCTTGCAGGACTGATTGGCTGATAGTATATAGCAGGGCAAGTTACCCCATTCAAGCTCCGGGAATGAACATCATGTTTAAATCATTAGGTCAGCGCGATATCCTGATTACTACCTTGGCAGCCGCCGGAATCATGATGGTGACCATGGGTACACGCCAGTCGCTGGGCCTGTTTATCGGGCCTATGGGGACTTCGACGGGAATCGGCATCGCAAGTATCAGTCTGGCACTCGCCATCGGGCAATTTACTTGGGGTGCTATCCAACCTGTCGCCGGTGCAGTTGCCGATCATTATGGACCTCGCGTTGTGCTGATTGGAGGCATATTACTGCTTGCGCTGGGTAGCGCGCTCACACCGTTTATGGGTTCAGGCTTTGGACTGACAATTACACTTGGCCTTCTTTCTGCGATGGGGTCGGGTGCGAGCAGTTTTTCCGTGCTGATTGGCGCTGCGTCACAGCGTTTACCAATAGAAGCGCGCGGTTCCGCTTCAGGTGTGATCAACGCAGGCGGTTCGTTTGGGCAGTTTGTCTTCGCGCCCATCCTGCAAAAGCTTATTCAGGCATTGGGTTGGATGGGCGCGATGTGGTCTATGGCAATCATCGTTCTTTCGGCGCTTCCGCTTGCAGGTATATTGACCAAGCAAATAGCCACACCGACCAAAAGTTCCCATGACGATTCAGGTGTATTGAAAGCAACCGGCACTGCCATGCAAGACCGAAGCTATTTACTCTTGCACCTCGGTTTCTTCACGTGTGGTTTCCATATCGCTTTTTTGGTCACTCACTTGCCCGGCGAAGTGAGTCTGTGCGGTCTACCGCCTTCAGTGGCAAGTTGGTCGCTTGCCATAATCGGCTTGGCCAATATTTTCGGTAGTCTTTTCGCCGGTTCCTGTATTTCCAAATACCGCAGCAAATATATTCTGGCTGCAATGTATGGTTCACGCACTTTGCTCATCGGATTGTATTTACTCGTTCCGCATACCGAAATTAATTTCTACCTGTTCGCCGCCGGACTCGGTTTTACTTGGCTGGCTACCGTGCCTCCCACTGCAGCACTTGTCGGAAAGTTATTCGGCATACGTTATCTTGCCACGCTGTTTGGACTCACCTTGCTAAGCCATCAAATTGGCGGCTTTCTTGGTGCTTATCTGGGTGGGTTGGCAATTATCCAATTCGGCGACTATAGCTGGATGTGGTACGCCGACATGGCGCTAGCAGCACTTGCGGCGCTCATCAATCTGCCAATACGTGAAGCACCCGTTCAACAAACTAATCCTGCCGGTACTTAAGCTACTTTTCAAAACTGGTGCTCTCTTCTATGCCACTAATCGCCCGATGAATCAACCACAGTGAGTGGTTTTGTGGGAGGCCAATTCATCGGGCGATTGGTGTTGAGGTAATAACTCCCTATCGCCACGGCTTTTTACGGACACAGCCAATCTGAATTATTTTCTCGCCAGCGAGTTTGGAGTGGGCTCGGCAATTTTGGTCAACGTATTGCGATCCGTGTGATGAAAGAGTTCAGTCTTTCCCTTTATCGCAAGAACCGTATCCTCATCGTAAGTCCAGGTTCCATCTGAATGGATGGTAATTTTTATCCTGAATTCCGTTGTCTTGAATGCATAGTCTAGGAAAGGCGTTGCGCGGATACCAAAATTTGCGTCGTCATGCGTTGCAACCAGCTCAAACTCTTTTGCGTCAGCACTTGCTTTACCCGCAGCCATCACAATCTGGGCACGCGGAATGGTGAGCGTGTGAATGACTGTACCCGTTGCGGGTTCCCATAACCAGTAACCTATCTGGTCATGGTAAGTGCCAACCTGATCCGGTTTGACGATATTGGTGTGATAGCGCAAGCCATATAATAATTGAGGGCCGTTGGTTTGCGGGTCGATCGGTTGAAGTTCAATATGCTCAACAAAAACCTGTTTTTTCGGGCCTTCAACTTTGGGTTTAACATCAAGGCCTTTTGTGCCTTGCCAAATTCCCGCCATGCCGCGCAGCGGCCCCAGATTTGCCAATGTATCAACATCAATATTAGATGGCTCGGTATAGATATCTTCAGGAAACTGGTTCATGTGCTTACTCTCCAAATAATTTGTATATTAAATTGATCAGACCCGGCTTGTATCTCAAACCGTCAGAAAATATATTCAGTAGTTATATTGCAGAACTGGCTAACCTCGAAATAGCAAACCTTCAAGTAGCAGGTTTTTAGGTCCACACTAATCATAGCCCTTTTTTTGAAGGAATTTTTCTTTTCGGCTTTACAGTCTTAAGAATCTTTACTCATTTTTTTCAATCCGCTGTATCTTCCTGAAAACAGGTATTTATTGCCAAGAACGAATGATAGATATTCTTCAGTTGCGACGATGGTTATATTCAGAGATGTGCGCGATAAAATTCCAGAAAATCATCCGCAGGTAACGGACGACTGAAGAAGTATCCTTGAATCTGGTCACAGCCCAAGGTTTTCATTAGCTCGAGTTGTTCTGCTGTTTCAACTCCTTCGGCCACGGTGGAAAGATTAAGAGCCTGCGCCATGGCCACTATAGTTTTTGCTATAGCCACGTCATCGATATTCGCCGGAGTATCTTTGATGAAAGCTCGGTCGATTTTCACGCAATCAATTGGGAAACGCTTGAGATACGCGAGCGATGAATGACCGGTGCCGAAATCGTCCAGTGCCAAGTGGATTCCCTTATCGTGAATTGCGCCCATCATTTTTATGACCGCTTCCGGATCATCCATTACCATGCTTTCGGTGATTTCCAGCTCTAACGAATTAACAGGGAGACCTGTTTCGGCAAGAACCGCGTCGATTTCATTCAGAAGATTGCCTGAACGAAACTGCCTTGCGGAGAGATTTACCGCCACTCGCAGCGGACGCAGTCCAGCATTTTGCCACTCTGCATTTTGCCGGCATGCTTCGCGCAATACCCAATTCCCAATGGCAACAATTAGTCCCGTGTCTTCCGCTACCGGGATGAATTCAATCGGAGATATCATGCCGCGCTCCGGATGAATCCAGCGCACTAGTGCTTCCATGCCAAGCAAACTGCCTGTTATCGTATCTACTTTGGGCTGATATTGCAGACGTAGCTCACCGTTTTCAACCGCATGCTGCAGGTCGGCTGACAAACGAAGCGCCTTGGTAGCAGCGTTTCCCATGGCTTCGTCATATACTGCAAAATCATTACCACCCGCATTCCGTACCCTGTTGCAGGCAGACGATGCTTGCTGTACCCAAATTTCCGACACGCTTTCAGCGTCTTTGCTGTCGCCGAATTGCATAAGCGAAGCTCCGATAGACAGAGTTGAAATTAATTCATGTCCATCTATTACTAGCGGTTTCTGGGCGGTGACTAGCAACTGCTTTGCACGCTGTTGCGAATTAGTCAGATTGCCAGATTTGCCTATCAGAACAAAAGCATCATTCCCAAAACGGTACAGTCTCTCTTCTTCATCAATTAGTTCAGTACTTAATCGCTTTGCTATCTTGATCAGCCAACGCTCAGTCTGAGCCGCGCCAATGCTCTCAAAAATTTCCCGCTCTCTGTCGGCAACAATCATCATCACCGTTCCTGCACGTTGCTGCCTGAATGCTGCTTTCAGTTCATCGCGCAAGCTATTTTGATTTGGCAAACCGGTAGCGGGATCTATAAAGGCCGCACGGAAAATGAAGACAACGTAGTAAGCGACAAATAACGCTACGACCATAATCAAAATCGAAAACCCGATGACCCACCGTTCCATCTTGGAGACACTGATCTCCGAATCCTCTCCCAGATTGTTCACTGCACGCTGGTTTGACATCGACATATTTGCAAGCGTTTTTTCGATCTGACGAACCTTGGGCTTGACCTGTGCCAGAATTGCACGGGCAAAATCCCAATTCACTTTTTCGGGAGCTAATTCCTTGCTGGCAAGCGCTACTGATAGTGCATCTGATAATTGGTCCAGGTCGCCAAGGAATTTAAGCAACTCGGACATTGGTTCCCGTGAGCCAATATCTTTCTCCAACTCCGCAACGATGTTGTCGAGTCGTGCTTTATTTTGGGTACGCTGGATCTGAAATGCTGAAGCGGTTGCGGTATACGAATAATTTTCATACAGCAGGCGCTCTTCGTCCGCAATGGCGCCGCGTAACTCCCCGATACGCTGGGAAAGAGGGAGTTTCTCGGAGATAAACATTCGGTTCGCATCTTGCACCGAATCGCCCAAAGAAACTATGCGTGCAGAAACTGCAATGCCAACCGCCAATACAAGAAGAAAAGCCCACCATAACCTTCGCTGAAGCATTTATCACCTTCCTGCTCTATTGAAACAACCACGCGACTCCTATTTCCCTTCTGCTGAAAACAAGTTGTTTCATCAAAATGAATTTTTAAGACTGGCCATTCACTCTGATTTTACTTCTTAATTTTTTCGGGAAGTTTCAGCCTTGTCTTCAGCAGGTTTCAGCTTACCTCCAATTTTCGTGCAACTGCCTTGTGGAACCGAAATGAAATCACGAAGGTCGTTGTCAACTTTTGCTTTCCCAGCACAGGAATGTATGCTCTTATTGCTGTTACAGCCATTTTGACCTGTTTTGGCAATTCCAAAGCATTTCTCATTTTCTGAAGCATTAGCGGAAATTGTTGTCGTGGTAATGCCGAACGCGAGCAGACTAGTGATGGCGCTGGTGATTAGTGCGCATGGGTCTTTCAAGATATGAATTCCTTTCATTTGAGGCAAGTTGTCAGGTTTATTACAAGTTTACGGGCTCAATTGTTCCACTTTATCAGATTAAAAAGATATAGCATTTCTTTTATCTTGAAAAAACGCTTAAGACAGTCGGCAAGATTCATTAAACTAGCAAAGAAAGAAAAATTTGCTTACCATAATGACAAAGCAATCAATTTATGTTTCAAGTACTTAGATTTTAATTGATCAGTAAATGACGAAGTGTCGGGCAGCAATTTCTGTGAACATCGACGAACTTTTTGGATTTTTCGCTCTGAGTTTTCATGATGCTCTCTTGAAATTTATAACTGATTGCATAGGGTTGTTAACGAAGATGAATGCGCAGTTATGGTCGGGCTGAGTGGCTGGTCAAACTAAACTTGACATGGCATTTTGTGTTTACAGCGGAATTGCGTTATCTTGAAAACTATCTGGTGTTGTCAAGTGTTAGGTCACCTGGTTAAATGCCTCATGGAAATAGAGGGTACAAGTCGGTATACCCCCCTTGAATATTTTTACCATAAAGTACTCTTTGGGTTGATCACTGGGAGCATTGTCGGGAGATTGTTCGAAACCGTAACGTGAGTATATTTGCGGAAGTCCGACTAAAATGCATCCGTGAGCCCCAAGATCCGAAACGATCTCTAGCCCATTGCACAATAATGCTGAACCGATCCCCATATTTTGGTGTGCGGGAATAACTGCTAGAGGCCCCAAACCATACCATCCTGAAGCTCCATTAGACGAACGCGCCGGGGAAAATGCGATATGACCTACCACCGCATTATCTAATTCGGCAACTAACGAAACGGACAGCGCTCCAGTTCGACGTAACACATTAACTAACTCTGCCTCGTCTCCCTCGGCATACGGTACATCCAAAAAAGCTTCATCAATGACATCATTAATGGCAGCAATGTCTCTAGCGACTTCTGGGCGGATGACAATTCTACGTGAAATCATGGAGCCAACATTTTAAGGTTTTTCCAAAGTAGTTACTGATGATTTTGTCTCCTTTAACAACAATTTTGATGGATTCGTATTATGAATACTAGACCAAAATTAAGCCTATAATATATTCCGATTTGGAATCTATAAATATGGACAAACTCTCGGCTATTCAAACTTTTGTACGTGTTACCGAAACAGGGAGCTTTTCTGCAGTCGCTAGAGAACTTGGAACAAGTCAAAGCTCGGTTAGTAAAAGTGTTGCGGCATTGGAAAAGTATCTTGGCGCCCAGTTGCTCAACCGCACTACGCGCTCAATTTCTCTAACTGAAGAAGGCGAACGCTATTTTGAAGAAGTCAGAAGGTTGGTAGCTGAAATTCATGATGCAGAATCGGCATTAAAGAAGGGTAAACATCAGTTGAGCGGTAATTTAAGAGTTGCCGCATCAGTCGGATATGGACGGATGGTTTTAATGCCTTACATTAATGAATTTTTAGCCCAACACCCTGATGTCAAAATTGATCTAAATTTGAACGATGGATTCATTGATATAGTTGAACAGGGGATTGATGTTGCTATTCGTATAGGTGATCTACCGGATAGTTCATTGCTGGCAAAACGAATCGGAACAAGTCAACGGGCATTGATGGCGAGCAAATCTTATCTAAAGAAAGTAAGCAAAACGATTGGTATACCAAAAATTCCTGCTGATATTGAACATCATCGTTGCATTATCTACACTGGGATTCAAAGCAGAAACATCTGGGAATTCCATTCAAAAGATGGTTCTAGTATAAAAGTAAGAGTCGATGGCAATTTTCAATCAAATAGCTCAGAAGCGATAAGGGCTGCTGGTTTAAGCGGTATGGGACTTTGCTACTCCCCAATATGGCTATTTTATGAAGAGCTTAAGTCGGGTGAAATAATAATTCTTTTGAAAGACTGGCCAATGAATTCTTTGCCAATTCATGCTGTTTATCCACTTCAAAGAAAAAATTCTCCCAAAGTGAAATCACTCGTGGATTATCTGACAAATGCATTGGGGCAAAATAGTTTTGTCGTTTCATCAAAAAATCACTGATACTGTTACCTCTCTTAACTTTTACGGCTGACTTGTCATGAGTAAACCACTTTTGATACCGCGCAACAGATTAAGCCCGGAAGTAATTGCCGAAGCAGAGAAGCATCTAAGTAAACGAGATAAGAAACTTGCCAAGCTGATACGTGATGTTGGCCCTTGCACAATAGGCGAGAGCAACAGTTCCAAGTTTGAAATGCTGATTTCTACCGTCATCAGTCAACAGCTATCCGGTGCTGCATCAACGACCATATTTAATCGTCTACTGGAATGCGCGGGCGGCAGAACAAATCTGGCAAAAAGATTAAAAAGTCTTAGCTTTGAAGAAATTAGAGCCTGCGGTGTTTCGTCTACAAAAGCTAATTCGATTTTGCAGATTGCTGAGCTAGTGACCGCAAAACACCTCGACCTAGATGCTCTAAACGATCACGATGATGAAGCGGTCTATCGCACTTTGACGTCAATAACAGGAGTGGGGCCTTGGACAGTTCAAATGTTTTTAATGTTTGCGCTGCAACGTACCGATATTTTCTCACCCGGCGATGCTGGATTGCGTAGAGGCTTGATGAGGCTTTATGGAATGCAAGATAAGCCGACTGAAACAGATATGCTTACCATTACAGAAAAATGGCGTCCTTATCGAACAGTTGCTTCTTGGTACTTGTGGCGACTCGTAGACTAAGATGTTTCTGCTAATAGTAATTCTCGACACCCTCTAATGCAAAACAGATTGCTGTGAAGTCATCATTAACGAATGATCATTAATGGCCTTTTTTGTCTTTCAATGTATTTACAGTTAAAGTCTGCTCTGCATCTTTAAGAAGATTTTTATGTTGCTCAATGTCAAATTTATTCCGCTTTACACGTACCGCATGAAGCCTCATTTTGAGTGGTTCAATAACTCGGCTAGCCGCTCCGCAATCATCATGGCAGGAGCCGCCGTATTGCCCGAAGTGATATAGGGCATGACCGAGGCATCTACAACTCGCAAACCGTTAATACCCTTCACGCGCAATTCAGAGTCCAGCACAGCCATAGGATCGTCAACACGCCCCATTTTGCATGTGCCAACCGGATGAAAAATCGTGGTGCCGATATTTCCGGCGGCTTCTATTAACTGCTCATCATTTTGAAATTGGTTTCCGGGCTTGTATTCTTCCGGCATGTATTGATTGAATGCAGGACTGGCTAAAATTTTTCTGGTTAGCTTTAGAGAGTCAATCGCAACACGACGATCTTCTTCGGTAGACAAATAATTCGGGTTTATCTTTGGGGCACTATTTTCGTTTGGAGAGTCGATATGAACACTGCCACGCGAGGTAGGTCGCAAATTGCACACACTGGCAGTAAATGCATTGAATTGATGGAGTGGTTCGCCAAATTTTTCCAGCGATAAGGGTTGCACGTGATATTCCAGATTAGCACGAGTTTGATCGGGTGAACTAAATGCAAACGCGCCCAATTGGGATGGCGCCATTGCCATCGGACCGGAACGCTTTAGCAAGTATTCAAGTCCGATCATGGCTTTACCCCATAAAGAATTTGCCTTGGTATTTAAAGTTGCAATGCCATTAACCTTATAGATCATCCTTAACTGCAAGTGATCTTGCAAATTCTCACCTACTCCGGGCAAATTACTTTGCACCTGTATGCCTAATTTATTTAGACGGATCCCGGAACCAATACCAGAGCGTTCCAATATTTGTACGCTGCCTATCGAGCCTGCACTGAGTAACACTTCTCTTTTTGCTTCTGCCAAATGAAGATTTCCATCTTGGATATATTCCACACCAAAACAACGCTTGTTTACCGGATCAATTTTCAGATGCTTAACGAGCGCGTTTGTTCTTATCGTTAAGTTGGGTCTTTTTGCGGCTTCTTTCAGAAATGCGCGTGACGTATTCAGGCGCCAGCCGGAGCGCTGATTGACATCAAAATAACCCACACCGAAATTATCGCCGCGATTGAAATCATCTGAATATGGAATGCCGGCTTCTTTAGATGCCGCCTTAAACACTTCGAGAATATCCCACTTGAGACGCTGGCGTTCTACGCGCCATTCTCCTCCTTGCTGATGCCATTGATTAGTACCGCCGTAATAATCTTCAAACTTTTTATAACGTTTGAGCACTTCAGGCCATGACCATGAGGAATCTCCTGTCTCTTTAGCCCAATGATCATAATCTGCAACTTGCCCGCGCATATAGATCATGCCGTTGATCGATGAACTTCCACCCAATACTTTGCCTCGTGGATAGATTAGAAACCGCCCGTTTAATCCGGGCTCTGCAACTGTCCTGAAGCACCAATCTGTTCTTGGATTATCAATGCAATATAGATATCCGACGGGAACGTGAATCCAAATGTAGTTATCTTGCTTGCCAGCCTCGAGCAGCAACACATTCACATTCCGATTCTCGGTCAGACGCTTGGCTAACAAACATCCTGCGCTGCCCGCGCCAATGATGATGTAGTCAAATTGTTGTTGGCTCATAGTTAAATCATTTAATCTGTTATTGCTGACGGATGCCAAATCAGACGGTCAAAACAGTTGAGCCTGTTGTCTTGCGCGCTTCGAGATCGCGGTGTGCTTGCGCCGCATCCTTCAACGGGTAAGTCTGGTTTACGTGAATTTTTACTTTGCCCGAGGTTACTGCATCGAACAAATCAGCAGAGTTTCCTTCCAACAAATGTTTAGTGGCAACAAATGTTGCGAGTGTTGGCCTCGTAATCATCAATGATCCCTTTTGGGATAACAAAGAAAGATCAAACGGCGGAACCGGACCGGACGATGAACCGAACAATACCATGACTCCACGTGGCCGCAGACAGTCGAGCGATTTCATAAACGTGTCTTTGCCAACTGAATCATAGACGACAGGTAATTTTTGTCCACCCGTAATGTCGAGCAATCTTGCCTGAAAATCTTCTCTGGTATAAATGATGGTATGGTGGCAACCATTAGCCTTGGCCAGAGCAGCTTTTTCATCACTGGAAACAGTACCGATCACTGTTGCACCCAATGCGGCAGCCCACTGGCAAACAATCAAACCCACGCCTCCTGCAGCAGCATGAATCAGGATTGTATCGCCCGGCCCCACCTTATAGATGTCGCGAATGAGGTAGCGCGCGGTCATGCCCTGTAACATCATTGCAGCTGCTGTGCGGTCATCAATAGCAGCTGGTATTTTAACTACCCGATCTGCAGCAATGAGTCTTGCTTCGGTATAAGCACCCATCACCGATGAGTAAGCAACCCTGTCTCCGACTTTTAGATCGGTAACACCGCTGCCAATTTCTTCGACGATTCCTGCAGCCTCCATACCCGGCACAAAAGGTAGAGGCAGCGGATATAGCCCGGTGCGGTGATACATGTCTATGTAGTTAAGACCAACAGCAGTATGTTTCAACCTCACCTCGCCAGCCTTTGGATCACCAACTTCAATCGCTTCCCATTGCAATACTTCGGGACCGCCGGTTTGATGAATTTTTATTGCATTTGTCATTCAAGTATCCTCATTTTCACATTCTTAAGTCGTTAAATATTCATCTCGCGATGAAAACTTTGGACTATTCTTTGTTCTCATGTTCACTATTATCCGAACCACCTTGTCCGTTCTGATTTCCCTGCCCTCCTGTTTCTGAACCTCCTTGAGCTGGGCGACAAGCGAGCGGCATCCCACTCTGTCCACTTGATGGCGGCGCAAAACAAGTTCCAGTTCGTGTTTGGCTATTGCGGCCAATAAAACTGCACTGAACACCTGCAGACTTACCTTTGCAGGCATCAATTGCTGCCGGAGGCGGGCCACGTCGTGGCCCATTTTGGCCGCCATGTCCTCCCTGCCTCTGATCATTCATTCTGGAATCGTTGTGTCCGATAGCTCCGCCCTCCGAGTTATTCGGTTCCGCGATTGAAATAGATGCAAATCCGGCAGAAATAATAAGCACCGCAAGAAGTTTACGAGTTTTCATAATGATCTCCTTAGTAATTGGTTAGAATTGAATCTACATTACAGCAAGTTGTCCCGGCATTTTCCGCAGACTTCGTTTCGAAACTGCTACATTTTAAATTACCCGATTTTGCGGTGCCCCATTTACAAACGCTTCAATGTTGGCGATAAGTTGATCGGCGAGTATCTGCATCGCCTGTTTCGATGACCAGGCTATATGCGGAGTCATGATAAAGTTGGGGAAATTCAAATCCAGCAATGGATGACCTTCTCTGGGAGGTTCTTTTTCCAGCACATCAAAGCCTGCGCCACTGATGCGCCCGGCTAGTAAAGCCTGCCTTAGCGCATCCTCATCAACCAAACCGCCTCGAGCCGTATTGATCAATAATACGCCTGCTTTCATTATTGAAAATTCTGCTGCGCCAATTAAATGTCGTGTCTGATTGTTCAAAGCCAGATGCAAACTGATGACATCACTTTGTTGCAGGACTGTTTCGAACGGGGTATACCCCGGACGTATTTCGACTGCATTCTTATGTTCAGCGATCAACACTTTCATGCCAAACGCCAGCGCTATTTTACCCACTGCTTTGCCTATGGCACCATGGCCAACAATGCCAAGCGTGCTACCGTGAAGATCGCTTACCGAATGGGTAAACAGGCAAAATTGCTCTGCACGCTGCCACTCTCCGTCTTGTAAATCAGATCGAAATGCCAGCAAATTTCGACGTAGCGCCAGCATCAGCATGAATACATGCTCGGGTACGGTATTCACCGAATAGTCGCGAATATTTGACACCACTATTCCGCGCTCGCGGCAGCAATCAATATCTACATTGTTGAGCCCAGTGGCTGCGACGGCAACCATTTTGAGCTTGGGCAATTGTTCCAGCACAACTCTCTGCAATTGCACTTTGTTAGTGATTGCAATGGTGGCATTTTTTAGACGCTCCACTGTTTGCTCAGAACTTGTAGCCGGATATTCTTCCCAATGGTGATCGATGGCCGGGCGATGGATATTCGCTATGATGCTGGCGCGGTCGAGAAAAACAATATTGTGCAACATGTATTCAGCCACCTTCCATCCCAGACATGCGTGCGATAACTTTGACTATGGCAGCCGAATCAAGATTGGCATCGCCAGTTCCCATTAACGCATTAAGATGCTGTGTAACCATGCCCGCAGCTGGTAATGCCACGCCCAGCTGGTGTGCAGTTTCCATCACGATGCGCATATCTTTCTGATGCAAGCCAACCTTGAAGCCGGGTTTGAAATCGTTGTCCAGCATGCGCTTGCCATGCACTTCCATAATCTTGCTGCCGGCAAAGCCGCCCATCAGTGCCTCCCTAACTTTAGCCGGATCGGCGCCATTCTTGCGCGCGAAGGTCAACGCTTCCGCCACGGCTTCAATAGTCACCGCAACCACAATCTGGTTGCATGCTTTGGCGACTTGTCCCGCACCATTGCCGCCAATGTGAACAATGTTTTTTCCCATACATTCAAACAACGGCTTAACGCGTTCGAACACAGTTGCTTTGCCGCCTACCATGATAGACAGGGTGGCGTTGATTGCGCCGGTTTCTCCGCCGGAAACAGGTGCGTCCAGCATCTCAAGTCCCAGCTTTTCCAGGCGTTCGGCAAATGCTTTTGTCGCGGTGGGTGAGATGGTGCTCATGTCTACGATCACGCTTCCGGGACGCGCATGATTGGCCAGTCCCTGTTCACCAAAGATGACGGCTTCCACATCCGGTGTATCAGAAACAATGGTAAATATTACGTCGGCATGAACGGCCACTTCTTTGGCGGAAGCACAAGCGGTAGCACCTGCGGCAGTCAGAGGTTGCAGGGTTTCAGGGCGACGCGCATAAGCCCACAACTGGCAGCCACCTTTGATCAAATTGAGTGCCATGGGGCGACCCATGATCCCGGGTCCGATGAATCCAATATTGAGTGCCATATTATTTCTCCTTAACCTAGCGGGCATGGCAATTGCGCCGCCCTGAAAAATGAAATTGATGATGCGTTTCCCCCACCCCAACCCTGATGATCTAACTAGCCGTCTCACTAAGCTGCAAAAAACGCAGCAAGTGATTGGTTATCCTCCTGGGGAGAGGGGGCGAACGAATCGCTACGCGAGATTCAACCTAGCGTTGGCATTGTTAATGAAGATGCACTCCGCTCTGCCACCTCGGGCCATCTTGTGGTGACTGCTTTGGTACGTGTATAAAATTTAATGCCTTCCATACCGTGCATATGCAGATCGCCAAATAATGAAGACTTCCAGCCGCCAAAGGAGAAGAATGCCATCGGGACTGGAATCGGCACATTGATGCCAACCATGCCGACTTCAATCTCATTCTGGAAGCGTCTGGCCTGAGCGCCCGAGCCGGTAAAAATCGCTGTCCCGTTAGCGTAGGCGTTGTTGTTGATCAGTTTGATTGCCTCATCAAGACTGTTAACCCGCACCACAATGAGTACGGGGCCGAATATTTCTTCGCGGTAAATGGTCATTTCACTGGTTACTTTGTCAAACAAAGTAGGGCCAACGAAGAATCCATTTTCATAACCTGCTACTTTGATTCCGCGCCCATCTGTAACCAGTTTTGCGCCCTGTTCTACGCCACTGTTGATGTAGCCCATTATCTTGTCACGGTGGGGTGCTGAAATGACCGGCCCCATATCCACACCTTTGTGATCACCGGCACCAATCACCAGTTTCTCGGCTCTTTCCTTCAGCTTGGCAAGCAACGGATCCGCTACATTCCCCACCGCAACGACGACAGATATTGCCATGCAGCGTTCACCGGCGGAGCCGTAAGCTGCGCCCATAATCGCATCGGCAGTAAAATCCAGTTCGGCATCGGGCAGCACGACGGCGTGATTTTTCGCACCACCGAGCGCTTGCACGCGTTTGCCATGATGCGCGGCAGTCTCGTAAATATATTTTGCAATCGGCGTAGAACCGACAAATGAAACAGCGCGCACATCGGGATGAGTGAGTAATGTATCGACCGCCTCTTTATCTCCCGGGACAACATTGAATACACCATCTGGCAACCCGGCTTCTTTTAGAAATTCGGCTATACGCAAGCTGCATGAAGGTACTTTCTCGGAAGGCTTGAGGATGAACGTATTGCCGCAGGCAATCGCAATCGGAAACATCCACATGGGAACCATCGCTGGAAAATTGAAAGGGGTAATGCCAGCACAGACGCCAATCGGTTGCAGCATGGAATGACAATCTACACCACGACCCACGTTTTCAGCATGCTCGCCTTTTAACAAATGCGGTGCGCCAACCGCAAATTCCACGACTTCAATGCCGCGTTGTACTGAGCCGGCTGCGTCTTCCAGGGTCTTGCCATGTTCTTCACTCGCCAACCGAGCCAATTCGGGTCGGTGCAATTCGAGCAGTTCGCGGAATTTATTCAGAGTACGACTGCGACGTAGCGGCGGTGTGTCGCGCCATAAGGGGAAGGCTGCCTTGGCGACTGCAATAGCTCTTTCCACATCTTCGCGGCACGCAAGTGGCACTTGGCGAATAACGGTACCCAATGCGGGGTTGGTAACATCACCCAAACGGCTGCCGCGACTTTCAGTATATTGGCCATTAATCCATAGTTTTAAAATTGACTTAGACATGATGCTCTCCTGGTGTTTTAAATTAGTTTTGGTTGAATAACGATGTATTGGCAATTTGTTTCGCGAATCGTCATGGCTCCTATCAAGCCAACAACGGCAAAAGCCAGCATAATGCCCAAGCCGGTTTGATAATTTTGTTCCGAGTAGACCCGTGCTCCCGCCACCAGATTGCCGCTCCACCCCTGATCCATCACCCAACCTACGAGGGGTTGCAATATTGCCGCGCCGAGGAATGTTCCGGTATTAACGACACTGGTCGCCATACCGGATAACGCGGGAGGATTAACTTCTTTAGCGCTGGCCCAAGTGAGTGTAAATCCGGAAGCGCCAAATCCCATTACTGCAAACAAGGCGTAACTCAGTGCTGTTGGCAAGTGCCATGCAAACACCATTGGCAACCAGCACAATACATAGACGCCAATACCGCCAACAATGACTGGAACACGCTTACCCAACCGGTCTGAAAACAAACCCATCACGAGCGCACCAACAGCAAATGAAAATAGCAACAGCATAGTGTGATTTGCCGCCACACTTCGTTCCATGCCGTAGACATCCCGCAAGAAAGGGACTCCCCACAAACCGGCGAATGCGAACAAGCTTCCGCCAACGCCAAGGTTAGGCCAAAAGCCAGGCCAACTGGCGCGATTTTTCATCACGGTGCTCAGCCCATCGTACCAGTGGCCTTGATGACGCTGATGGGATTCCTTTCCTTCCAATTCGCGCATTGAAGGCAATCCCGCTTCACCCGGATGATTACGTACCAGCAACCAGACCAGCACGGCCAGAACAATTGAAAACAGTCCGACAGCGGTAAATACATTACGCCAAGAGGTATGTGTCACCGCCCAAACCAGAGGAGTTGCAGCAAGGACTGAACCCATGTTACCCAGCATAAGAGACATACCGGCCACTGTTCCATAGTGCCGATCATGAAACCACACAGAATTGAGTTTCATCAACGAAATAAACATGGAGGAGACACCTAGCCCGATCAACACTCTGCCCAATGTCGCCAGAGCCAACGTATCTGCCAGACCGAACAACACCGATCCCAAACCCGCAAGCGCAGCGCCTATAGCGACTATCTTGCGTATGCCCAGCGTATCTGCCATGACACCTACCGGAATTTGCATTACCGTATACGTATAAAAATAGGCGGCTGCCAATGCACCCAGAGATGCGCCACTGGCATGGAAGGATTGTTGCAGGTCGCTTGCTATTGCCGCCGGTGCCATACGATGAAAATAGGCCAGGATGTAACATAACGCAACCAGGGTGTAGCTGGTCCAGCGCAAGTGCCGCATGCGACGATGGATGTGTATATTCATGGTGACCGAATTGATTTAGTTACTTCGGGTAAGCTACAAAATTAATCTTCAAAAATTGAAGCGCACAAGGCCTCACAAGGCATTTTGTGAGCGCCTCAACTTCTGCAAATTTTTCCTGCTAACCGCTAGTGAGCCGCACCCAGATAAGCGGCTTTCACTGCAGGATCATTTTTCAATTGCCCCGCCGGACCATGCACTGAAATACGTCCATTCTCCAAAACGTAACCATAGTCTGCCACTTCCAGCGCAGCGGCAGCAAATTGCTCAACAAGCAACATGGTTATTCCTCGCCCCTTCAACTCGCTGATGATCCGGAAAACCTCCTTCACCAGCAATGGTGCCAATCCCATCGAGGGTTCATCCAGTAACAATACATCCGGATTAAGCATGAGTGCGCGACCCATTGCCAGCATTTGCTGCTCGCCGCCGGAAAGTGTGCCCGCCTGTTGTTCGGCTCGCTCTTTGAGACGCGGAAACAGTTCAAATATTCGTGCCAAATCTCCTGGAACATCTCCTTTTTCGCGTCCAAATGTCAAACGTGGAAAGGCACCCAACAGCAAATTATCGGTCACTGAAAGTGTTGCGAAAACTCGCCGACCTTCCGGAGAGTGCGCCAAGCCTGATCGCGCAATTTTATTTGACGGCAATCCGGTAATCGCTTTTCCGTTAAGGCTAATCTTCCCGCTCGTTGGTTGGATCATGCCAGAAACCGCACGCATGGTAGTTGTCTTCCCTGCGCCATTGGAACCAATGAGTGTCACTACTTTTCCTTTGGGAACCGAGAGAGAAATATTGTGCAGTACTTCCACCTTGCCATACGCGGCATTTAAATTTTCAATTTGTAACATGGTGATCTCCTCACGCTTCCTTGGCACTGCCGCCAAGATAGGCTTCAATGACTTTTTCATCCGACTGAACTTGCGCCGGCGTTCCTTCAGATATTTTCTGGCCAAAATCCAGCACAGTAACCCGATCGCAAATACTCATGACTACGTCCATGTGGTGTTCAATCAGGATTACGGTAATGCCATGGCCACGTATTTTTTCTATCATCTCGATCAAATCTTTAATGTCCGGTGCGGTCAGACCTGCAGCCGGCTCATCCAGTAGCAACAAGCTTGGATTCAACGCCAAGGCACGGGCTATTTCCAGTAAGCGCTGTTTGCCGTAAGGAAGGTTACGCGCCTCTTCGTTAGCCAGTGCTTCCAGTCCGACAAATTGCAACAAACTGGCGGCGCGTACTTCTGCAGTATGTTTTTCTTTGCGGCAGCGCGGTGTCTGGAACACAACATCGATCAAACTATGTTTGAAGGTATGATGCAAACCAACCAGGACATTTTCGATCGCGGTCATTTCTCCAAACAACTGAACGTTTTGGAAAGTGCGTGCAATACCCTCACCTGCAATTTTTGAGGGCGAAGCACCTGTAATGATCTTGCCATTAAACTCAATCTCACCCGAAGTCGGTTTGTAAATGCCTGTCAACACGTTCATGGTCGTACTTTTGCCTGAACCGTTTGGACCAATGAGTCCATGCACGGTACCTTTGGCGATATTCAGATTCACTTCGCTCAGCGCTTTCAAACCGCCGAATTGCATCACGATATTACGTGCTTCCAGCAGATGACCGTTGGTAGTAACCGGATGATCAGGTACTGACCAAACATGGTTTTTGTCTCCGTGTTCCAATATCAACACATGACGCTGAATCCAATGCGGTTTGAACTTCAGTACCAAATTGCGCAAGAATCCCATAATGCCGTTCGGCAGGTAGTACACAACGAACAGAATCATCACACCAAAAATCGTGAGGCGATGGTCGGTAATATTTTCCATAAAGAAACCCGACGTAGCCAAAACAACGGTTGCAATGACTGGAATTGCTACTTGATTGAGGCTACGCTGGTGTGTAACCAGCATGTATAACGAATACACCACTGAAATGACCGCAATACCAATCGAAATCACCTTGAATAACTCAATATCGGACAATACATTCGGCAACATCACCACAATGATTGCCCCCAGCACAGGGCCTGTTCTGGTTTTGCGACCACCCATAATAACGGCGAGCAAAAATAGAATGGTCAATTCAAAATTGTAAGTATTGGGTGATATATATTCTTCGGAGTAGGTATACAAACTACCGGCCAACCCCGCGATACCAGCACTTAAAACAAATGCGTACACCTTGTAACCATAGACACTTACGCCCATGCAATCAGATGCGATAGGGCTGTCATGCAGTGCTTCGAACGCACGTCCCAAATGAGATTTAAGAATGCGCTGTACAACATATATCGTCGCCACCAAAGCAACGAGAACAATATAGTAATAGTCCGTCCCAGTGACCTGATGACCCAGCCAAATAGGTTTACGTACCGACAGACCCATCGGACCATTGGTCAAAAAAGTCATCTCGTTTATAAGTATCTGAATGATGGTGCCGAAGGCCAGCGTCACCATTGCCAAGTAAGGGCCATTCACACGCAAAGCGGGCAATGCTAGCAATATCCCGAATAAACCGGTGACGGCAATACTCGCGGGAATAGCCAGCAAAAACGGCAAACCCAATTGGAAATTCAGTACACCCGCTGTATATGCACCTATACCGAAAAGTGCGGCGTGACCCAGAGAGACCTCTCCTACGTAGCCAACAACAATATCCAGTCCCAGCAACAGGATTGCATAAATTGCAATCACCACCATTAGATGAATGTAGTAAGGATTGGGCCAAATCGTCGGCAACATCGCCGCCACTATCAGGACGAGAACGATAGAAGTTTTATTGATCGCGCTCATGCTATACCTTCTTGATAACAGACTTGCCAAACAAGCCTGATGGTTTAATCGCCAAGACCAGGAGCAATAGCACCAATCCCGGTACGTCCTTGTACCCGGTGGAAACATAGTATCCCGTGGTGGTCTCGACGATACCCAGAATCAGGCCTCCAACGATCACACCCATGCCGCTGTTAAGTCCACCGATGATGGCAACGGAAAATGCTTTGAGTCCCAAAACAACGCCCATCGTTGAGCCTGTCAGTGTCAGAGGAGCAATCAGCACGCCTGCAAATGCGGCCGTCATTGAGCTCAGCGCATAGGAAAACGTGATCACCATACCAGTATTGATGCCCATCAAACCTGCGGCGTCACGATCATTGGAAGTAGCCACTACTGCCTTACCGTAGATCGATTTGCGATTGAACATTTCTACTGCCAGCATAATCGCCAGCGCGCCAACAACTACCAGTATTTCCATAGGCAAAACTCTGATGCCCAGAAATTGAATGGGTGCTGTCGGTAGCGGGGAAGGGAACGTAATATCGTCATGGCCCCAGACATTTTCAGCCACATTCTTGAAAATAATAGCAAGCGATATGGTTGTCATAATCCAACCAAATTCGGATTTTGTCTTTATGGCGGGCAACACACCGACACGTTCTACAAATATTCCTTGCAACGCGCCGAAAACCAGGACCAGCGGAAGCATCAGCCAATAGCTCATATGTCCGACCAGCGTTAATCCTACTAATGCGCCGAGCATCAATGCTTCACCTTGTCCGAAATTAAGCGTGCCGGACGTGGCAAAGGTGAGTTGATAGCCAAACGCGATCAACGCATAAATCATTCCGAGGGCAATACCACTGACAATCAGTTGCGCGAGGATTTCCATAATATCAAGCTCCAACTTGGGCAACTTGGGCCGGCATTTAGCCGGCCCGGTTGCTGATTACATTGTGACTGAGGCTTTAATTATTTTTTGTCAGACTTTTCGCGCACGACTGATGCTTTGTCAGCGTCGTAGGCGTAAACAACATGCCCGCCCTTTACTTCACCGATCACCACCATGTTCATCGTGATTGCCTCATGGTCATCATGCGTAAAAGGACGGACGTAGGTGGTAACAACACCTTCCACATTTTCCTTGAGATTTTCAAGTGCTTCACGAACCTTCACACCATCGGTACTGCCTGCTTGCTTGATTGCGGCAGCGAGCAGCCCCATTGAGTCGTAGCCTTGTGCTGCAGACACTGGCGAGGCAATTCGTTCAAGCTTGTAAGTCTTTTGATAGGCTTCGATGAAAGCTTTGCGCTTGGGCGTATTGGGCTCCTGGATGAAAGTTTCCGGCATACGTGCACCTTCACCATTCTTTCCTGCGTTGTCTATAAAGTTACCCATCGACAAAGTCCAACTGCCAATCATGGGCACTTTCCAGCCCAATTTCTCCATACCGTTTGCGATCTGTGCCAATTCAGGCCCGATTGCGTAAGTCAGGATGGCTTGCGCACCTGCTTCTTTAGCCTTAAGGAGTTGTGCAGTCATATCCACGTCTTTAACATTAAATTTTTCCTCAGCAACTGGCTTAATGTTTTTCTTGGCGAGTGCATTTTCCAAATCAGCGCGTCCCAATTGGCCATAGTTGGTTGAGTCTGCCAAAATTGCGACCTTGGTAAATTTACGTGTATCGATTGCTTCACGCACGATGATCGCAGATTGAATACTGTCGGCGGCAGAGGTACGGAAAATATAGTTATCAGGAAATTCAGGCGGGAGGAACTGCTTCGTCACAATCGAACCGGTGGACACATTATTGAGCACCGGAATCTTGGCTTCCTGATAGAACCGTTGCGAGGCCAGCGACACGCCAGTGTTGGCATAACCCAAGGTGGCGACCACATGTTCCTTGTTGATCAGCTCCTGAGTCACCTGTACTCCGCGTTCATTTTTGGCTTCATCGTCGCGTTCAACGAGTTCAATCTGACGTCCCAGCACACCACCCTTGGCATTAATTTCTGCGGCAGCCAGGCGTACGCCGTCGCGCATTGAAATACCCATCGGGCTTGATCCTCCTGTGTATGGGCCGGAGACGCCGACCTTAATCGTGTCAGCCCCAAAAGCGGTGAACGATGCTCCCAAAGCTATAGCGATAACAATAGATTTAATTTTATATTTCACAATCTCACTCCCTGATCAAATTAATAAATAAAACTCATTAACCACTACTATTTCCAACCTCGCTACCCCAACACAATAACAGCCAAAGGCAAACTTTAATTTATTGTCGGTTTTGACAACGCTGTTTTTGCAAAATTAATTCCAATTCGATGAAATGGATAATATTTACATGCAAAAATATTTCATTCACTCAATCCCAATTTCGCAGCCAAACCTATGCGCTGTAATTTACCCGTCGCACCCTTCGGAATTTCAGCCATGAACAAGATTTTTCTGGGTACTTTGAAAGCTGCCAATTTGGTTCCTGCAAATTCGCGCAACTCATTTTCGCTCAAATTGAAACCTTCCCTCAACACAACAGCCGCTGCCACATCTTCACCCAGTTGATCGTGCGGCATTGCAAAGGTGACAACCTGCATCACT
>CAIWKC010000234.1 GCA_903913145.1 uncultured Gallionellaceae bacterium | reverse complement strand
CCGCTCATTTGTCAGCCGAAGTTCTCTCGCGCCACCATTACAGGCATGTGCCATTGGACGATGCCATGTCTTCTGCTATCTTTGATAATTATTTCAAAACGCTGGATAGTGAAAAAATATTCTTCATACAATCGGATATTGATCTCTTCACACCTGCTCGAACCAGTCTGGATGACGCCATTCTCCATGAAGATCTGCGTATACCCTATGCCATTTTCAATCGTTACCAGCATAGCATCGAAGAACGATTGAATTATGCCCGTGCCCTTCTTGATAAAGGATTTAATTTTAAGGAACAGGAAAGTTATCAATACAACCGTAAAAACGCATCCTGGCCCCAGTCGGAAAATGAGTTAAACGAATTGTGGCACAAACGTGTAAAGAACGATTGGCTTCGACTCAGGCTGGCGGGTAAAGATGATAAGGCTATCCGCGAAACGCTTTCAAAGCGTTATGACAAAATGTTGAGCGGAATTTCCAAGATCAATGGCGATGACGTTTTCCAGTATTTTATGAATGCCTATACGACTGCGATTGATCCACACACCAGCTATTTTGGCAGACGCGCGGCTGAAGAATTTGATATTTCCATGAAGCTTTCACTAGTCGGTATTGGTGCAGTGCTTCAGGAAAAAGATGAGTACACGATCATCCGGGAATTAGTCCTCGGAAGTCCGGCCATGCTATCCGGCAAATTTAAAGTAGGTGATCGCATCGTCGGCGTAGGCCAGGGTAAAGAAGGGACCATTGTCGACGTGATGGGTTGGAGACTTGACGACACAGTCGCATTGATAAGAGGAACAGAAGACAGCGTTGTAGTTCTGGATATTCTGCCTGCGGATGCGGGTCCTGACGGCGAACATAAATTCATTCCACTGGTTCGAAAAAAGATCAGTCTTGATAAACAGGCTGCAAAAAAATCAATCATCGAGATTAAAGAAGGCAAAATAACACGCCGAATCGGTGTTATTTCTTTACCCGGTTTCTATCAGGACTTTGCTGCTCATCAAAAAGGCGACAAGGATTTCAGAAGCGCGACTCGCGATGTATCACGCCTGCTGGAAGAACTAAAAAAGGAAAAAGTAGATAGTGTGCTGATGGATCTGCGTAACAATGGAGGCGGATCGTTGGCAGAAGCGATTGAACTGACCGGACTGTTCATAGACAAAGGTCCCGTAGTGCAGCAACGCGACTCAAATGGAAACATATCCGTCGAAAATGATACTCAGGCCGGGCTATCTTGGGATGGCCCGCTTGGCGTCCTCATTAATCGGGCATCGGCCTCAGCTTCAGAAATATTTGCAGCGGCAATACAAGATTATGGCCGGGGAGTCATCATTGGCGAGCCCAGTTTTGGGAAAGGTACTGTGCAGAGCGTGATCAATTTGGATCAAGTCGTGAAAAGCGAAAAACCCAGCTTCGGTGAACTCAAGATGACCATTGCCCAATTTTTTCGCATCAATGGAGGAACAACTCAGCTCCGTGGTGTAACACCGGATATCAGTTTTCCTGCGCAAGCAGACTCTGCTGATTTTGGCGAATCCAGTTACGAAAATGCTTTACCCTGGACGCAAATCAAGGCTGCGGATTTTACGCCTGCGGGAGATTTAACCAGTGTATTGCCGCTACTGCAAGCAACCCATGATTCGCGCGTAAAAAAGGATAAAGACTTCCAGTATCTAAGCGAAGATATTACCGAAGCAAACAATCAACGTAAGAAGAATTCAATATCTCTCAACGAGGCAGAGCGACGCAAAGAACGAGAGGCTCAGGAAGCCCGTATTAAATCGCACGGCGTCAACAAGATTTCCGCAACCAGCATCGCTGGACGTGAAGATGATGGATTGCAATCAAATGAGCGCAACCTTGATTCTGATCTGGCATTTGAAAAAGCGCAAAAGAACTCCAAGGATGTACTACTTAATGAAGCAGTTCACATATTGAGCGATGAAGTTGACCTGTTGCAAAAAAATCCTAAATTTGCTGTTAGCGTCTTGCCAAAAACAACGCTGCATTAGATGCAGATTTTTTTGGAAGTAGCCTGATAACGGGCTAGATTGAACGAAAAACCCAGCTTCGGGGAACTATATCTTTGATCAAGCCTGCCAAACTCCAAATCCGGCTTCACGCAGATCGATGCCCACTTCTACTTCTTTGTCACGCGCTTCGTTGTAAGACATCGGATTGAACGCTTCGTATAGGTCTGGCAATAAACGTAATCCGAAGTCTTTAACGTATCGATTTGATTGAATGCCTGCTTTGTGTTTATCGAAGCGCACATCAGGATCCAGCCCCGTCATGCCGACATAAACACAGGGCTTGCCCGTAATATAATCGGGATTACAGCGTTTGAAGCGACCTTCCGCTAAAACGTCTTTTGATAGTTCGATCACATATACGTGATAGTGATTGCCGCGTGCCATATTTTTTTAACAGTCCTGAATCAAGCGAGTATAGCCAACCCACTGTCTCAGGATATGATGCCAGCCGATACCAACTTGTTTGCCCCAGAGTCTCAACCTTTGTAGGTAGCTTACTATCAGACAAGTTTTGTTGCAGTGGTCCACCATTTCCCTTGGAACTCATTGAAATATTCACAT
>CAIWKC010000233.1 GCA_903913145.1 uncultured Gallionellaceae bacterium | reverse complement strand
TTAATCACTTCCGGTTCAAAAATGTAAATACCGGTACTGGCAAAATTGGACCTTGCTTCTTCCGCTTTGGGTTTTTCCTGAAAGGCAATGATGCGGCCTTCCTGATCCGTCTCGACGACGCCGTAGTTGCTCACTTCTGATTTAGGCACTTCCAGCGTAATCACACTCGCCATGGCTTTCTTGGCTTTGTGCTCGGCCACCGCTGCCCCGATGTCGAGATCAATCAGTGCATCGCCGCACAGCACAATCGTCGTGGTATCAAAAAAACCGCCAAAATCTTGAATCTTGCGCATACCACCGGCAGAGCCCATCGCTTTCGGGGTGATCTCGCCGTATTCATACACACCCTCAAAAGAATAACCAATATCAACACCCCAGCGACTGCCATTGCCAAAATAATTTTCGATCTTGTAATGTTTGTATGCCACGTTGACCATAATCTGATCAACACCGTAACGTGCCAGATGCTCGACCAGATACTCCATCACTGGCTTGCCCAGTATGGGGATCATTGGTTTGGGGAGGTTTTGCGTGAGGGGTCTTACTCGTGTGCCCTGCCCTGCGGCAAGGATCATTCCTTTGATTTTTTCCATTTTTTAGAAGCGCTGTTTTCGGCAATTTTCAATTTTACTCTGAAATACATTTCAGAATTACTTCAGTGGCTCAATATGAACAGACGCATGAGTAAATCAAAACTAGTCCGAACGGACTAGTAATACATATTTCAAAATTGACATCGAGTCACAATATGAAGTGATAATGTCTGGTTTCGTAATTTAACAATTCGAACACAAGTATTAAGTTGAACTGCAGAAATGGATAAAAGTCCTATTAAGTAAGGATAATTATCCGGTCGTAATTGAATTATGATGAGATTGAGATTTTAAATTTTCTTAATCCAGGTTGAAAATGACAACATGAAGTTCTATGCAAGTAATTTCGTTCCAATTATTCTTACTTTCGGACTGTGCTTATTCAGTTTGAATGTCAACGCCATAACATCCAAACAAGCAGACTCACCGGCTTTGAGTACTCTGACTATTTCTCCAACTAGCCCTGATATTTATTCCAAATTTATTAATTTTAACCAGCTGGAAAATTCAAACCAGAGTTTAAATTCAATTTTTGCATCATCACAAATAAGCCTCAACGTTGATAACCATTCCACTTCCGCGGTTAACGACATTATTGTCAATACAAATATACCAGCCACTGAGCTGAATTTTGGAAATCAATCTTGGGCACAAAATTTTAAAATTGATCAGAATTATGCACATAGCCTTGAAGAGCTCAATTTTAAAAATGAATGGGATAAATACGAACGCATTGAACACGTAACGAGTCCTGTTCCGGAAACTTCAGAATCTGTATTGTTAATTTGCGGACTAATGCTACTTTTGTTCGAGGCAAAACGCCGCAAGATATGTTTGGACTTTACTGCTGCTTAACAACATCCTAAGAACACTAGTCCATAATGGTGGGGTCATCATTACAACCTGTTGTCTTTTAGTTTAAAAATTTACTTGGAATACAATCGCCCGACAAGTCGACCTCCCACAGTGAGCGCTGGCGTGGCCGACTTGTCGGGCGATTGGAAGCTAAGAAAAGTGCGAAAAGTCGCAATTATTTCAGATGGTTTTATAGCAACACTATTTTCAAACAACTTCTAAGCGTTTTGGTATCCGAATGGATTTGCCGATTGCCAACGCCAGGTATCTCTGCACATTTCATCAAGATTTCTGACAGCGTGCCAATTCATTAATTCCGAGGCATAACTGGAATCTGCATAGCAGGTTGCAATATCACCCGGGCGCCGATCAACAATGCGGAAAGGAACCCGGCGAGTGCTTGCTTTTTCGAAAGCTTGCACGATGTCGAGCACGCTATAGCCGACACCTGTGCCCAAATTGATCGTCAAAATTGATTTGTGCTTTTCAAGGCCTTCGAGCGCCGACAGATGTCCTGCAGCAAGATCAACCACATGAATATAGTCGCGTACTCCAGTACCATCATGTGTCGGATAATCATTGCCGAACACCAATAATTCTTCTCTCCGACCCACCGCAACTTGACTCACAAAGGGCATCAAATTATTGGGTATACCATTCGGGTCTTCTCCTATCAGGCCGCTTTCGTGGGCCCCTACCGGATTAAAGTAGCGTAACAGTGCGATGCGCCATGCAGGATCAGCTTGCGCGATATCGCGCAGAATATCTTCAATCATCAGCTTGGTGCGACCGTAAGGATTAGTTGCACTTAGCGGAAAATCTTCTTTAATTGGCACAGTTTGCGGGTCGCCATAAACCGTTGCCGAGGAACTGAAAACGAGACGTTTAACGCCAAATTCTGCCATCGCTTCAAACAACGCAATGCTGCCACATACATTGTTGTAATAATAGTGCATGGGCTTTTCGACAGATTCGCCAACAGCTTTGAGGCCGGCAAAATGAATCACAGCTTCAATTGGATAAGTTTTGAAAATTGAACGCAACGCATCTTTGTCATTCAGATCGGCTTTGAAAAACGGAATTGAACAACCCGTTATTTTTTCAACACGCTTTAATGATTCGATCCGGCTATTGCTAAAGTTATCAACAACCACTACTTTAAAACCAGCTGTCAACAATTCAACACAGGTGTGCGAACCAATATAACCTGTACCACCTGTGACTAATATCATTTTAACTTACCCAATTCCGTCATTCCCGCGCAGGCGGGAATCCAGTTGATTAATAATGCCCTGCAAAGCAGGTCAAAATCTTAGTTTTGTCCACTATGCGAATGTTTGTCTCGCTGGATTCCCGCGTGCGCGGAAATGACGGCTCAATTGGACAATCTGTGCTTAACGCATCTGTCCCGCGCTGGAGCTCAAGTTTTTGACTCTGAAACTGTTGAAAAATAATTGCCCGATAGCGCTCAGTACAAAAATCGTATTGGTCACCAAATAACGCTTCCACAAACGACTCGGCTCCGAAGCCAAGCGGTGTAACCACTCCAGACCAAAATTTTGCATCCACACTGGCGCACGTTTCACAGTTCCAGCGTGGTAGTCAAACGCTGCACCAACTCCTATCATCACCGCGTTGATTAAGCCACGGTTCTTTGCCATCCACATTTCCTGCTTTGGGCAACCCAGCCCGACAAATACCAAACCTGCGCCGGACGCATTGATGTGATCAATTTCTGCAAGCTCTTCTGCGGCACTTACTACACCAAAGGCGGGTGAATGACTACCCGCGATGACAATCTGATTAAATTTGAGTTTCAAATTTGCTTCAAGCATTCTTAATGTAGCCGGGGTGCTGCCAAACAAATAGATTGGCAAGCCTGTTTTTTCCGCCTCGGCACAACATTGCAACATCAAGTCAGGTCCGTTGATCCGTTTCTGGCCTGCAAAGCCTAATTTACGCAACATCCAGGCGACAGGCGCTCCGTCAGCCGTTGACATATCGGACTGCGCAACTATCTTTTCAAAATTAACATCTTGTCTCGCTGTGACAACAGAATGCACATTGCAAATGCAGACATAGCGCGACTCGCGCTTCATGCCCCATTGAAAAATTCTTGCAGTCGCCAACTCCCAGTCAACAACATCAATTGGCACACCCAAAACATGCCCTATAACTCTGTTTTGCTCGCTCATTTTCAGCACTCCTTGCTCAGGCTAAAAGTTTGAGCGAGCCATACTAAACAGCAGAAATGAAACTTATAGTGCGTTGCCAGATTAGTTTATTAGTCCGAACGGACTAGTTTTGCGTAGGTATCAGGTTTTCAAATGGTCACATTTTTCAACTCGGAAATGACTGACTGGTAAATATTTCTTAACATTCTATAATTCACATCCGCCGACAATTCGGTTTCAAATTGGGTGCGCGCGTTGCGTCCCATGACACTCATTTCTTCGGGATGTAGCTTCGCCCAAGCGAGCTTGGCTGCCAAGTCTTGCGCGTTGCCTGGTTCAAACAACAAACCTGTTTCTCCATCACGCACCA
>CAIWKC010000232.1 GCA_903913145.1 uncultured Gallionellaceae bacterium | reverse complement strand
CCGAGGGGGTTCCCGCACCAAATAACAGGGCAGCTCCCAATGCCGCAGCCACACCCGGTTGACGAAAGCCATTTTTCCAGTTCATTTCTTTAGAGTATCCGTAAATAATAGATTGAGTTCATTGGGTAAATGTTCTCAGTGGCTTGATGGGAGGTTGTCAGGGTAATGACTCAAACGGCTGGTGGTGTATCGTCTGGCCGGGTTTCTGTTTCATTTGCGGCGGGTTGGCTGGCAGTAATTTCATTCGGGAAAGGGAAGATGTTGCGGTAAGCCACATACAGTGAACTGAAGCCGAGTGGCAGCAAAACGACCAAGCCGAGATTAAAGGGAATGAAGCTTAGTACCAACGCGATCAATTGCATGATGATGCTGTAAACGGTGTAGGGTATGAAGTTTCGGATTGAACCTGTCAGGCTGGCGCGCATTGCGGCAAACGGCGTAATATCACTAAAAAAAACCAGCATTGGCGCATATTGAAACGCCATCATTAAAGTAAATGTGAGTGTGAATCCAACGGCCAAACTAAAAGTTACGCTGGAGCCGGCTGACCACATTGCTTCAACCAGCATGTCCGGATCATTCGCTGCTTTAAAGCTGTCCATCAAGGTGGCGAGTTTTTCACCGCCGATCGTGATTGTAATAATAGAGGCAAGCAATAACCCCATCAGTAAAAAACCCCCCAAAGCAATCAGGCGTGGCGTGTGTTTTCGGAAACCGGAAAAAAGAAGCGGAAGCTCCACTTTTTCATCTTCTTCCAGAGCGCGGCAGATACGTGTGTAACCGGCGATCAATATTGGCATCAGCAAAATTGCCAGCAACGGGCCGATCATCGGAATTATCAGGGTGAGCAATACAGCGACTGCAGCAATTGTGGCAGTGACGATACTTAATAGCGGGCTGCGCATGATGAGCATGACGCCATGCGTTACCCAAACCCAGCCGCGAACGGCGCTTAATTTACGGATTTCCATGTTCTTAATTTTATAGCCAAATTGGATGTGTGGTTGCAATGTGCGCTTGCAGAATGCGTTTGAACTGCTCCGGATTGTGGGGATTCACGATTTCTCCTTCGCGCGGCAGATGCAGATCAAACAAACGCGAAATCCAGAAGCGCAAGGCGGCAACGCGCAAGGCAGTCGACCAACTTGCTGCTTCTAATTCGGTAAAAGGGCGCACAGTATGATAGGCACGCAGAAATGCACGTGTACGTTCTTCATCCAATTCGCCTTCGTTTTGCATGCACCAATCGTTAACCGTAATGGCAACATCGTAGAGCAGGCAATCATCGCAGGCGAAATAGAAATCAATCAGTCCGCCTACGCGTTCTCCATCCATTAAAACGTTATCCCGAAACAGATCGGCATGGACGACACCGCGAGGTAAGTCGTTCAGTGCATTGTGCGTGTGGTAGTCCACTTCGCTATTTAATAAGACCTGATCTTGTGCAGATAAAAATTTACTCACCTGTTTGGTTGCGGTGGCTCGCCATGCGCTACCGCGCGGGTTGGGCATTACATCGCCAAAACTTAAACCTGCGCTGTGCAACTGTCCCAGCATTGCACCGACTGCCGAGCAGTGGGTGGTTGTCGATAGGGTAACTGATTTGCCCGGCAAGCGGCTCACGATACAGGCCGGTTTTTCGTTCAGCGTGCCCAGAAAAAAATTATTTTTATCTGCAACAGGGCTGGGGCAAGGAATGCCATGCCGGGCGAGATGTGCCATTAAGTTAAGGTAAAAAGGCAATTCGCCCGAGGTTAGCTTTTCAAACAAAGTTAATACAAAACGCCCATTGCTTGTCGTAACAAAATAATTGGTATTTTCAATACCAGCCGGGATACCCTGTAATTCAAGCAATGAACCAAGAGAATAATTGTTCAGCCACGCGGTAATATCCGCATCTGTCACGCGAGTAAAAACTGCCATACATTAAGACCTATATCAGAATTTTAGAATGACCCACTGCGGTACGCGGAGACCGGAATCCAAACTTTCCTGGCGCGCGAATTTGCCGTCACCACGGTCGTCAATAAGATAATAAGGCTTGCCGTGTTTAGGTGTGATTTTAATCATGTAGAGCTTGCCGTGAGAACGGAACTCTTCGATAGTCTGCTCAGTTTGCTTGGTAATGGTGACTTGCGGTTCATCGGGCGACTCGTTGGGGTCAAGGGCCGGAGGAGGCGGCAACGGTTTCAAATCCGAAGACTTGCCATCTTCGGCAAAAACCGCTGAGCTTAGACAAACAAGAAATAACAAAGCAATGAGGCGCATGATGTTTAGTCCGGAAAAAGTGTGGGCATTTTAGCAGGCTGTTGCTGCAAATTTTAAAGATTCAATTGCATTTCACGCTCCGAAGCGGAAGGCTCGAAGCCGCGTGTTTCGTAATGTTTGAAGATGGCGCTGACGATTTGCTGAGGATCGTCGATGACCTGGATCAAATCCATATCTTCCGGACTGATCATTTTTTCTTCCAGCAAGCTGGTTTTGAACCATTCCACCATGCCGCCCCAGAACTTGCTACCCACCAGAATGATCGGCATCCGGCGCGTTTTACCTGTCTGCACCAGTGTGAGCGCTTCCATTAATTCATCCAGCGTGCCAAACCCGCCAGGCATCACCACATAAGCGTTGGCAAATTTTACAAACATGACTTTGCGAGTAAAAAAATGCTGGAAAGTTTGGCTGATATTCTGGTATGGATTAGTGTGCTGCTCATGCGGCAATTGAATATTGAGCCCCACGCTGGGAGATTTGCCATAAAACGCGCCTTTGTTTGCTGCCTCCATGACTCCAGGGCCACCACCGGAGATAACAGAAAATCCCGCATCGGAAAGCAGGCGCGAGATCTCTTCCGTAAGCTTGTAATAAGGATGATCGTGCGCCGTGCGGGCGCTGCCAAAAATGCTGACGGCAGGCTGAATATCTTGCAGACGTTCGGTGGCTGAGACGAATTCTGACATAATGCCGAATACGCGCCATGCCTCTTTCGACTGGGTCAACTCAGGTAGTTGTGATTGAGGTATTTTGGTTTGGTTATTCATCTTAATATTTCTCTAAAATAATGAAAACACTGCTTTTAGTCGATGGCTCATCTTACCTTTATCGCGCGTTCCATGCGATGCCTGATTTACGCAGCCCGAGCGGTCAACCAACCGGAGCCATACAAGGTGTGCTTAACATGCTCCGGCGCCTGCAAAAAGACTACCCGGCAGATTATAGCGCCTGCGTATTCGACGCCAAAGGTAAAACCTTTCGTGATGATTGGTATCCAGAATATAAAGCCAATCGTCCATCCATGCCGGACGATTTGCGCGCGCAGATTGAACCGTTACATGAAGCAGTAGCGGCTTACGGCTGGAATATTTTGATGATTGATGGTGTTGAGGCGGACGACGTGATCGGTACATTAGCGCTGCAAGCCTCACAAGGTGGTGCGCGCTGTATTGTTTCCACTGGCGACAAAGACCTGACTCAATTGGTTAATGGCCAAGTGCAACTCATTAACACCATGAGTAATGAGACTCTGGACGAAGCTGGGGTAGTTGCCAAATTTGGCGTACCACCGGAGCGTATCGTGGATTACCTGACTTTGGTTGGCGACACGGTGGACAACGTGCCGGGTGTTACCAAATGCGGCCCGAAGACTGCTGTGAAGTGGCTGACTGAATATGGTTCGTTGGATAATTTAGTAGCGAACGCAGATAAAATTGGCGGCGTAGTCGGAGAAAATCTACGTGCGGCAATGGATTGGTTGCCGCATGGGCGCAGGTTGGTTACAGTGAAATGTGATGTTGAATTACCGGTGAAATTTGATCAACTTGTCGCGCCGCAGCAGGATACGGAAAAACTGCGCGGGTTGTTTGAGTCTTTTGGATTCAAGAGTTGGCTAAGAGAAATATCCCAATCCGCGGGTTTGCTCCCTCGCCCAACGGGGGAGGGCTGGGGAGGGGGAGAAACTGGCGAACATTCCTCCGCAAGCAAAAGCACCCCCACCCTAACCCTCCCCCGGGGGGAGAGGGAACTAGAACACTCAACTGGCGAACTGTTCCGCAACGACACCTCTCACTACGAATCCATCCTCACCGAAGCCCAACTCGATGCCTGGATAGCCAAGCTCATGCAAGCGCCACTAGTCAGCATTGATACCGAAACCACCGGACTCGATGTCATGAACGAGCAACTGGTCGGTATTTCCTTTTCTATCGAAGTCCATCACGCCGCTTATCTGCCCTTGGCGCACCACTACCCCGGAGCGCCGGATCAATTGAATCGTGAACACGCGTTGCAAAAACTCAAACATTGGCTGGAAAGTCCGCAACATAAAAAACTGGGTCAAAATCTCAAATACGACCAGCACATATTTGCCAATCATGGCATTGCACTGGCGGGCGTTGCCGAAGATACCTTGTTGCAATCCTACGTGCTGGAAAGTCACAAACCTCACGACATGGGCAATCTCGCTTTGCGTCATTTGGGTTTGAGCACGATTAGTTATGCAGACGTGGTGGGTAAAGGTGCCAAGCAAATTGGTTTTGATCAAGTCGACCTCGACACGGCGACACGCTACTCGGCGGAAGATGCCGACATCACTTTGCAATTGCATCAAAACTTATCACCGCAACTACTAGGCCGCTTGGATTCGGTATATCGTGACATTGAAATGCCTGCGCGACAAGCTCTGTATGTAATGGAGCGCAATGGTGTACTGCTGGATACACAGTTGCTCAATATTCAAAGCCGGGAGTTGGGTGAAAAATTATTGCTCCTTGAAGCACAAGCTTTTGAAGTCGCCGGACAGCCGTTCAATCTAAGTTCACCCAAACAGTTGCAGGAAATTCTGTTCGATAAACTAGGTATTCCGTCGAAAAAGAAAACACCGACTGGCGCGCGCTCTACAGACGAAGATGTGTTGCAAGAGTTGGCATTGGATTATCCATTGCCGAAATTGCTGTTGGAATATCGCGGTATGGCAAAACTCAAATCTACCTACACCGATAAATTACCCAAAATGGTAAACCGCAACACCGGGCGTGTTCATACCAGCTATTCCCAAGCAGTGGCAGTAACAGGGCGCCTCGCCTCCAACGATCCCAACCTGCAAAATATTCCGATACGTAGCGCCGAAGGTCGCCGCATCCGCGAAGCTTTCATAGCGCCGGCGGGTTCCAGCATCGTTTCCGCCGACTACTCACAGATCGAATTGCGCATCATGGCGCATCTCTCCGGTGATGAAGGCTTGCTTAAGGCCTTCGCAAACGGCGAAGACATTCACCGCGCCACTGCGGCTGAGGTATTCGGCGCAAATCTGGATGCTGTAACCAGCGAACAACGCCGCTACGCCAAAGTCATTAACTTCGGCCTGATCTACGGCATGTCCGCCTACGGCCTCGCCAGTCAACTCAATATCGAAAACAGCGCTGCCAAGCAATACATTGATCTCTATTTTGCACGTTACCCTGGCGTGAAAAATTATATGGATCGCACTCGCGAACAAGCGAAAAGTCAAGGCTATGTTGAGACATGGTTCGGGCGCAGGCTATGGTTGCCGGAGATCAACGGCGCAAACGGCATGCGTCGCCAAGCTGCCGAACGCGCCGCCATCAACGCCCCGATGCAAGGCACAGCGGCTGACTTGATCAAATTGGCAATGGTTAAAGTACAAAACTGGCTCGAGCAAGAAAAGCTGAAAAGCATACTAATAATGCAAGTACACGATGAATTAGTACTCGAAGTGCCGCAGACAGAATTAACGCTGGTAAAAGAAAAAGTGCGCGAATTGATGTGCAACGTTGCCGAATTGAAGGTACCGCTGGAAGTTGGGCTGGGTGAAGGTGCCAATTGGGACGAGGCTCATTGAACTATAGGATGGGTGCCCCTATGCCTCACTCTTACTCCAATTTAGCGTTGTGATTTACTTCGCAGCAAATACAACTGCTCCACTTTTTCGCGTGCCCACGGCGTCCTGCGCAGGAACTTCAAGCTGGATTTAATACTGGGGTCATGCGTGAAACAGCGAATTGGTACGGCGCTGCCCATTGCCTCCCATCCCATGCTTTCTGAGAGCTGCGTCACGATAGTTTCAAGCGTGATGCCTTCCAAAGTGGGACGGTTTGCGGGATTTTTTGTGGAGTCCATGTGTTCATTTTACAGAATCTTGTGCGTGAGCGTTTACAATGGCAATACATGTTTCCAAGAAGCACTTTATGACCAGTCCAGTCCGTCTAGCCAAACGCCTTGCCGAATTAGTAAACTGCTCCCGGCGCGAGGCTGAACTATATATCACCGGAGGCTGGGTATCGGTCGATGGACAAGTGGTAGAAGAGCCGCAGTTTATGGTGTCGGAGCAGCAAGTAGAACTGCATCCTAAAGCCAAGCCGATTCAGATTGAGCCTGTGACCATCTTGTTTCATCAATCGCTTGATACCGAACTCACTCCGCAAATGTTATCTGCTGACACGCACGCGGCAGATGATCATTCAGGCATCCGCATACTCAAGTACCACTTTGCACATCTCACCCCGTGTTTGCCGCTAGAGATAAATGCCAGTGGTTTGTTGGTGTTCACCCAGGATTTTCGGGTGGCACGCAAACTGAACGACGATGCCACTACCATCGAGCAAGAGTATGTGGTCGAAGTTGCAGGCGAACTAACCCCCGATGGTCTTAAACTGCTCAATCACGGGCTTAGTTATAGCGGCAAGGTACTGCCACCAATCAAAGTAAGCTGGCAAAATGAAACTCGTTTGCGCTTCGCTCTTAAAGGTGTGCAACCCGGCCAGATCGCACACATGTGCAAAAGTGTCGGGCTGCAAGTTTTGGCATTAAAACGACTTCGCATCGGCCGCGTGCCGATGGCAAAGTTACAGGCAGGGCAATGGCGATATTTGTCAGGATATGAGCGGTTCTAAATTTGAAATATTTGAACATGCCTATCATTCTGTTTTTTGGAATCAAGCAGCAATTCCAGTGCCGATGGTAGCGTAAAATCAGAAAAATGAGACGCACTCCCTCCTACCGTTCACTCACTTCACTGCGCAGTTATTTAACCGCGGGTTATGCACTGTTCATCGTTTACGCGAGTCTTACTCCATTTTCCGGATGGCAGGAGCAGGGCTTGGAATTCTCTGCGGTGTTGTTATCGCCGCTGGGTCAAACCTATTCCTGGTTCGACGCGGTCACCAATTTGTTGGCCTATCTGCCCTTCGGATTGTTACTTGGCCTGACACTACGAGCGCGGGTCAACGCGGTTTGGACGGTTGTACTTGCGACCTTGTCAGGACTGCTTCTTTCGGCATTACTGGAATACATGCAAATGTATTTACCCAGCCGCATAAGCTCGAATGTCGATCTTTTAATGAATGCCAGCGGCATGTTCTTTGGGTCTTTGCTGGCAGTGAGTATCGTGCCCAGAGCTTGGTTTTTCTACTTGATGCACTCTCGTTTCAAAATATTTCAGCGCGGACAAGGAGTAGACTTTGGGTTGGCGCTGGTCGCGTTGTGGATGTTCGCGCAGATCAATCCCTCAATGCCGATATTGGGAAATGTATTTATCACAGAAATAGCGCGTCAGCCATTTGTACCTCCAACGGTAGCTGCGTTCAGCTGGCTGGAAAGTGTGACAGTCGCGCTCAATTTGCTGATGCTGGGCGTTTTGCTATTGACGTTATTGCGGTCGCGTCGTCATGCCGTGGCTGGATTGCTGCTGGTATTGTTCGTCATTGCCTTGACGAAATTTATAGCGGCTGCCGTGTTGTTAAAATCTTGGGCGCTATTGTTATGGTTGAACGGCGAAGCGATGTTCGGCATCTTTTCCGGTGTGCTGATGATGTCACTTATTGGTTGGCTGGCAAAGCCCTTTTTGATGCGCTTGGGTGCAGTCGTGGCAGTTTTGTATTTAGTGCTTGCCCACGGCGTATTGGATAGCGGCTCTCCTTCCGCCGCAATGCGTCTGTATCATTGGCATTATGGACATCTCCTCAATTACAACGGACTATCTCAGACAGTAATGCTAGTTTTTCCCTTGTTGCTTCTGGGGTATTTGTGGCGTGGCGCAATGCGGCGAGAGTAGTAGAATGTGCAAACTTTTCCAAACTTAAAGTATGCATATTCAGATATTTTAATGTGGGAGCGCTATTTGGTAAGCGAGTGCTTTGAAACCTATCGCGCAATAAATTGCGCTCCCACAGGTAAATATTGGGCTTATAGTTTTGGAGCTGATAGTCAACTTAAATATTGCAAATTGTGAATAGGTCAGGTATTAAAAATCATGAACCATTTTGATAAACACGTATTTTTTTGCACGAACCAGCGCGAAGACGGTAGTGATTGTTGCAATAAATACGGTGCACAAAAAGTACGGGATTACGTAAAAAACAGATCAAAGCTGCACTGGAGGCAAAAAAATGATGAAACAAAACAAGCTTCAAAAATCGCTTCAGGCTCTTTTGCTGTTGCTTGCTCTTGGCTTGTCGGCCTGTTCTATGGGGACTGCAGTCCAGCCATGGGAGAAAGGGACTCTGGCAAGACCTGAGATGACCTTTGGTGGCGATAAGCTTGACACCGGTTACACCGAGCATATCTACAGCAGTAAAGAGGCTGCGTCCGGCGGTGCCGGAGTTGGCGGCGGTGGCTGCGGATGCAATTAACCTGAATTTTAACTTCCCCACTAT
>CAIWKC010000231.1 GCA_903913145.1 uncultured Gallionellaceae bacterium | reverse complement strand
CCACGCCTGATCCCAGCTGATACGCAACAATCCTGCCGCACGCTCAATATTCGCCGCCAACAGGACATTCACCGCCAGTGCTTCAAACAAGTGCGTAAATCGGCTCCCTTCATCCGCCCATGGCAGGCGCGCTTGCCGAACCCCATGCTCAGAACACGAAATGCGCGGCGGACTGGCATGCAGGTAAGTCAGAAACTGGCAACTGTCCAAATGTCGCCAAACCCGTTCAGCAGAGTGGTCATAAACAGCATGTTCCTGTCCGCATTCAGGACAGACAAATCGCTCTCCCTTTGCATGACTAACATACACATCAACCCGACCTTGTGCCATATCCAAATCAACACGATCTACCGTCCATGGTTCGGTTATACCCAGCAAGTGCCGGTACAGTTCTTTGCTTTCCATCGCTCGTCTCCCAACAAACTCAGAAACGATAGCTTATCTATTACCCACGCAATTGTCAGATGAACCCCATATTTTATGGCTATGTCCGTAAATAGAGTTGGTCATTTTTTCAAAATATTTCAACTGGTATACGCAAACACCCCTTCCCTCAGTCCCTGATGAACTAACTAGCCATTTCGCTAAGCTGCAAAAAGCGCAGCAAGTGACTGTTTATCCCCCGACGGGAGAGAAGCTAAATGCAAGCCACTGATTAGTTGTTGAATTAGCTCCACCTCCCATCGAGGGAGGGCTGGGGAGGGGGTGAATTTTAGCGTTGTGATATTCATGTTCATATAATGGCTTGTGACTTAAAAAGTCCAGACACTGATTGTCTTGCGAAACTACCAACGCTATTTACGGACATAGCCAATTTTATTGTGGTTAAATCCTACCTAAGCTACCAAGGTAATGCAATTGTTACAACCGGATTGAGCAATATGAGATGTTGAATATTGAGTTGTAAATTCAACCATTGTAAATATCAATAATAATAATTGAAAGAATTGATTGGTGAAATAATTGTGCTTTTGATTTACTCTCCCACAATTAGAAACGCCTTACACAAAAAGGTGTTTTAATTTGTTATGATAATAATGTTACGGGGGTAATCATTATTTCGTTGAATCAGCTTGTTGGCGTAACTTAGCGGGCAAACTTTAGCGCTTTAATGTTTACAAAGACCTTTCACCGAGCAAAAGGTGTAAGATTACGCATCATTTTGCGAGTTAGTACCAAATGAATAATAAACGTCCAAAGCATCTCGCGTTACACCTCATTAAATTACCTCTTCCCGGATTTGTTTCTATCTTGCATCGCTTAAGCGGTGTAATACTTTTCTTGGCGTTACCTCTTCTGCTGTGGGTTTTGCAGGCTAGTTTGCGTTCAATTGAAACCTATACAGGGCTTGTGGAGATTTTGCACAATCCGTTAAGCAAGCTGATATGCATTGGTTTGATATGGGCGTTTTTGCATCACTTCTGTGCGGGTATACGCTATCTGGCAATAGATCTGCATTTGAGTTCCAGTTTGGCACAGGCTCGCGCCAGCAGTAAGTGGGTTTTGGGAGTGAGCCTGCTGTTAACCGTCTTGATCGGAGTAAAGTTATGTTGAATCGTGTCGTGACCGGCGCGCATTACGGATTGCGCGATTGGTTGGTGCAACGCATTACTGCAGTAGTCATGGTTCTGTTTGTTCTGTTTGTCGTTGGCGATCTGCTGTTGCAACCCAGAGTCGATTATGACGTTTGGACCCGCTTATTTTCCAGTAACGTGATGCGCTCCTTTGCGTTACTTTTCTTGTTGAGCCTGTTTTATCACGCATGGATTGGCGTGCGCGATATCGTCATGGATTACATTAATCTTGCAAGTGTCCGTTTGCTTGTTCATGTCGTTGTCATTTTTGCTTTGCTAATGTACTCGATATGGTCGGTACAAATTCTGTGGGGTTTTTAATGTGTTTTGATTCGTTTTGCGCTCGTCCCGCGAAGGCGTAGTTTTAACTGGGATGACGGCGAAATATTCGGCACGAACGGATAGAGGAAATTAAAAGATGTCAGTATCAAAGCGTACGTTTGATGTAGTTGTAGTGGGTGCCGGCGGTGCGGGAATGCGCGCGGCTTTGCATCTTTCCCAGGCTGGCTTGAAAGTGGCTGTGTTGTCAAAAGTGTTCCCGACGCGTTCGCATACGGTGGCTGCCCAAGGCGGTATAGCTGCTTCATTGGGCAATGTCAAAGAAGATAATTGGCATTGGCATATGTACGATACGGTTAAAGGTTCAGACTATCTGGGTGATCAGGACGCCATTGAGTACATGTGCCGCGCCGCGCCTGAAGTGGTGTATGAGTTGGAACATTTTGGCATGCCGTTTGACCGATTGGATAGTGGCAAAATTTATCAGCGTCCGTTTGGCGGGCACATGCAAGATTACGGCAAAAATCCCGTGGACAGGGCGTGTGCTGCCGCTGACCGTACCGGACATGCTTTGTTGCATACTTTGTATCAACAGAACGTGAAGTCCAACACTAATTTCTTTGTTGAGTGGATGGCGCTTGATTTGATTCGCGACAAGGATGGTGATGTGTTGGGTGTTGTGGCGATGGAGATCGAAACATCCGAAGTCATGATCCTGCACGCTCGCGCAACGCTATTCGCAACCGGTGGTGCAGGGCGTATTTTCGCAGCCAGTACCAATGCTTATATTAATACCGGTGACGGCCCTGGCATGGCGGCGCGTGCAGGGATTCCGCTTGAAGATATGGAGTTTTTTCAATTCCACCCGACAGGTGTGTATGGCGCAGGTGTGCTAATCACTGAAGGCGTTCGCGGTGAGGGCGGCTATCTGGTGAATAAAGACGGCGAACGATTTATGCCTCGCTATGCGCCGAACGCAAAAGATTTGGCGAGCAGAGATGTGGTGTCCCGCGCGATGGCGACTGAGATTAAAGAAGGCCGCGGTTGCGGTCCCCATGGCGACCATGTCATGCTTAAGTTGGACCACCTCGGCGATGAAGTTATTCGGCATCGCTTGCCGGGTATTCGCGATATTGCGCTTAAATTTGCCCACGTTGATCCGGCAAAATCGCCTATTCCCGTGGTACCCACCGTGCATTACATGATGGGTGGCATTCCGACTAATTATCACGGTCAAGTCGTCGCGCCCAATGGAACCGCGCCTGAAGATATCGTGCAGGGTTTTTATGCAGTGGGTGAGTGCGCTTGTGCATCGGTGCATGGTGCGAATCGCCTTGGTTGCAACTCATTGCTCGATCTTATCGTGTTCGGACGCGCCGCCGGTCGGCAGATTATCGAAGATTTGAAGGCTAATAAGAATCACAAACCATTACCTGCTGATGCCGCTGATCTTTCTTTGGCCAGACTGGCAAGATTGGAAACACAGAAAAAAGGTGAAAGTGTTGCTGAAGTGGGCGCTGAAATGCGCAAAGTGATGCAAGCGCACTGTGGTGTATTCCGCTTCCCGGATTTGCTCACAACGGGAGTGCAGAAAATCAAGGAAGTTGCCGAACGTGCGAAAAATACCGTGATCAACGATCAAAGCAAGGTATTCAACACGGCGCGCATTGAAGCACTCGAGTTGGATAATCTCATCGAAGTGGCACAAGCAACGATGATCGCCGCAGAAGCACGGCAAGAGAGCAGAGGCGCTCATGCCAGAGATGACTTCCCGGAGCGCGACGACAATAAATGGTTGAAGCACTCTCTCTATTACAGTGCAGACCAGCGTTTGGATTACAAACCGGTGCGTCTGAAGCCTTTGACCGTGGAATCATTCCCGCTCAAAGCGCGAGTTTATTAATTATTTTTTCGCAGACTTAAAAAAGACACGGAACGGGATAAGGTTTAACTTATGAAATTTAAAATTTATCGCTACAACCCCGACAAGGATGCAGCTCCGTATATGCAGGAATATGACCTCAAGTTTGAGGCCGGTGATGCCATGTTATTGGATGCGCTGATGATGTTGCGTGAACAAGACGATAGCCTTGGTTTTCGTAAATCCTGCCGGGAAGGGGTATGCGGTTCTGATGCAATGAATATTAACGGACGCAATGGTTTGGCCTGTGTTACGCCATTGTCCTCTCTTAAGCAGCCAATCGAGATTCGTCCGTTGCCGGGATTGCCGGTGATTCGTGACTTAATCGTTGATATGTCTCAGTTCTTCAAGCAGTATCATTCGATTAAGCCATATTTGGTAAACAACGACCCTCCGCCGGAAACTGAACGTTTGCAATCACCGAAGGATAGGGCCGAACTGGATGGTCTTTACGAGTGTATTTTGTGCGGTTGCTGCACAACGTCCTGTCCGTCCTTCTGGTGGAACCCCGACAAATTTGTCGGCCCCGCAGGCTTGTTGCAGGCTTACCGTTTTATTGCCGACACACGCGATCAAGCTACATCCGAGCGCCTTGATAATTTGGAAGACCCGTATCGTTTGTTCCGTTGCCATACCATCATGAATTGTGCGGATGTGTGTCCGAAAGAATTGAATCCTACCGAGGCAATCGGCAAGATCAAAGATATGATGGTTAAACGCATCGTATGAAGGAACTGGAGCGCGTGCGCTGGCGCTGTCGGCGCGGGCTGCTTGAAATGGATATTGTGCTGGGTCGATTTGTCGAGAAACATTATGCCAGTCTGAATGATGAGCAAAAAGTGGCTTTTGATGTATTGCTTGATTTGCCGGACAACGTATTTTGGGACATGGTTACTGGTAGAGAAGCGCCTCCTCAGGATAAACAGCAGCAAATTTTACTGGATTATCTCAAGGTAGTTTAATTGTCGTAACAAAACTTAGGGGTTGAATATGGAAAAGCAACGCATAGCAACACTCACGTTAGATGATGGACGTAAACTCGAAATGCCAATTTTGTCCGGAACGCTTGGACCGGATGTGATCGATATTCGCAACCTGAGCAAGTTGGGCGTATTTACCTATGACCCCGCCTTTTTTGCCACAGCAAGCTGTACTTCCACAATAACCTACATTGATGGCGATGCAGGATTGCTTTACTACCGAGGTTACCCAATCGAGCAGTTGGCAGAAAAATCCAGCTTTCTTGAAGTATGTTATTTGCTGTTAAACGGTGAGTTGCCGAATGACGAACAACGTACGAAGTTTGTCAAAAGAGTAACAGAACACACCATGGTGCATGAACAACTTGTGCGCTTCTTCAGCGGCTTTCGTCGTGATGCACACCCGATGGCTGTGATGGTCGGTGTGGTCGGGGCATTATCCGCGTTCTACCACGATTCGTTGGATATCAAAGATCCGGAACACCGCGATATTTCAGCAATGCGCTTGATCGCAAAGGTGCCAACCATCGCCGCTATGGCCCACAAATATTATACCGGCGCGCCATTCATGTATCCGAAGAACAAATTCAGCTACGTGGAAAATTTCTTGTACATGATGTTTGCCACTCCGGCTGATGAATATATTCCAAATCCGATATTAGTACGTGCGCTTGAGCGGATATTTATCCTGCACGCAGACCATGAACAAAATGCGTCCACTTCAACGGTACGCCTGGCCGGTTCGAGCGGAGCAAATCCATTTGCATGCATTGCAGCCGGCATCGCCACATTGTGGGGCCCTGCACACGGTGGCGCAAACGAAGCCGCGCTGTTGATGCTGGAAGAAATCGGTGATGTTTCTCGCGTGCCTGAATATGTGCAGGGCGTTAAAGACAAGAAATATAAACTGATGGGCTTTGGTCACCGCGTATACAAAAATATGGATCCTCGTGCGAGTGTGATGCGCGAAACCTGTTATGAAGTGCTCAAAGAACTCAAGCTCGAAAACAATAAATTATTCGAACTGGCGATGGCGCTTGAAAAGACCGCTTTAAGCGATCCTTATTTCATTGAACGCAAACTGTATCCGAATGTGGATTTCTATTCTGGCATTGTGCTGCGTGCGTTGGGAATTCCAACCAACATGTTCACGGTAATTTTTGCCGTAGCCCGTACTATTGGATGGATTTCCCAGTGGAACGAAATGATTGCCGAAGCGGATCAGAAAATTGGTCGTCCTCGCCAGTTATACCAGGGTGCAGTAAAACGCGACTACACAACTACAGGAAAACGTTGATCTAAAATGGCTGCACAAACTGATAATGCAATGCAATCGCTGTGGGATTCCTCACAGCTTTCCGGTGGCAATAACGCATTTGTTGAAAGTCTGTATGAGGATTATCTTGCCGATCCATCGCAACTGCCAGCAGCTTGGCGCGAGTACTTTGACAATTTGCAATCAACAGCGGGTGCGGTAAATGAAGTAGCGCACTCGCCCATTCAGCGTGGTTTCGCCGAGTTGCCAACCTACCGCACCGAAACAGCGGTTCAGAGTGACAACGACCGTAAACAGTCTTCTGTTTTGCAACTCATCAACGCATACCGCTTCCTTGGCGTGCGTATGGCTGATCTTGACCCGCTAAAACGTTACACAAAAGCTGAAGTTGCTGAATTGAATCCGGCATATTACAACCTGCTTGACTCCGATTTTGATCGTACTTTCAACACGGGATCACTGGTTGGCGGGGCGCGTCTGAAACTGCGTGAAATATTGCAGCGACTGCAACACATCTACTGTGGCACTGTCGGCGCTGAATATATGTACATCAGCGACATTGCGCAAAAGCGCTGGATACAAGCGCGATTGGAAGGAACAAATAGCCATACCGATTACCCGCCGGAAACAAAGAAACACATTCTGGAACGGCTTACCGCTGCTGAAGGTCTGGAGCGTTATTTGCACACAAAATATGTCGGGCAGAAACGTTTTTCTCTTGAAGGCGGAGAGACGCTGATTCCGCTGCTGCATCATTTGTTGCAGCGCGCAGGCGAACAAGGTGTTAAAGAGTCTGTAATAGGCATGGCGCACCGTGGCAGGCTGAACGTGCTGGTGAATACCTTAGGCAAGCTTCCCGCAATTTTGTTTGCCGAATTTGAAGGAATTCACCATGAACACCTCGCGTCGGGAGATGTGAAATATCATCAGGGATTCTCTTCGGACATAAGTACGCCCGGCGGGCCGATGCACCTTACGCTGGCTTTCAACCCGTCGCATCTGGAGATTGTCAATCCGGTTGTAGAAGGCTCGGTTCGTGCAAGGCAGCATAGACGCAAAGACTTTGAAGGCAAGCAAGTGTTGCCTGTTTTGTTGCACGGAGATGCCGCATTCCCCGGTCAAGGTGTTAATCAGGAAACGTTTAACTTGTCGCAAACGCGAGGCTATCGCACAGGCGGCACAGTACACATTGTTGTGAATAACCAGATCGGATTTACGACTTCGGATTCGCGCGATACACGTTCGTCTGTTTACTGTACCGACGTGGCCAAGATGGTCGACGCACCCATCTTCCATGTAAACGCGGACGATCCTGAAGCCGTGTTGCGCATCACAGAAATTGCATTCGATTTCCGCATGCAGTTTGGCAAAGATGTGGTGATCGACATGGTGTGCTTCCGTAAACTCGGGCACAACGAACAGGATGAGCCGTTGGTTACGCAACCATTTATGTACCGCTTTATCAACCAGCATCCGGGTACACGTGCCTTGTATGCGAAACGTTTGGTAGATCAGGGAGTGCTTGCCGCCACAGAACCGGATGCAATGATAGCGAGCTATCGCAGCGCTATGGATGAAGGTCGTGATCCAATACAGTCCGCGATCACGGGAACCAAGCATGATTACAGCGTCAGTTGGTCAAAATACACAGCCAATTTGCCGTGGAACAAACCAGTCAATACCGGAATTCCTCGCGAACGCTTGCAGCAATTGGCAGCGCGCTTGACTGCGATTCCTGAGAATTTCAAATTGCAGTCTCGAGTTGAAAAAATCATAGCCGACCGAATTTCAATGGGCAAAGGCGAATTGCCACTGGACTGGGGCATGGCGGAAAATCTGGCCTATGCCAGTCTGGTGACAGAAGGTTGTCCGATTCGATTGTCCGGAGAAGATTGTGGTCGCGGAACATTCTTCCATCGCCATGCCGTATTGCACGATCAAAATCGCATGCAGTTTGATCAGGGGTACCACATACCTTTGCAGAACATCGCGCCTAAGCAATCAGATTTTATTGTGATTGATTCGATCTTGTCTGAAGAAGCAGTATTGGCCTTTGAGTATGGCTATGCGACTGCCGAACCAGATACCCTGACAATTTGGGAAGCGCAATTTGGTGACTTCGCGAATGGCGCTCAGGTCGTGATCGACCAGTTTATTGCTTCCGGCGAAGCAAAGTGGGGCAGACTGTGCGGTCTGACCATGTTGCTGCCGCACGGGTATGAAGGACAAGGACCTGAACACTCTTCCGCACGAATTGAACGCTACTTGCAACTATGTGCAGACGAAAATATTCAAGTGTGCATACCATCGAATGCGGCACAGATTTTCCATTTGCTGCGACGTCAGGTTATACGCCCGCTACGTAAACCGCTCGTCGTGTTTACTCCCAAGAGTCTGTTGCGCAGTAAAGATGCGTCTTCACCTTTGGATGATCTTGTTCAGGGCGGTTTTCAACCGATTATTGCTGAAGTAGATTCATTTGAAGCAAGCAAGGTGCGGCGTATCATTGTGTGCAGTGGCAAGGTGTACTACGACTTGCTTAAAGCGCGCCGTGAACGTGGCATTACTGACATGGTCATCATCAGGCTGGAACAACTGTATCCTTTCCCGCATGAGGAATTCACGGCCCAAATAGCTGCTTACCCTAACGCAACTGAAGTGTTGTGGTGCCAGGAAGAGCCGGGTAATCAGGGTGCATGGCATCGCATTCAACATTATCTGCTCCGCCATATGCGCAAAGCAATGCGTCTCGGCTATGCACTGAGGCCAACGTCTGCTTCCCCGGCTGCCGGCTATCTCGCTGTACACACCGAGCAACAGAAGGCGGTAGTTGACGCTGCTTTCCGTCCCGATCTAGAAGTGAAGAAAAATCCAGGAGCACACAATGACCATCATTGAAATCAAAGTACCGCCATTATCAGAATCCGTCACCGAAGCGACACTGTTAACATGGCACAGAAAAGTAGGCGAATCGATAAATGAAGGTGAGAACCTGATTGATATTGAGACAGATAAAGTTGTACTGGAATTACCGGCGATCAAAAGCGGGGTTCTAACCAAAATTATCAAGCAAGACGGCGAAAAGGTCGTGGCGGGAGAATTGATTGCGGTGCTCGACACTGAAGCAGTTTCAGCTGCTCCCAAAACTAAAGTCGAAGCTGCGGCACCTGCCGTTACACCGTCAGCACGCAAATTGGCAAGCGCTCAAGATGTGGATACGGCCAGTTTGCAGGGCAGCGGGCGCAAAGGGGCGGTGACCAAAGAAGACGTGCAGGCAGCGGCAGCCAAAACGCCCAATGTTGCCCGTGCTGAACCTGTAGCAGCAAAACCTGCGGCCTACATTCCGCCGCCAGTAGCCGGTAGTCGACTAGAGCAACGCGTACCGATGACGCGCATTCGCCAGCGCATTGCCGAGCGACTGCTGCAATCACAACAGAACGCCGCGATCCTGACAACGTTCAACGAAGTCAATATGCAGGCAGTGATCGATCTGCGCACCAAATACAAAGATGCGTTCGAGAAGAAGCACGGAGTGAAGTTGGGCTTCTCTTCTTTCTTCGTTAAAGCAGCTGTGCAAGCCTTGAAGAAGTTCCCCATTGTCAACGCTTCTGTCGATGGAACGGATGTTGTTTACCACGGATATTTTGACGTTGGCATGGCAATCGGCAGCGAACGTGGACTGGTTGTTCCGATCATTCGTGATGCGGATAAACTTTCAATCGCTGACATTGAAAAACAAATTGCCGAATTTGCCGCACGTGCCAAAGAAGGCAAACTGACACTGGAAGAGTTAACCGGCGGTACGTTTTCGATCACCAACGGTGGTGTGTTCGGATCGATGCTTTCTACCCCGATCATCAATCCGCCGCAAAGCGCAATTCTCGGTATTCACGCGACTAAAGATCGCCCCGTGGCCGAAAATGGACAAGTGGTTATTCGCCCGATGAATTACCTCGCTTTGTCTTACGATCACCGCATTATCGATGGTCGTGAAGCCGTGCAGTTTCTGGTGGCGATAAAAGATGTGCTGGAATCACCTGAACGAGTTCTGCTTGAATTGTAAATGAGCCCATTTCGCGCCTACCGTATATTTGAGGAAAACGGCAAATCTGCCGGGCGTTTTGTTGAGTTGTCCTTGGACGATCTGGATCCGGGTGAAGTTGTCATTCAGACGCATTATTCAAGCGTGAATTACAAAGACGCGCTGGCCGCAACCGGTGCTGGTAAAGTGATTCGTCGCTTTCCTTGCGTCGGTGGTATTGATGTATCCGGTGTGGTTGCGAGCTCTTCTGATGCCCGTTTCAAGGCGGGAGATCAAGTACTGGTTACCGGATACGATATGGGCGTGGCGCGAGATGGCGGTTATGCTGAATTCGTGCGCATACCTGCAGATTGGGTAGTCCAATTGCCACCTGGTCTGAGTCTGTTTGACGCAATGGCGTTAGGAACGGCTGGATTCACGGCAGCACTCGCAATTCATCGGTTGGAACAGAACGACCTATCACCGGACAAAGGTAAAGTAATCGTTACCGGCGCAACAGGTGGCGTGGGAAGTCTTGCCATCAATATGCTGTCACAACTGGGTTACCATGTGGTTGCGACAACAGGAAAAGACAGCGAACATGAATTCCTGAAATCAATCGGTGCAAACGAAATATTGCCAAGAAGCAGTATTGACCTCACAAGCAAACGCCCACTGGAAAAACCCCTGTGGGCTGGCGCCTTGGATTCAGTGGGTAGCGATACCTTGGCTTGGCTTGCACGTACCATGCAACAAGATGGGGCAATTGCAAGTTTTGGCAATGCGGCAGGCGTTGAGTTACACACCACAGTATTTCCATTTATCTTACGCGGAGTCAAACTGCTTGGTGTCGACTCTGCCGCCACGTTAATGCCACTGCGCAAACAAATGTGGCAAAGATTAGCGGGTGATCTACGACCAAAGGCGTTAGCTCAAATTTCAAATTCAGTATCATTTGAAAAATTGCCAGAGGTATTCCCCAAAATGCTGCGCAGTGAAATACGCGGGCGCACTGTAATCGAAATTGGTATTAAACACTAAAAAGTCAGTGCTATAATGCGCGCCCTTCGCGGCTCGACCGAGTCGTCGATGCAAGGAATGCCCCGGTGGCGGAATTGGTAGACGCACCAGATTTAGGTTCTGGCGCCGCGAGGCGTGAATGTTCGAGTCATTTCCGGGGCACCATCATCTGTAGCATGGATTCAGGTGGTTTTAGCATGCTAGCGAGTTTGCGTTTTTTTGTGGAATTTTGAGCATTTTTGCGGTCTCTGTGTCCCCGATTTGTCCCATAAAACTTTATCAATGTTGAAGCGATATACCCATTTCAACGCGCAGAATCTTGCTAAAAAGCTTAACTAACATGTATAGAGGTTACGATATACACAACGCTATACAAATAAGTTAAGGAATCCCATGGGAATTACCTACGCAGATTTAAGACTTGCAAATGAAGCTCGCGATGATCTGGAAGAGATTAACGCTAGCGCGATCGTTGACAAGGGCGAGTTGCATTTGTGCCTACCTGAACATATAGCAATGTAACTGCAACTTAAAGCTAGGACGCAGCGTGAAGTTCAAACCGCTGACGGAAAATCTCACATGGTCGATTATGTTTCTCCGGTTAGGATTTCGATGTTAGACCGTGAATGTACGACTGGCGCTTTGGTAATTGGGAATCAAGTGCTACTTGGAGCGATCCCAATGGAAGACATGGATTTGATAGTGGAGCCTGCCCGATTGCATGTAAGCGTCAATCCTCTTAGCCCAAACATTCCTCTGTCTCTCGCAAAGGGAATGAAATAAATCATTAGTGGCCAGAAACGTTTTTATATCTCGGGCATTTCAATGGCGCTTTTGAGATTTTCGCGCGGTCAGTTTCCAGAGCCCATTTTTGATAAAGTCAATGGGCTCCTCGCGATTGAGTCACCGAAAGATTTGGAAATTCTACTAAAGAGTTACGGAGATGGAACTCGGAAACTGCCGAGATGGGAATTTGAAGAATTCAATCCAGCAGCATTGCTTGGATATGAGCATTTGGCCACACGTCCATTATTTTTGGATCAGGTTGCGAGTAAATTTAGAAATAGCATACACGTTACGCGGATAGTTTCGGCTTGGGATTTCTTGCGGCAAGCTTTTGGTTCCAAAATGACAGGTTCGGCAAATTTATGCTTCCGAGATTGGAAGCATAAAACCATAGATGTGCTGGAACTTGTCGTTTTAT
>CAIWKC010000230.1 GCA_903913145.1 uncultured Gallionellaceae bacterium | reverse complement strand
TACTACGCATGACCGTTGGCGTTACTTTGATGGGTCTTGCTGGGTACGGAATTGTAGGTGCTTGGGGCTGGATTGGCATCATTCCGCTGGTAACTGGAAGGAAGGGAAATTGCCCTGCGTACAGTCTACTCGGCTTGAATACTGCTAAGAAGTAATTAATAAAACTATTTAACAGCCTTGTTATGAAAATACTTAGCAAAGCCATCCTGCGGGGTGGCTTTTTCTTTACCGCCGATAGTCCGCTGTCGGCCAGTAAGAGCCAGTCCAATGCGCTTGAAACATCAAATATTGTTTTAAACGACAATAAACTTTGAAGTGTTTTGAGTCTCCCATATAAGGCTATTAAATATGAATAAAGTCGCTTTAATTATTGGTGCTGGGCCTGGAATCAGTGCCGCTTTTGCAAGAGAACTCATTACTGCGGGCTACACCGTTGCATTGGCCTCTCGTGATATGGAAAAGCTCAAGCCTTTAGCTGAGAGTATTGGCGCACAAGCCTTTAAAGTAGACGTCAACTCTATAGAGGATATTCAAAAGCTATTTTATTTTGTAGAGAATGCTTGGGGTGAGCCAGAAGTCGTTTTATTCAACCCAAGCGCCAGAATCAAAGGTGATATTCTTTCCCTTAATCCAAATAAAGTATCTGAGGCGCTTCACACTACAGCTATGGGAGCTTTTGCCACCGCGCAAGAGGCAGCAAAACGCATGATCCCCAGAAATCATGGCGCCATCTTCTTTACTGGGGCTACGGCCAGCATTAAAGGATTTGCAGGCTCGTCGGGGTTTGCGATGGGCAAGTTTGCCGTCCGAGGTTTAGCCCAATGTTTGGCTCGTGAACTATCCCCTCAAGGTATTCATGTAGCGCATTTCGTGATTGATGGCTCCGTGAAGTCTGATCCCGTTAACGATGCCATGACGGCTGAAGCTATTGCCAAAACCTATATGGCTATTCTTAACCAGCCTAAAGCCGCTTGGACTTGGGAAATTGAGATCCGCAGTAAGGATGAACACTTCTAATCCTGTTTTAAACGACAATACAAAACTTTTTATGCCGAGATGTGGCAAGCCTTGAAGCAGAAAAAGAAATGGCGCGGGGAGATATGGAACCGGCGCAAATCGGGTGAGGTTTATGCTGAAATGATTTCTATTTCAGCTATATACGACAACGAAAGTAAGCTGTTGCGATACGTTGCCGTATTTTCAGATATTACACATATCAAGGTACACGAAGCTGAATTAAGCCGGGTTGCCCATTACGATGCCCTGACCGGAATTCCAAACAGGCTTTTACTGGCTGACCGCATGAAGCAGGCCATCGCGCAGACATCCCGGGATCAAACTCTGATGGCGGTGTGTTATCTTGACCTGGACGGCTTTAAACCAATCAATGACTCCATGGGGCATGAGGCTGGAGACGAAGTGCTGGTTGAGGTGGCTAAGCGGATCGCAAACACGTTGCGCGGAGGCGATACGATAGCGCGCCTCGGAGGAGACGAATTCGTTGCGCTTCTTCTGGGGCAAAGCAAAGGTGAAGAGTGTGTGGCTACACTTGAACGCCTGCTCGTGACAATTTCCCACCCGATGACAGTAAAAAGCAAACCAGTCACCGTCAGTGCCAGTATCGGCGTCAGTATCTATCCAATGGACGATGAAGACCCCGATACTTTGCTAAGACATGCAGATCAGGCAATGTATATTGCCAAGCAATCCGGCAAAAATCGTTTTCACATTTACGATCCCGAACTGGACCGGCGAGCCCGTGACCAGCATGAATTTTTGAAGACTATTCGGCATGCGCTGGAAAATAATCAATTTGAACTGCACTACCAACCCAAGGTCAATCTGCGCACCAAAAAATTGGTGGGTGCCGAAGCGCTCATTCGCTGGCGACATCCGGCGCGTGGCATACTTCCGCCATCAGAATTTTTACACTATGTGGAAAATACCGATCTTGATATCGAAATTGGAGAATGGGTGACGGCTACGGCACTTGCACAAATGAATCAATGGCGACAGTCGGGACTTGATATCGAAGTCAGTGTCAATATCACCGGCTATCATCTGGATTCGTTTCATTTCATTGAAAAGTTGAGAAAGCAAATTGAAATTTACCCTGAATCACAATTTGGAAAACTGCAAATCGAAGTGCTGGAAACTGTAGCGTTGAATGATATTAATGTTGTTCGGGAGATTATTGGCTCGTGCCGTGAACTCGGCGTCAGGTTTGCGCTGGATGACTTTGGCACGGGCTATTCCTCGTTGTCATACTTGAGCCTGCTTCCGGTTGATACGCTTAAGATTGACCAATCATTCGTGCGTGACATTCTGGATGACAAAGGTGACCGTGCAATCGTACAGGGAATTATTGCCTTGGCATCAGCCTTCGAGCGTCAGACAGTAGCCGAGGGCATTGAAACTGCGGCGCATTACCAACTTTTACTCGAAATGGGATGTGAACTGGGACAAGGCTATGGTATTGCCCGGCCAATGCCAGCCAATGAACTACCGGCCTGGTCGGAAAGCATTCTGTGGTAACAAAAGCAGTCGATTCGTACCATTCTTAAACCCAGATTGTCCATTACACTGCACGGTTTTGTTGGAGGCCGATTTATCGGGCGATGGTTGCCCGCTTCTCCCGATAAATCGGCCTCCAACAACCGCATTGGTTACTAATGGATTATCTGGGTTAAAACCTTTTGTTTTGCCCTGTGATTTCTAGGGCAATTTTTTGTCAGATGAATCAGCGCTTTGGTCAGGGTTTTTAATAACAATTTTTTCGATGATGATGCAGCCGGTCAATACCAGGAACAAAGTTGAAACGCCTGTAAAAATTTGATTTGAACCGCCGCCCAGAAATGTTCCGGCATATGCACAATAGACAAAAAATCCCATGCTGGAGAGGAGTGATATTGCAGCCCCTGTTTTAACGAGTCGCCTGGTTTGCTGATCAATAGGCGATGCATGATCCTGAGTTTCATCCTGCATTTTCTGCGTCACTCTCCATTCAGAAACGCAAGTATATCGCCCTTATGTTCAGAGAATTCCTTGGCTGACATTTCAAAATGCTCGAGAACGATGTTTTCAAATTTGGGCCAGGCTTTATCACGAATCAGCAAGTGTTCGTCAGCAATACATTCAGCCATGTGCACCAAAGCAATCAGGTTGCGCACAGAGGAATCAATTTTTCCCGATATTTCAGAGAAAATTGTAGAGTCGTGGTGATACAAAATTGTTTTGCTAATATGCGCCGGTAACAACCAACTGCGAGTCAACATATTGCCCACTATGGCGTGGGTTGTAGAAAAGTGTGTATTTTCGATATCGCATACTGTCATCTCCAATTCCTCATTTTCCATGATGACCTCTCGATAATTCGGGAACTTCATCATAAGCACAGGAACACCGCAGTCATGAAAAAGAGCCGCAAGATATGCGTCTTCTTTTGATATGGAATGAAATTTTGATGCAAGTTTTTCCGCAATGGCTGCCGTCAAGCTGGACTTTTCCCAAAATTTTTCAAAATTGGGAGAATCGCCACCTAGGCATTGCCTTAAAGCGATATTTTGGACGAGGTTTAATGTGTTTTGCAAACCCAGAACACTTGCTGCCTGAAAGACTGAAGTGGACTTGCTGCGCAGTCCGACAAATGGTGAATTTGCCAACTTGAGCAGAGGGCCGGCAAGCCCGGCATCACGGCTGATTAATTGTGCCAGTTTAGTAATGTCGGTGGAAGGCAGTTTTGCTGCACGCATTATCGAAGTGAGTGATGCAGGACAAGCAGGTATGCTAATGCCCAACAATGATTTATTCGTAATTTCGCTTGAAATTTCCTCTTGCATTACGCCACACTCCTGCAAATTCTATCCAGCCTAAGCTGAATTAGGTTAGATAATAGCGCATCCTGCCCAACTCTGTTGAAACTCACCAAGTCGTGCAATTTCTAAATCCATTCTTTATTGCATCCGCCATGAACGGAGCGAGCAGTCTGTTACAATGCGCTTCGCGGCAATTGTTTCAGTCTTGATTGCCAGCTACCGAATCCGGTTCGTTTCCCCTCTATCTGCCTAAGACTGGCGCGCTGAAGCGTGACAGGCCGATGTAATTCAAGAAAGAAAATATGTCATTTGCATCTCTCGGCTTGTCCGCAGAAATCCTCCGTGCCGTTACTGAGCGCGGTTATACAGAACCCACCCCTATTCAGGCTCAAGCCATTCCCGTCGTGCTGTCAGGTCGCGACTTGATGGGCGGTGCGCAAACAGGCACAGGAAAGACGGCCGGGTTTACTTTGCCTATTTTGCAACTGCTTACGGCTTCCACAAATTCTGTTAATGCTGCGAAGCATGGCTCCGTTAAAACGCCGATACGTGTATTGGTGTTGATCCCCACCCGCGAACTTGCCGCCCAAGTTGAAGAAAGCGTGCGAGAATATGGAAAATATTTGTCGCTGAAATCCATGACCATGATCGGCGGCGTCAACATCAATCCTCAGATCAAACAACTGCATGGTCGCGTGGATATTCTGGTGGCGACACCGGGACGCTTGCTCGATCACTTGCAACAAAAAACAGTCGATTTGTCACATGTGGAAATTCTCGTACTGGACGAAGCTGACCGCATGCTGGATATGGGCTTCATTCGTGACATCAAAAAAATCCTCGCGATTTTGCCCAAAAAACGGCAGAACCTGTTGTTCTCCGCCACGTTCTCCGATGAGATCAAGGCTCTGGCCGATGGGTTGCTCACCAATCCCGCGTTGATCGAAGTAGCGCGCCGCAACGCGACAGCAGAATTGATCGAACAGCGTGTTTATCCAGTAGATCGTGAACGCAAACGGGCATTGCTTACTCAACTCATCAAAGACCATAACTGGTTTCAGGTGTTGGTGTTCACACGCACCAAACACGGCGCGAATAATCTGGCGGAATATTTGAATAAAGACGGCATTCCCGCGATGGCAATTCATGGCAACAAGAGCCAGGCTGCACGCACCCGGGCACTGGCAGAATTCAAAACCGGTAAATTGCAAGTGCTGTGCGCAACTGACATTGCTGCTCGCGGCATCGACATTAGTGAGCTACCGCATGTGGTCAACTACGAGTTACCCAATGTGCCTGAAGATTACGTCCATCGCATTGGACGTACCGGACGTGCCGGAAGCAATGGTGAAGCAAGCTCTTTGGTATGCGTCGATGAACATAAATTACTGCATGATATCGAACGTCTGATCAAACGCGAGATTCCGGTAGTGCAAGTAACCGGCTTTGAGCCTGATCCGCGTATTAAAGCAGAGCCGATTTTGAACGGTCAAAATCGTGGCGGTGGCGGACAGCGACAAGGACAAGGACGCAGCAAGCCTCGAACCGGCGGCGCGCCGCGAACTGGTGCCGGCGGAGCGAAGCCTGCCGCAGGAGCAGGCCGTGGGGCAGCCCCTGCGCTGCATCGTACCGGTGGGCGGGGTCGATGATGAACTCGACGGTAACAAAAGAAGAAGCCATCTCAGCAACCAAATTATGGTTAGAGCGCGCAGTCATCGGCCTTAACCTGTGTCCTTTCGCCAAGGGTGTACACGTCAAGAACCAGATTCGTTACGTGGTCAGTGATGCACGCACACCGGAAGAATTGTTACAGGACGTCCTAAATGAACTTGAAATGTTGGCAGAAACGAATCCTGTTGAGATCGACACCACACTGTTGATTCATCCGTATGTGCTAACAGATTTCCTCGACTATAACGATTTTCTGGAAGTGGTTGATACTGCCCTGGAAGAGGTCGATTTGGACGGGGAGTTGCAAGTTGCGAGTATGCATCCGCAATATCAATTTGCGGACACCGAGCTTGACGATATCACCAACTACACCAATCGTTCGCCTTACCCGACACTTCATTTGTTGCGAGAGGACAGTATCGATAAGGCAGTGGAGGCTTTTCCGGAGGCGGAGCAGATTTTCGATAAAAATATTGAAACAATGCGCAAGCTGGGGCATGAAGGTTGGAATGCGTTAGGATTAGCCGAAGTACAGCGCGATAAAAGCGCTAAATAAGAAAGTCATTCCAGTCGAAGCAATAATAGCGTTATAGTGTTTGTATGGACACGATGACGGAACTTTCATTCGCTACACTTACTCCCGACTGTGTATTGAACGCACTGGAGAGTATAGGCTTGTGTTGCGATGGGCGTCAGCTGGGACTTAATAGTTATGAGAATCGCGTATACCAGGTAGGCATCGACGATAGCGCACCATTGGTGGTTAAATTTTATCGTCCAGCGCGTTGGACAGATGATGCAATCCTTGAAGAACATGCTTTTGTTCAAGAGCTGGTCGAACGTGAAATTCCAGTCGTACCGGCCTCGGTTATTGACGGGAAAACTTTACATCACTTTGAGGGATTCCGCTTCTCTGTTTTTACCAGACACGGCGGGAGAGCGCCTGAACTGGAAAATCGCGATACACTTGAATGGCTGGGTCGTTTTCTCGGACGTATTCACGCTGTCGGAGCGATCAAAAAGTTTCAATTTCGACCTGAATTGAATATACAAACTTTTGGCATTGAACCCCGTGATTATTTACTGGCGAATCGATTCATTCCTGCAGACATTGATGCAGCCTATCGAAGCGTAACCCAACAAGCTTTGGACGGCGTACAACACTGTTTCGACCGTGCCGGGAACTCGAAGTGTTTACGCTTGCACGGCGATTGCCATGCAAGCAATGTGCTGTGGACAGATGAAGGCCCCCACTTTGTTGATTTTGACGATAGTCGCATGGGGCCTGCGGTACAAGATCTGTGGATGCTGCTTTCGGGTGAACGCGAAGACCGTGTTCGGCAAATGGGGGATGTGCTTGCAGGCTATGAAGATTTCTACGAATTCGATGCGCGCGAACTCCATCTCATTGAGGCTTTGCGCACTCTGCGTCTCATCCACTACTCTGCATGGCTGGCAAGGCGCTGGGATGATGCTGCCTTCAAACAAGCCTTCCCGTGGTTCAACACGCAAATTTATTGGCAAAATCGCATTCTGGAATTGCGCGAACAGATCGCGCTAATGGAAGAGCCTCCGTTGTGGCAGAACTGAGGTTTTCTGCCACTGGGGAAAGAGTAGGGAAATTGTAGTTACATCATGAAACAAAATTCAAATCTCTGTCCCTGCGGAAGCACCAACAAATTTCCCGACTGTTGCGCACGCTACATAATCAATAACCAACCCGCGCCAACAGCTGAAGCACTGATGCGCTCCCGCTACTCTGCCTATACTCTGTTACGCGAAGACTATTTGTTTGCAACTTGGCATCCATCCACTCGTCCTTCTTCATTAGGCTTGGCTGAAGAGGTAGCAACAAAATGGCTCGGACTGAAAGTAAGGCGTCATGAGCAACTGGATGCCGATCATGCTATTGTGGAATTCGTCGCGCGCTACAAAGTGAATGGTCGCGCTCATAAGCTGCAAGAAGTCAGCCGTTTTGTGCGCGAAAATGAGCGATGGTTTTATGTGGGCGGTGAGATTACTTAATACGCAAATGCTTTATCGCTTACTTTCTCAGAAACAAATGCGCAGCTGTTTTCTCAATGTGGGACAAGCGTAAATTTGTGTTTTTTCCAAATCTCGGCGGTTAGCTCAATTCCGTCAGCGTTATCAGAGTCATCTTTGTAAGCCGGGTCGCAGCCTTCAACGATAAAAGGAGTCCCGACATCATCGTTAGGGTCAGGTACAACTACATCAACGACGTAAATAACCAGCGACGGATCGGTTCCGGATACATATGTTTTTCCAACTTGAGGGATTTCGATTGGCATAGTTATTATCGATTGGTATGGAGATGTAGCACGCTACAATAAAGTAACCTATTCCGCAATAGGAAGTATCGATTGAAGGTCTTGATAGATACAGGTAGGGAAAATGCACTGCCGGATTCTCTAATACGGCACATCCAGCGCCAGACACAGAAACTGCATAAACGGAACCGTTTCTGTGAATCTTTTTTCAGCGAGAGCAACCAGACCTTTCCCGGTTACTTCTTTCATGGAAAGAGGCGCCAAGGCGACAATATCTTTGCGTTTGATGTCCTCAATTGCGGGGAGGTCGGCAGCATAGCCGCGCGGGGGACGCGTCAGACTTTCACCCCACAGTTCCCATTGCGCGATAAACTTTTTATCGTTCCGCGCGGCAAACCACTTTTCCGGTTTTTTCGCCATGCGATCACGCATTTTTGCGAGTGCATCAGGTTCAGGGTGCCAGCAGCCCGCTGCAAAAAAGCATTCGTCAGCTGCGATATGCACATAAAAGCCGGGCGCGTGTATGTCCTTGCCCAGGGAGTGTCTGAACTGGATGCCGATGTTTGTTTTGTATGGCGTCTTGTCACGCGAGAAACGCGTATCACGAAATACCCGCATTAGCGAGCCGCCAACTTTGCGCGGCTCTGCCCGAAAGTTTGGCGCAAAGGATTTTAGGGCTGGTTCCATCGCCTCAATAAAATCGAATGCAGGCTCACGCACCAGCAATTCATAACGGGATTTGTTTTCCTCAAACCATGCCCGGTTATTATTGGCCGCGAGTTCATCAAGAAAAGAAAAAGTGGATTTGGTAAACATGTACACCCCTTTCTGAAAATTATCGGTGAAGTGAAATCACAAACCGGATGAGACAGTTTATTTGCTCATCATGCCATTGTCGAATTCTTATCATGATTCAAAAAATAGTACTCACATGCTATTTTGCATTCACCATACGTGCGCGCAATTGCCCGCACGCCCCGTCGATCTCCTGCCCCGCCGAATCGCGTACTTTGGCAATAATGTTTTGTTGTTTCAGTGCATGCACCATTTGTGCAGTCCGTTCAACTGAGGGACGACGGTACTCAAGACCGCCGACTTCGTTGAAAGGAATGAAGTTCATCACTGCATATTTCCCGCCAAGAAGCTGCGCTATTTTTTCTACCTCGGCATCGCTGTCGTTGATACCTTCAAGCAACGTCCATTGATATTGCACCGGATAAGAAGTGGCGCGAGCGTAAACCTCACCGCGTTCTACTAATTCTTTGATATCGATCTGCGGTGCGTGCGGCAACAATTTTGCTCTCAGTTTCGCATCGGTGGTGTGCAGCGAAAGTGCGAGTGCCGGTTTGACAGGAATGGAAGATTGACCTTCTCGATTGCCCTCGCTCCCTCCGGGGTAGGGTTGGGGAGGGAGTTTTCCCGTGAGAATGAGCCCCTCCATTAACCGCTCAAACACCCTTAAATCCCCCACCGTAGATAAAACCAGATTCTTATGCCCAATATTGCCTTGGTTGCCGAGTATTTGAATCGCTTCAAGCACATTGTCAAGGTTGTGCGCCGGCTCGCCCATACCCATGAATACGACCTTGCTCACCTCGCGGCGTTTGCGCGCGAGCACTACTTGGGCGACGATCTCGGCGCTACCAAGTTGACGCAGTAACCCGGCACGGCCACTCATGCAGAAAACACAGCCAACAGCACAACCCACTTGCGTCGAAACACATAATCCGCCACGCGGTAGCAACACGCTCTCCACCATCTGACCATCTGCAAGCACCACCAACAGTCGAGCGACATCTTCATTGGCTGCATACTCACTCTGTACGCGCGCCAATCCACTCAACTCCGCTTCAATAGCGGGCAACGCTTTGCGAAGGGCCATTGGAAAAAAAGTTGCTGCGGGACTATGAACTCTATCGTACGAACTAACTTGGCTCCATCCACGCAATATTCGATCTTCGTGGCACGGTTTGGCGCCGAAGTTTTTCAAATGCTGGCGAAGGTCGGAGATACGCATTGGAGATTAAAATTAGGATAAAAAATGAAATACAAAATATGGGTACTGAGTCAAATTTTAACCCAAGTATCCGTTTGGTATAGGGCGACATTTAGCCTCGAGCTTGAAAGGCAATACATTTATTGCCCAAGCAGACAAGCCTATCGCACATCACAGCTGGTAGTAGAAGTCCTATGTCACCATGATGGCCATCGGTGATCTGGTAGAATCAAAATTTTTAAAGGTATGTTCCGATGGATGACCAACAACTCATCCGCTACAGCCGCCACATCATGTTGCCGCAAATTGATTTGGAGGGTCAGGAAAAGCTGCTTGGCGGGCATGTGCTACTGATTGGCGCGGGTGGCTTAGGTTCGCCTGCAAGCCTCTATCTTGCTTCCGCTGGCGTGGGTCGTCTCACTATTTGCGATGGCGATATCGTCGATCTGACCAACCTGCAACGCCAGATCGTACATAGTCAAGTTACCATAGGAGTCAACAAAGCTGAATCAGCACGCCGAGCGTTAGCAGAAATAAACGCCGACTGCAAAGTGACTGCGATACAAGAGCGGGTGGATCAGCAGAAACTGAATGAATTGGTGAATAAAGCCGATGTGGTGGTAGATGCCTGCGACAATTTTGTCACCCGCTACGCAGTGAATAGGGCTTGTGTAGAATTGCGCAAACCGTTGGTAAGTGGCGCGGCCATTCGCTTCGCCGGACAGCTGGCCGTTTTTGATATGCGCCAAGTCAACGCTCCGTGCTACCACTGCCTTTTTCCTGAAATTGGTCCTGAAGAAGCTGAGAGCTGTGCGCTCATGGGCGTATTTGCGCCACTTACCGGAATGATCGGCAGTCTGCAGGCTGGCGAGGCGATTCGCCTGCTGGCAGGAAAGCCGAGTCCATTGGCGGGATATCTGGTTATGTTTGATGCAAGTGGGATGGAATGGCAGAAAGTAAAGCTAGCCAAGGATCCAACTTGTAAAGTGTGTTCAACCCGCGCGACTTAATATTTCATGGACTCCAACCCGGCCCAGGCAGGAAGTTAATCATGTCGCCAAATTTAATGACGGTATTAGTCTGGATCATCGAAACCCCGTCGGCCCATACTGCCGATGAGATAATGGCAGAATCCTGATTGGGATAAATATCGAGCCCGCCATGATCATTGCGGCGCACGCGCACGATCTCCATGCGGTTGCCTTTTACGGTGTAATTGAAATCGGCACGCAGGGTCAATGGTGCTGGCTCGAATTGGGTTAATCCCTGACAGCGGCGGAGGAAGGGAGCGACAAGTGTGAGTAGCCCCGACCATACTGCCACGGGGTTGCCAGGCAGGCCGATGAATGCTGCTTCTTTTTCTCCAGCAATTACTCTGCCGAATGCCAAAGGTTTGCCAGGCTTCGCAGCGATCTTCCAGACATCAATGTGCCCTTCAGCGTTGACTGCTGCAGTGACATGGTCCTCGTCGCCTTCTGACATGCCGCCGCTGGTGAGGATAAGGTCTGCCTCAGCAGCAGCACGTCGCAAAGCGTCGCGAGTGGCAAGGCGATCATCCCGGACGATGCCGAGGTCGATCACATCGACACCCAGCCCGTTGAGAAACCCAAGCATTACATAGCGATTGGAATTGAAGATATGTCCCGGCGGCAGCGTTTCACCCGGAGTTACCAATTCGCTACCAGTGAAAAATATGGCAACTTTCAAACGGCGAAATACTTGAACCTCAGCGATGCCTACCGAGGCAATCAGCCCCATGGCAGCGGCGGATAAATGGCTGCCGGCAGCAAGTATGGTTTTACCTGTGTTCAGATCAGAACCCTTGAGGCGCAAATGTTGACCTGCAATAGGCATCTGGTTGAAGATCACAAAGTCACCATCGGCAACGCAGTCTTCCTGTATCACTACCGTATCCGCACCATCGGGAACCTGAGCGCCGGTAAATATACGTGCAGCACTGCCCGGAGCCAACTGTGCCGGCACGGTACCTGCTGCCACTCGTTGACTCACAGGCAAGCGCGTCCCTGCTACGGTAAGGTCAGCCGCGTAGATTGCATATCCATCCATAGCAGCATTTGAAAAAGGCGGGACAGTCATTGGTGAAATCAGGTCTTCAGCCAGTACGCGTCCAAAGGCCTCTTCCAAAGCAACCATTTCACTTTTGGCGACAGGTAGTGCTGAGGAAAGTAGTTTTGACTTGGCTTCGTTGAAGGAAAGTATAGCCATGAGCAGATATTTCTCTTTAGGTTGATGAATGCGAATGTTACCGCAATTTATCCGCATGCCCGATAGCGCGTTAGACATAACCCCGCCACCCGTGTCCAGAGTATCATTGCAAAGTTAGACATTCACCCGCCAAGCCTTTAGACTTGCGAACTTTTTTACAGGCCAGCACCATGTCAGACGACATCGAATCAACTATAAAAGAACCCGCCTCTGTTCCGCGCGATTTGATTTCTCGCGAAGTGGCGCGCCGCCGTACTTTCGGCATTATTTCCCACCCCGATGCGGGAAAGACCACGCTCACTGAAAAGTTGCTACTATTTTCGGGAGCGATTCAGATGGCAGGAACAGTCAAGGCTCGCAAAAGCGGACGCCACGCCACTTCTGACTTTCTTGAGATTGAAAAGCAGCGCGGTATCTCGGTCGCCAGTTCGGTGATGCAATTCGAGTACCGCGACCATGTCGTGAATCTTCTCGACACACCGGGCCATCAGGACTTTTCCGAGGATACCTATCGCGTGCTCACGGCTGTTGACTCCGCGCTGATGGTGATAGATGCAGCAAAAGGTGTGGAAGCGCAGACCATTAAACTGCTCAACGTGTGCCGTATGCGCAACACGCCCATCATCACTTTCATGAACAAGATGGACCGCGAGGTGCGCGATTCTCTGGATCTGTTGGACGAAGTGGAGTCGGTGCTCAATATTCAATGTGCCCCGGTGACTTGGCCTATCGGCATGGGCAAAACTTTTCGCGGCGTGTATCACTTGTTGCGCGATGAAATTATGTTATTCGCTGCGGGCGAAGAGCGCGATACGCAGGAATTCGAGATCATCAAGGGCATCGGCAATCCTCGTTTGGCGGAGATGTTCCCACTGGAGATCGAACAGCTTAAAATGGAAGTCGAGTTGGTGAAAGGTGCCTCGCACCCGTTCGATTTGCAACGTTTCCTCGATGGCAAGCAGACACCGGTATTTTTTGGTTCCGCGATTAATAACTTCGGCGTGCGCGAGATTTTGAATGCGCTGCTGGACTGGGCACCCGAACCGATTGAACGTGATGCCACTGCGCGCAACGTCGTACCAACTGAACAAGCATTCTCCGGTTTTGTTTTCAAGATTCAGGCCAACATGGATGCCAATCACCGCGACCGCATCGCCTTTCTGCGCGTGTGTTCAGGTCATTTTGAACGCGGTATGAAGATCAAGCATCTGCGTATCAATCGCGAGATAAGGGTTTCGAATGTGGTTACGTTTATGGCTGCATCGCGTGAGCAAGTAGAAGAAGCATATGCAGGCGACATCATTGGGTTACCTAACCACGGCAATATGCAAATCGGTGACAGTTTTTCCGAAGGCGAGTTGTTGCAGTTCACCGGGATACCTTACTTTGCACCTGATTTTTTCCGCTCGGTGCGCATCCGCAATCCGATCAAGGTCAAACAGTTGCATAAAGGTTTGCAGCAACTCGGTGAAGAAGGCGCGGTACAGGTTTTCAAGCCGATGGACGGCGGTGATCTTATTCTGGGCGCGGTCGGCATGTTGCAGTTCGATGTGGTGGCGAGCCGCCTGCAAGGCGAATACGGTGTGGATGCGATGTTTGAAGGTACCAGCACCACCAGCGCGCGCTGGGTGACCTGCGACGATAAAAAAATTCTCGCTGATTTCGAAAAAGCACTTTCGCATAATCTCGCCATTGATGCTGCTGGCAACTTGGCTTATCTCGCGCCGAACAACGTGAATCTGAAACTCACACAAGAACGCTGGCCTAAAGTCGTATTTCATAGCACACGCGAACACGCGGTCAAGCTGTGATGCAAGAGTTTGAATTTCAACTGCGCGGGGAGTTTGTCGAGTTAAACCAACTGCTCAAATTGAGCGGTGTTTGCGACAGCGGTGGTGCTGGCAAAATGCTCGTTGCTGAAGGAGTAGTTTCCGTTGATGGAAAAACGGAGCTACGTAAGACTGCCAAAATAAGAGCTGGACAAATAGTTACTTTGGGCGATGTGCGGATTCAGGTATCGGCATGAACCGGCCTTCTAAAACGACATTACCCTAATATACAATCCAGGTTGAATTAATGTTATACATTGCCCACAACGTCACCATACCTGAGCGCGAAATTGAATTGACCGCAGTGCGTGCCCAGGGGGCGGGCGGACAGAATGTGAACAAAGTTTCCAGCGCAGTGCATCTGCGATTTGATGTGAATGCATCGTCGTTGCCGCTGGATTTCAAGCAACGCCTGTTGCAACTTAATGATCAGCGTATCACCAAAGACGGTGTGGTCATCATCAAGGCGCAAGAGTTCCGCAGTCAGGATAAAAATCGCGGTGAAGCATTGCGGCGTCTGAAAGAATTGGTGCAACACATTGCGGTATTGCCGACGATTCGACGTGCGACCAAACCGACACGCAGCTCGCAAAAGAAGCGCGTTGAGAGTAAGGTCAAACGCGGTAAAACGAAGTCATTGCGTGGCAGAGTTACAGAATGAGAATAGGCGACCAAAGTATTTCAATAAGCCGTCGTTCCCGAGTAGACGGGTATGACGGCTAAATAATAAATCTGGAAAAAATAATCATGGCAATCAAAGCAACTATCTTTAAAGCCAATTTGCAAATTGCAGATATGGAGCGTCACTATTATCAAGATCATGTGCTGACACTTGCCAGGCATCCGTCTGAAACGGATGAACGTATGATGGTGCGCCTGCTAGCGTTTGCCTTGCATGCACATGAATATCTCGAATTCGGTCAAGGCATGACCAATGATGACGAGGCAGATCTGTGGAAGAAAGATTTAACCGGTTCGATAGAACTTTGGATCGATGTGGGTATTCCTGATGAGAAGCTGATTCGCAAAGCGTGTGGTCGTTCCAATCAAGTCGTAGTGTATTGTTATGGTGGTCGTGTTGCCGATATGTGGTTTGCGAAAGACAGCGCACAATTCGCACGCCAGAAAAATCTCACGATCATCAATCTCCCGTCAATGAGCTCACAGGCGCTGGCTAAATTGGCACAACGCAATATGAATTTGCAATGCACGATTCAGGACGGACAAGTGTGGTTGAGTGATGGCGCTACAAGCGTTCAAGTGGAGCGCGTGACTTTGAAAGCGAAAGAATAATTTTCACTTTAACGTAAGATTTTAAGCAAAGCCGTTTAAATATTGCTTGCGGCGTGTCTCAGGAAAACGTTCTATGGCATATCTCAACATGGTGCGCGGCATCGTTTGGTAATGCTTTTGTAAAAAAGCTTCCTCGATTGGCTGATCGCGTTTTCCCACTTCGCGCAACATCCATCCAACTGCCTTGTGAATGAGGTCATGATTGTCAGGGAGTAGATGTTCAGCGATCAACAGTGTATCGGTAAATTCATTGCGACGTATGAAATGAAAGGTAGACACTATAGCGATACGCCTCTCCCATAAAGAGGTTGATAAGGCAAGTTGGTAGAGCGGTTTCCGGGGACGATTGGCAAGGAAATCGCCGACAATATACGGCGCGCTGACGTCGACTAAATCCCAGTTATTGATATGCTCGGAGTGGGCGAGATACAAATCATAAGCGCTTTGCTTGGTGGCCTCGTTGGTGTTCTGGTAAAAATCGATCAGTAGCAAGAGGGCGAATAAACGCTCTTCGTGAAATTTAGATTTCAACAATGCACTGATTGTCTTTAGCGATGTATCAGGGAATTTTTTTACCAAAGCACGCAAAGTCGGGACTTTGATGCCCAGAAAAATGTCCCCTTCGCCATATTGTCCCGGGGCTGTTTTGAAAAAGCGCAGTGATGTAAGCGCAATCGCGGGATCGGCGATGCCACGCAGTTGGGTTTGAATAGTGTTCAGCGAGGTCATTTAATTTTCGTTAGGTGTATTAACCAAATTGTATGCCTGAAACCGCCTTGCCTAAAAGTAGCTCGTTGTAAGTTATTTTTCCGGCATCTGCACTTCCTGCGCCGGCAACTACCATAAGCGGAATCAGGTGCTCGCTGCGAGGATGACATGAACGTGCTCCCGGGGCCATTTCCCAGTTTGTTAATAATTGTGCACGCTCGTCTGGTGCTGCATTGATCGCATTTCCCAGCCAAGTATCAAATTGCACAGAGGACTGATCAGAGGCTGTGGTGGGTGAAAAAAATTCACGCAGATTATGGTAACTTAATCCGCTGCCGACGATGAGCACACCTTCATCGCGTAGGGGCGACAAAGCACGACCGATGGCAAGATGTGCCGCCGGATCAAGGTCATCACGTAAAGAGAGTTGCACAATGGGCACCTCGGCGTCCGGGTAGATCAATTTGAAAGGGATAAATACGCCGTGGTCCAAGCCGCGTTGGTGTTCTTGTAGCGTGGGTATCCCGGCCTGTTCAAGCAGCTCCTGCACGCGAACTCCGAATTCAGGCGAGCCGGATGCCGGATAAGTCAGGCGATATGTGTGCTCAGGAAATCCGTAATAATCGTATAAAAGCGCATATTTTTCAGATGCCAGCACGGTCGGCTCGGTACATTCCCAATGCGCGGAAATGACCAGTATTGCTTTTGGGTGTACACCTATCTCTGCACGAATGCCGCGCAAGTAAGCCTCCATCCCATCCCACATAGCAGGAGGAAAGCCGGGCATCGGGTCCATGAAGAAACAGGGTCCGCCACCGTGTGGAATGAAGAGTGTGGGTAAGCGCGCAGTTGAGTTCATAGTGAATGTGGTCTTAAAATGTGATACTGAAAAAAGTATAAGCCTGAAGAGTTCAGCAGAACATTACGGGTATTTAATAACTATTTTTGAGTAACAGAAATCCCTGCTTTTTCTGCCTGCTCGTCAGCAAAATAGCTACTGCGTACCATCGGCCCGCAAGCCGCGTGCGAAAACCCCATTTCTTTTGCGGCATCCTCAAACATCTTAAACGTAGCTGGTTCCACATAACGCAGTACGGGTAAATGTCCATCAGATGGCTGCAGGTATTGTCCCAGGGTCAGCATTTCAACATTGTGCGCGCGCAGGTCGTGCAGTACTTGCATTACTTCATCGTCAGTCTCGCCCAACCCAAGCATGAGGCCGGACTTGGTCATGACTTGAGGAAAACGTGCCTTGAATTCAGACAATAGTTTGAGCGAGTGCAAGTAGTCTGCACCAGGGCGGGCCAGTGAATATAAGCGCGGCACGGTTTCCAGGTTATGGTTGAGCACATCCGGCAGGCTTTCAGCCATCGCATCCAGTGCAATGTCGAGGCGACCGCGAAAATCTGGCACCAAGGTTTCTAATTGAGTGCCTGGAGATGTAGCGCGGATTGCAGTCAAGCAATCGGAAAAATGTTTCGCACCGCCGTCGCGCAAATCATCCCGGTCAACGCTGGTGATTACGACATATCTTAAATTGAGCAAACCTATAGATTGTGCCAGTTGAACGGGTTCATTAGCATCCGGCGGTAGCGGCTTGCCGTGTGCGACATCGCAGAATGGACAACGGCGAGTGCAAACGTCACCAAGGATCATAAAGCTGGCAGTGCCTTTGCCGAAGCATTCACCGATATTCGGACAGGAGGCTTCTTCGCACACGGTGTGTAAATTGTGTTCGCGCAGCAAGCGTTTTACGTCATGATAGCCTTGGCTATTGCCGAATTTCGCACGTATCCATTGAGGTTTGCGCAAGCGTTCCTGTAAAGGGATAATCTTTATCGGGTTTCGAGCGGTTTTAGCTGCGCCGATTTGTTTATCTGGAGAACTGAGGGTTTTTTCTGCGGGACTCATAGTCAGGGTAGTGATGGGCTCATAATTTTGAAGAATATATCAATCAAAGTCACTCGTTTGAGGTAAATTTACGGAAATATAGGCGACAGCCGAATAAGCTACGCAAAAAAATAAGAGAACAAAACGAATTATATGGCTGAAACCTCTGTTGAGCTTACAAAAAAATTATCTGCTGCCGTGGAGAAGATGCCCGCTTTTCCCAAAAGCGTGCAACGAATTTTAGAATTGACCCGTGATGTCAATTGCTCCCCCAAGGAATTGGTCATGGTCATCGAGAAGGATCCGGTAATGACGATGAAGCTTTTGCGGATATTGAACTCGGCTTACTATAGTTTTCCAAAACAAATTACTTCGGTGAACCAGTCCGTGGTTTATCTTGGGCTTAATACAGTCAAAAATATGGCATTGTCATTTGCCGCAATGGGCTCGTTGCCAAAACAAAACGCGGCGGGATTTGATGTTCAGCGCTATCTGATGCACTCTTTGACGACGGCTAGTCTGGCGCGAACTTTGTGCCAGAAATACAGTCACGATGATACTGATCCAGCGGATTGCTATATTGCAGGTCTCTTGCATGACTTCGGCAAGGTAGTATTTGCCCAGTTTTTGCCGGAGGAATTTAAACAGGCTCTCGCTTTCAGCCAGGAACAATCAATTTCATTGCATGCGGCGGAGAAGCAAATGATTGGAAGTGATCACACGGTGGTTGGCGGTATGCTGGTTGAAAAATGGCAGTTTCCACAGCAGCTCACGGAAAATATACGAAATCACCATAGTGTTATTTCGACAGAGAATACGGTGCAAAGTTGTCTGTTTGTGGCGGACCAAATCAGCAAGTATCGCGCGTTGGGCAATAGCGGAAATCCTGTTGTGGATGAGCTAACTCCGGCGCTGGTGGAATATTTCGGAGGACAAATGGAAGAGATCATTTCAAGTTTGGGTGATCTCTCGAAGCTGGAGGCTGAGGCGCAAGTTTTTGCCCAAGTAAGCAAGGAGAAAAGTTAATGAAATTAAAATTCTGGGGTGTGAGAGGTTCAATTCCTTCGCCTGGAGAGAAGACGGTGAGATACGGTGGTAATACTACTTGTCTCGAGGTTCGCACTGATACCAACGACCTTATTATTTTGGATGGCGGAACGGGAATTTTTCCTCTGGCGCAGACATTGCTGAAAGAACTGCCTGTCAAAGCCCATATTTTAAATACTCATAGCCACTGGGATCATATTCAAGGCTTGCCATTTTTTATTCCCATTTTTATTCCGGGAAATATTATTAAATTGTATGGTTCATTTGATCCGATCTCGGGTGAGGGACCTGAGCGCATTATGAATGTACAACTCCAATACAGCTATTTCCCGGTGCGTGAAGCGGAGATGAAATCAAGTTTCGAATATGTGGCCGTTATGCCAAATGAAGTTTTTCAAATTGGCAGCGCGACGATTACACCCGTCTTGCTGAGCCATCCGGTTGTAAATCTTGGTTATCGCATCGATTGCAATGGAAAATCAATTTTCTTTACGGGTGACCACGAACCACATTTTAATATCTATGATCCTGTTGACGACGGATACAAAGAATATCAGTCCTTGATCGAAGAGCAGAGGCAATCAATCGTGAATGCTATGCAAGGTGTGGATGTCCTTGTTGCTGATGCAGCTTATACCCTGGCCGAGTATCCTTCTAAGAAGGGTTGGGGACATGGAACCTTTGATAGTAGTATTGAACTTGCCAGAGACGCGGGAGTAAAAAGGTTATATTGCACTCATCACGAACCAACGCGCAGCGATGATGATTTGGAAAAGGTGTTCGCCGAAGCGATGAGTCGACATGCAAACAACGTTGGAAAACTTGAAATTCAACTTGCACGGGAAGGTGATGAAGTTGTTATTTAGCCTAAACCATGGATAACATCATTCAATTTCTAATTCATTGGGGAATTACGGCATTGTCGCTGTGGATCGCCAGCTTTATATTCCACGGCATCTCGTTTTCAAATAAACAGTCGCTTTTAATTGCAGCACTTATGCTGGGACTGTCCAATGCGATCATAAGACCGATTGTCATCTGGCTGACTATCCCGCTGACAGTCCTCACCTTTGGCGTCTTCCTGTTAGTGATCAATGCGCTGATGATGCTTCTGGTTTCGTCAATGGTGGCCGGCTTTAAAGTTTCGGGATTTTGGACGGCCTTTTTCGCAAGTATTTTTATTGCAGTACTTAGCTTTTGCGTGGGTCTTTTTATTTTCCAAACTGGTGACAACCCGATTATTTTTCCTTCACATCATGGTCTGACCTTTGCGGAGTTAAAGTTTTATTCCTGTTTTACCTGATAATCCCAAGCGTTAACAAATTGGCCTGACTAAGATATATATAATCTCCAATTGAAGTTAGTGGAGTCTTTAAAATATATTAATTATCAATTATAATATTATAAAACAATAGGATGTAATCACTCAGGCATTCGGTTAAATTGAGAGATATCTAGTACTTCCATAAAATATCTAGGCCGTTTGGTATATATCATTTTAAATTGAGAACCTGCACAATAACGGGTGAAAATATTTTCCTTTTTCAAATAAATTGCTGAAATAGATAGCAAAGCTTTATAGAAGCGTTATTTTTGAGCCGGTTCTGCTGATATTTTTCAGTTGTGTACAACAAGATTAGGGTGGGTATGTTCTCAAAATTAATACAGTCCTGTCGACATTCAATTCAGCTTAAACTGTTTCTGTCTTTGACGGCAATAGTTGCTTTGAGTCTTGCGGCCATTTTGGCCAGCCAAGTGTATCTGGTGCAAGAGTTTTTCGTCCGGCAGGCGGAAACAAATTTGAGAGGCAGCAATTATTTATTGAGTCGCGTCTTGGCCGACCCGCTTTTTGAACATGACTATGCGCTGCTCCAATCACGGTTGGAAGCGATTCAATCAAAACTGCCACTGTGCAACTTTCAATTGAAGGACAATATAGGTTCGGTTGTCTATAAAGTGGGCGAGGTGCGCTCAATAAGCGATACCAGTTTCAATTCAAACACACGCGACCACTGTTATAACACGGTATTGCCGGTGATTCATGGAGAACAGTTACTGGGCACGGTGCGTATGGGCGTTCGCACCGATGATATCGCGCATGCGCGAACAATCCTGATCAATGAAAGTATATTTTTTGCCATGTTCTGGTTTGCGATTTTCATGTTGCCTTTCTTTGTGCAAATTCGTCGCCTGACCAAGCCGTTGGTTAATTTATCGAAAGCCGCGCAGGAAATTTCCAAAGGCAATCTGGATTATCCGGCGCCCATGCTGTTGCGTAGCGAAGACGAATTGTCGCAACTGATATCAAGCTTTCAGGGAATGACACAATCGCTAGTTCGAAATCGGAATGAGCAGGCGGCCAGTCTGGATGCGCTTAGAAATGAGAAAACCACACTGGATACGTTGCTCACGACGATGCCAATCGGCGTAGTCTTCGCAGACCATGGACAGGTGTGTTATTGCAACGAATCCTTCCGGCATATGTTTCAATTTGATCTGGATGAGCAAATTGTCGGCATGAAGAACGACCGGTTGCTATTACGCATTACGCAGAACGTTGCTGATACAGATTCAGCCCTGAAGGCAATTACCTCCATGCTTGCCTCGCGCAAACTGACTGATCCGGCTTACATTACACTTAAAAACGGGCGCATCCTGCGCTTGCTCTCTAATGTGGTCATCGCGCCTGAGAGTAGCAGTTATCTTGGACGATTCTGGCTGTTTGAAGATCAAACCAAGGAGCAGAAAGTTTTACAGGCGGCAGAACTCAATGCGGAACATGATGCGCTGACTTCAATCTATAACCGCCGACGATTTGATATGGACTTGCCGCGCATGATGGCTCAGGCAGAACGAGACGAGAAGAGACTGACTCTGATGATTTTTGATCTGGATGAGTTTAAGCCGATCAATGATATATACGGGCATGAAAGTGGTGACATCGTACTTAAGCAAATTGCGCATTCACTGTCATCACAATTACGGCGCAATGAAGTCCTGTACCGGATTGGCGGAGATGAGTTTGCCTTGTTGCTGGGAAGTATTAGCGATGATGAAGTAAAAATTATTGCTGATCGTATTGTTAATCTAGTCAGTTCGCTAGCATTTAGGTTCAAGGGCAACATTGTTAATGTGGGTTGTAGCATAGGTATTGCGAATTATCCGGCTGATGCCGATACGCCCCAAAGTCTGTTGCAACTGGCTGATCAGGCTATGTATGAAGCCAAGAAATCCGGTAAATGCCAATATGTAATTGGCAAGCGCCATGAATTAACCGCTACTGATTTGGCTTAAGCGCAAGCTGAAGCGCCAATAGCAGCAAGAGTTTTTGAGAAAGTTTTTTTTCAATATCAGAGATCGAATTGCGAACACCAAAATCCGTCATTTGAGTAACGCGTAATCCTTGAAATCCACAAGGATTAATGAATGAGAATGGTGTCATGTCCATATCTACATTCAGTGAGAGTCCGTGATAACAGCAGCCATTGCGTATTTTCAAACCCAGAGCCGCAATTTTCGCATCACCCACGTACACGCCCGGAGCCTCAACTCGGCCTTGCGCTGTAATGTTGTATTCAGCAAGCAGATCGATGACTGCTTGTTCCATGAGTCGAACCAATTCTCGAACATTGATTTTCCAGCGGCGTAAATCAAGCAGCAAGTATGCAACAACTTGTCCTGGGCCGTGATAGGTAATCTGTCCGCCACGGTCAATTTTAACCACAGGAATTCCGTTAGCATTGATCAAATGTTCGGGTTTGCCAGCTTGACCTTGAGTAAAAGTAGGCGGATGTTGCAGTAGCCAGATTTCATCCTGCGTTTCAAGCGTGCGTTGCGCAGTAAAATCCTGCATGGCCTGCCAAGTCGGTGCGTACTCAACTAGCCCCAAAAATCGCAGCGCCGGAGAAAGGTCAGTGAGCGCTACTTCTTCAGATTTCATGGGGTCAATTTTGCCTGTCACAGCGGCATCTTTCACAATGCCATTTTAACCAGCGGGTGGTCAGTCAGGTCTTGATATATGGCATCAAGTTGCTCGCGTGATACGGCGCGCACAGTGCACGTCAGACTGATGTATCGTGCAGTCTTGCTGTTGCGTGATTCAATACCGGACGCTTTGAATTCCGGATCGTGCCGCGAGATAACATCGATGACAGCCTGCATGAAATCTTCGTGAGAATGACCAAATACTTTTATGGGAAAATCACTCGGATATTCGATCAGGCTGGGTTCTGAAGTCATGCTCGCATTATCTCCTGTTTGAATTTTTGGTAAAGATTGTGCAACTTGGTGAACATCTCGCCGGGTTTGCCAGTTCCAATCAGTTTGTCATCGAGTTGTACGATAGCCAGGACTTCTTTCGTGGAAGAAGTGAGCAACAATTCATCCGCGTCAAATACTTCGCTCACTAGCACCTTGCGTATTTGGTGAGGAATACCGTTGGCTAATGCGAGTTCAAGAACAACGTCATAAGTAATCCCAGGCAGCATCAAATTATTCTTGGGGGGCGCAAGTAACACCCCGTTTTTTACCACAAAAATATTACTTGATGAGCCTTCGGTCAGGAATTCATTGTCCCGGATCATTATAGTTTCTGCGCAACCCGCATCAATTGCCATCTGGCGCAGCAATACGTTAGGTAGCAACGAGATGGCTTTAATATCACAGCGCAGCCAACGATTGTCAGGAGCGGTAATAGCGCTTATACCGTTCTGTAACAGCATAGGAGAGGGAGTGTTGAGCGGGTAACTCATTAAAAATACGGTCGGAGAAACAGCAGGACAAGGAAAAGCATGATCCCGTTTTGCAACTCCGCGAGTGATATGCAGATAAAGGTATTGATCTTCTGGTTCGTTGCGACCTACGAGTTCGTGGATAATATTTGTCCACTCTGCTTCGGTGCTGGGGTTGCCGAGCTGGATGCTGTCCAGACTGCGTTGCAGACGCTGCAAGTGTTCCGACAGGCGGAAAATGTGACGTGAATATACGGGAATGACCTCGTATACGCCATCGCCGAAAATGAAGCCGCGGTCCAATACAGATATTTTGGCTTCGGCGATGGGTAAAAAAATTCCGTTCAAGTAGACCGTCATTGCCGCTCCGGAATCATTGAAATAACAAACGTATCGTATCAACCCCGCGTGAGAAAACATTTGCTAATGCAACGTTGTCCAGGGCTACTAGGGGGAGTTCAAGATAAGGTTTTCCGTTTAAAGCAATTTTCAAAGTGCCGATCCTGGCACCTTTGTCGACGGGAGCGATAAGAGGTTGTTTTGTTTCTATTGTCGCTTTGATAAGTTCGCGTTGTCCTTTGGGAACGGTGACAAATTGATCATTGCGGAAACCGATGTCCGTTCGCTTTTCAGTACCTTTCCATGTTCGTAACGTAGCAACTGGCTCGTCTTTCTTGAAGAGGGAAATGACTTCAAAATTTTGAAACCCAAAATTCAGCAAGCGCTGACTTTCACTCGTACGCAGATTTTCAGTTTCGGCACCCAATACCACAGAAATTAAACGATGCTGTTCTCTTTTGGCTGAAGCAACAAGGCAAAAGCCGGCGCTTTCAGTATGTCCAGTTTTCATACCATCCACAAACGGATCAAGCCAAAGCAATTGGTTTCGATTAAATTGCTTGACGTTGTTGTATTCATAGTCACGCATCGAATAAATAGAATAAAACTCAGGGAAGTCACGCACAATGGCAACTGCAAGTTGCGCCAGATCATTCGCGCTGCTGTAATGCTGGTCTTCCGGCAAACCGGTGGAATTGACGAAATGTGTATTCTTCATACCCAATCGCTGAGCTTCGGCGTTCATCATGTCTGTTGCAAAAGCCAATTCATGATTGGCAATATTTTCTGCCAAAACGCGTGCGGCATCATTGCCAGAATCTACGATGAGGCCTCTTAATAGTGCTTCAACTGTTACCGGTTTGTTTACCTCCAAAAACATGCGCGATTCTTCACCTTGAATACGGAGCGCATAGGCAGACGGTTTAAGTTTTTGGCTTAATGTTAACTTGCCTTGCTTGATTGCGCTGAAAGTGACATAGGCCGTCATTAATTTGGTTAAGGAGGCGGGTTCAATACGGTCGTCGCCATTTTTACTGACGAGCACTTGATTGCTGGTGTAGTCATACAGTGAATATGATTTTGCCGCTAATGTCGGTGGGGAAATCATGGGTGAATCAGTAGCAAATGCTTGCTGCTGAAATAATGTAAAAAACAGAACAAATACAAGTTTCATATAGGATCTAAAGACAAATCAAGTCGTCATTATAGCTGAGGCTTGCGAGTGATTATCCTGAGGTACTAGAACTAAGCCAAAATATCTAGATAAGGCTAGGTCGATTGGCATATTGTTAAAACCAATTTGAATGATTAGGATGCGTTAATTTAAAAATTGTTCAGATCGGTATAAATATATTTATGCTGATAGTTTGGAGGCAAAGAATGGAAAGTTGTTCAGATGACGTTATTCCTCAAAAAATGGTAATGGTGTTCGACCTTGTTCAAGCTGCAGAATATTACATAAAGTGTCGGGGAAAATTGAAAGCATTCATCGAAACTAATTCATACGAATCGTCAATTGGCCCGATTATCAGTCATGAAAATAACGCTTGCTTGAGTTCTTGGTTGCAAAGTGTTGGTCGCGAACATTTTGGCCCGCAAACTATATATACTAGATTGGCTATAGAACATCACCAATTTCATCACCTTGTGCAGACAATAATTAAAAAAGTAAAGAATGGAAATAAGGTTGATGCTGAAAATCTGCTCAAAAATGAACTGTCACAAT
>CAIWKC010000229.1 GCA_903913145.1 uncultured Gallionellaceae bacterium | reverse complement strand
CTCCCACCGGGGGAGAGGGTTGTTACAAAGCTAAAAATGTTAACAATCATTCTGCGTGGATAAGGTGAATAGTTTTTGAAGTTGCTTCACCCTAAGCAGTCCCGCCCACAATCAACCCTTCAATCCTCAATGTCGGCTGACCCACCCCAACCGGCACGCTTTGCCCTTCTTTTCCACAAGTGCCTACGCCGGAATCAAGTGCCAAGTCGTTGCCGACCATTGAAACTTGCGTCAAAGCCTCCGGGCCATTGCCTATGAGTGTTGCGCCCTTAACCGGGTAAGAAATCTTGCCGTCTTCAATCATGTAGGCTTCTGTGGTGGTAAACACGAATTTTCCGCAGGTAATATCTACCTGCCCGCCACCAAAATTGGCTGCGTATAAGCCATGCTTGACCGATGCAATAATTTCATCTCTCGTTTTGTCGCCATTCATCATCATAGTATTTGTCATACGCGGGATAGGTAAATGGGCGAAGGATTCGCGCCGGGCATTGCCAGTGACGGGCACACCCATCAGGCGCGCATTTAAGCTGTCTTGCAGGTAGCCACGAAGTATACCGTCCTCGATCAGCACGGTGCGTTGTGTGGGGTTGCCTTCGTCGTCCATATTGAGCGATCCGCGCCGGTCTTTAATGGTGCCATCATCCACTACAGTCACGCCTTTTGCCGCAACGCGCTCGCCGACTCTGCCGGAAAACGCCGAGCTACCTTTGCGATTGAAGTCGCCTTCCAGACCGTGTCCGACCGCTTCATGGAGCAATATTCCCGGCCAGCCGGAACCCAATACAACGGTCATGCTACCCGCCGGAGCGGGTCGCGCGTCAAGCGCAACAGTCGCCTGATGCACCGCTTCTTTGGCATAACGTTGCAGCACTTCATCGTCGAAATATGCATAATCAAAACGCCCGCCTCCGCCTGCTGAGCCTTGTTCACGTTTGCCATTACTCTCGACGATAACTTGCAGTGACAACCGCACCAAAGGACGTATGTCGGCATTCATCACGCCGTCACTGCGCGCCACTAGCACAATTTCGTATTCGCCCGCCAGTCCTGCCATGACTTGTGTGACTCGAGAATCAAGCGCACGCGCGTATTTTTCCAGTCGTTCCAACAGGGCGACCTTGCTCGCCGCATCCAGGCTGGCGATGGGGTCATTGGGCAAATACAATCCGTGTGCTTTGCTTTCCTTTAGCATCGGTACAGTTTGTTTTTTGCCCTGCCGTGCGATGGCGCGTGTTGCCAAGGCAGCCGCTTCCAAAGCAACCAGGCTAATGTCATCGGAATAAGCAAAGGCAGTTTTTTCACCGCTCACCGCTCTCACGCCCACACCCTGATCTATGCTGAAGCTTCCTGATTTAACGATACCCTCTTCCAGTGACCAGCTCTCCGCACGTCCATACTGAAAGTACAGATCGGCATAGTCCACCTTATGCGTCATCATCTTGCCGAATACGCCACCCAGATCATTTACGTCAAGACCATGTGCAGTAAGCAGCGAGCGCCGTGCCAGCTCTAAAGTGTAACTTCTCATTTGGATGTTTGACCGCCGGATTGTAAGGTTAAGGTTCGGTGCGTCAAGGCAGGCAGACTGCTACGCAAACTGGCTTGATAGCGGCGATTGACTTCGGCTATCACCACGCCGGAACCACGCGCAAGCTCATCCAGAATGCGTCCCCAAGGATCAACAACCATGGCGTGACCATGTGTTTCTCGACCATTGACATGGTAACCACCTTGCGCGGCAGCGATGAGATAACTCAGATTTTCGATCGCACGCGCCCGTACAAGCGGCTCCCAATGCACCTTGCCTGTCGTAGAGGTAAAAGCTGCCGGTAGTACGATGATGTCTACCTCTTTCATCGCCCGGAAAAGTTCGGGAAAACGCAGGTCATAGCAAACCGCTAATCCGATACGACCGAACGGAGTATCCACAACGACGACTGTATCACCCGCTTCTATCGTATCAGCCTCGTGATAATGCTCGTTACCGAGCTCAAGGTTGAACAGATGAATTTTATCGTAACGCGCAATCTGTTCGCCTAAGTCGTTATAGACCAGGCAACTATTGCGCACTTTGTTTGGCGAATTGGCGACTAGCGGGATAGAACCGCCCACTAACCATATTTTGTGCTTGCTCGCCATTTCACTCATAAAAGACTGAATTTGTCCGCTGCCCGGCTGTTCTTTTACGGCAAGCTTATCGGTTTCTTTCATGCCCATGATGGCAAAAAATTCTGGCAACACAACAAGCTTCGCACCTTGCTGCGCTGCATTTTCAATCAATCGTCGCGCCTCGTTCAAATTGCCCGCAACTTTAGGGCCCGAGGCCATTTGTACGGCAGCAACTTTAAACGTACTCTGAATAGAATCCGGACGAGTTTGTGTTGAATCTAGGGGGCTCATTTTGCCACTTTCAGTTATTCATATTATTGGGAGTAGAAATTATCGGGGGAACTTTCTCAACTTTCGGGTCGACCCAGCTACCGGTGACATTGTATTCAAATGACACCAACTTATCGAGCGGATCTCGAAATATTTTGTTTGCCAGAAATACACCTGCGCCCACAGCGGGTCCGGCTGCAAATGCCAACAATGACACACTCCCACCAATTGTCGGCATTACCCGCACGCGGAGACTCTGTGTCTCACGCTTCAAATCCACTTGCCCAGACATGGTTATTTTTGCTGCAGATCCGTTAATTTTAAAGTCCGTTGTCCTGAGCATGCCCTGGCTGATTTGCGCGACCCCTTCAATGTCATCGAACTCGAATCCTTTGCTAAAGACATCTGTAAAATCGAGCGCTATGCGCTTTGGCAAGGACTGCAGATTCAACACGCTTAACAGTTTGCCCGCACCCGGATCCACTTTCAAAAACTGGCCTTTGCTCATTTTTAAATTCAGGTGTCCATCCAAATTTGACACAACCAGCTCATTCGGCGTACCAGTCCAGACCAGGTCACAATCGAGAACGCCATTGCCATCTTTTAGCGTATTCGGATATCCGGATCGATTAAGCATTTTGCCGGTATCATAAAGTTCCATCTTGACCACCACATGCGTTTGCGATGGGGATAACGCCCACTTGCCATTGATTGTCATCACGCCATCGGGATTAGCCAGATGCAGGTGATCCAGTAAAATATCTTTATCAATCTGGCTTGCGTTCAACTCTAACTTTCCGAGTTGCTTTCCCTGATAAACAAAATGTTCCGCAACCACGTCAATTACCGGTACTGAAATGTTAGCTAAACCTTTCCCCGAAATCTGGGCGTGGTCAACTTGAACAGTGTCCTTCTTCTGATCTTTTTCTGCCTCTCCTATTACCGCATTTTTCAGTCGCGCGACAATTCTCCCTTTGCCTTGAGGAAACCAGGTTACGTCTCCGCTCAAATCTTTTGACATCAGCTGAGCCGTCACCGAGTCACCATGATTGCGCACATGCGCACTGACTCCGTTAATGGCCAAATCGTAGCCGACAAGTTTCTGCACAGTCATGTCAATACCGTCAATCACCGGTATCGAAACTTCTTTACCGTTTCCGCTTGGTATAAAGCCAGACCATCCGTCCACGGATAACAAAGGTAATACGCCTGTTACCCAAATGCCGTCTTTGTCCACAATACGTCGTGAAGTTCCGAAATCCAAAGAACCTTGTTTGATCACTTTTGTACCCATTTTGTCATCCGCACGCATCAAGCGCAGGTTGATGTTGTCCCCGTACTTAACAGTTATCACATCTTGAGTTGGGTTGATACTTTTGAATTCAAACTTAAGCGGTATTACTTCGTTGGTATGTTTCAGCAAAGGCGCGGGCAACCTGGACGACAACCCCTGTAAGTTGGAGAACACTTGAACATCGAATTGATTGTTCTGGACGGTCACTTCAGAACTCCATTCCGCGGTGCCATTCAGTGACTGAAACCAGGAAGAAGGTTCTATTTTGTGCCAGGCATCTGCGTTGACTCTGCCTTGCGCTTTGCCTTTTATGCCCCCCGCCGCTTCTGTTTGCATTGAGATTGAGGCCGGACCTCCATAAATTTGTGCACTAATGTCTTTTGCTTGAAACGCAGACTCGGTGAATGTAACGTCTCCGGTCACGTTTTTTGCCAGTGGAATGTATTCAGCCAAGTTGATTTCATTATCTGCAAAGTGATAATTTCCTCTTAACTGAACCGGTTTATTCGTTAACGGTATATCAAGTTTCAAATCCAGCTTCCCTTCACCCACCGCTGTCGTGTTATCCGTAAAACCATTCATGATGCCGCGCACCGGGCTATGCTTTATAAAATTCAAAACTTGCTTCGTTTCTCCGCGGCCTTCACCGGTTATCTGCACTACCGGCTCTGCGCTGGTCAGGTCTGGAATAATGATACTGACCTTTTGGGCCTTGGCCCCTGCCAGCGTTGAGGAAGTTGAATCGACCTGCAATTGCTGTCCCTGAATCAACAATGTTCCAAGTCCATTTTCAACTCTCGGCCAATCTTTTGCGTAATCAACAACTGCTTTACTGATTTTTGCCTCGACTTTAAAAAGTCCTTTTTTGTTTTGTGGAAATGGAAAATCGTTCAAATCGCCACGCAAGCGAAAGTGAACGTCTTCAACAGCACCCTCCAGCAGTGCGGATTGACCCCACGTGATGGTCTCTTTTCCCAATAAATCTTTGGGCATGTATTTCACTGCATTGCGAAGCGATAAGCGTGTCAAATTCAAACTGATGTCAGCTACTCCCGGACCATTTGGATCAGTCTGAAAATTACCGTAGGCAGTAGCGGACAAGTCTTCATTGGTGGCGGAAAAATTATTTAGTTTGATATCCCAACCGTCTCGTTTGTGTTCCCATCCCGTTTGAGCCGAAAAATTATCGAAATTAAGCGGCTCCAGAAAATACTGCGGCGCATCCAACTTCAAATGCGGCGTATTCAAAGACATCACGCCGCTACTATCGTTACCTTTTACTTCGCCACTCAATCCTGCCACACCGGGTATATTCCCAACTTGCCGCATGGACATATTGTCGAATCTGGCATCAATGTCGAAGTGTCCGGTGTCTTGCCATTGGGCACGCAAATCAGCAATGTGACCGCTAGGTGAAAAATCCAGCAATTTTTGTTTGAATGATTTACCCAGTGGCATATATTCCGCCATCATCGAAAGGTCAGCCAGTTCAATAGAGTTGGCTTGAATTTCGCCTGCCGAAAAAGGAGTTTCCGTGGGTCCTGCCAAGCGTAAATGAAAGTCTGTCGGTAACAACTTGAGGCCATTGACCATCTTCAAAGAGAGCTTTGTGGTTGACACTTCAAACCCGCGATCTAACTCGTGCCAACTGATTCGCCCACTTAATTCGGCAAGGTTCAGCAATGGCAAACCGGTCGCCAGACGACTTTGAACTTCGCTGACATCCAGATCTGCCGTAATCCGCTTAATTTTGCCGCCTGCAATTTCCATCCAGGCGCGCATTCCGCCCTTGGCATGGCTAAACTCATCCGGCAAGTTTATCCAGGTTGTCCATGCACCCGAATCTACCTGACTGATCTGGGCAAACAAATCCCCTTTCCAATCAGACCAGTCGGAAAAGCTTTCCCCGACCAAATCACCACGTGCATCTACAGGAGCGGCAACTGAAGCCGGAGGAGCAATTCGCACAGCAAAACGATGGTGCTTGCCGCTATTATCCAAACGTAATTGTGCTTGATTAAATAGTAGTGTCGGCCTGTCGAACAAATCATCCTGCCATGTAATTCGTCCATTGTTCAAAATGATGTGGGATTGATGCAATAACCAATCGGATAGTTTTCCATCTCCTGAATGACCGGATACTTGAAGACCCGCCACATGCAACACGCCTTGCTTGTCGCGCCTGACACTTAGATCCGGATTGTCAATTTCCAAGGTTTGCAGTCGCAGTTCCCCGCTAACCAGCGTCATCCAGGAAACCACGTTTTCTACGCGCCTCAATTCCAGTGCGCTCCGGCCTTCTTGATCCAGTAGCTCAATATCGTTGAAGACTAGATGTGGACGAAACCAGCGCAAATCGGCTTCAATTTTTCCGATTTTAATTTGCAATCCAATCGCTCGACTGGCAAGCATAGTCACTTGGTCATGATATCTTTCTATATCGGGAAGCACCCAATAACGCAAAAGAAATAACAGTACCGCAACTACGAAGCTCAGCACCAAACCTGTAAGAAACAAGGCACGCCCTATTCCGATACTAGAACGTTGTAGGTTTTTTATCATTTTGCCGAAGCGCAATCAAAGAGCAAGTAGATATCGTTAAAGCAAAGCATATGGGACTTATAATGAGGCAACTGTCGAGACCTATTCTAACCTGAACCAGCAGACAATGAATACTGCCAACTTACCTCATACTGATTTTGATAGCTTCTTCCGGCACGGCAAGTTGTGCAGTCGTTATTTACAACGCTTGCTGGAAGCTGAGCCCTTGCTGCTCAAATGGCTGCGGGAACACTATGAGTCGCCCTGTTCAAGCATTGAAATCAAAACATGGTTTGATGCAATGCCTATTGGAAGCGAAGAAGATTTGTCACGTTCACTGCGTGATTTGCGCAAAATTGTTATGCTAAAAATTCTGATGAGGGATTTGGGCGGCTTGGCGAACCTAAATGAAGTTATGCAATGTATGACTTCATTGGCAGAATTGGCTGTGCAACGCGCTTTGGAATTTTCCACTCACTCTTTGACTCAACACCATGGGCAACCTATCGGAGCCGAAAGTGGCTTACCTCAGGAATTGCTAGTAGTTGGCATGGGTAAGCTGGGAGGAGGAGAATTAAACGTTTCTTCCGACATTGATCTGATCTTCGTTTACCCGGAAGATGGTGAAACCAACGGTGTCCGGCCGCTGGGTAATCACGAATTTTTCAGCCGCGTCGGTCGCAAGCTTATTAATCTCATCAACGAACTGACAGCGCACGGTTTTGTATTCCGTGTGGATATGCGCTTGCGTCCCTATGGAGATAGCGGCTCACTTGTTATGAGCCTTGCCGCACTAGAAGAATATCTGGTCACACAGGGGCGCGAATGGGAACGTTATGCATGGATAAAAGCACGTGTCATCGCTCCTGAAAAAACAGCAGCGAACGAATTGATGGCGTTGGCACAGCCATTTGTATATCGCAAATATCTTGATTACGGCGCATTTGAATCGATGCGAAAATTACATGCGCAGATACGTCAGGAAGTCGAAAGACGCGATCGTGCACACAACATCAAACTCGGCCCGGGCGGAATTCGTGAAATTGAGTTCATCGCCCAAGTTTTTCAACTTATTCGCGGCGGGAGAGATATTGCGCTGCGCATTCGCCCAACTCAGGCGGTTTTGAGTTTGTTGGCATCCAATGGGCAGTTGGACAAACCTACTGCCCAAGAACTGGGTAAGGCCTATATTTTTCTGAGAAATTTGGAACATCGAATGCAATATCTGGACGACCAGCAAACGCAGGATATTCCCGCAGATGACGACAATCGCGCCTTGCTTGCCATTGCCATGGGTTACCCTGATTATGCTTCACTTCTGACGGAACTTGATCTACATCGTGAGCGGGTCAACCGCCACTTCAGCCAAATTTTCAGCACCCGTTATCAAGAGACAGAATCGAGCACGTTCTGGAACGATCATCTTGGTACAGCGTCCTTGGGCAATGTTTTGGCTGAGAGTGGTTTTGATAACGTGATTGAACTTTCCAACATAATCATTCAATTACGCAATGGAAATCGTTACAAGCAGTTACCTGAAATCAGCAAAGAACGCATTGATAAAATTATTCCGCAACTTGTTGCGTGTTGCAAAAAATTGAGCCAGCCCGATTTGGCGTTGACCCGACTTTTAAAGTTGATTGATCAAATCAGCGGTCGCAGCACATACCTTGCTTTCATGATTGAACATCCCCAAGCCCTTGAGCGTTTGACCCGGATTGCGGGAGCCAGCGAGTGGGCATGCAACTATCTGGCACAGCATCCCAGCCTGCTCGATGAATTACTCGATGCAAGAGAAATCTACAACGCCCCAGACTGGCTGCGTCTCGACACAATACTGGGTGAACAATTGCAGGAACATGAAGGTGACCTTGAACAACAAATGGATGCCCTGAGACATTTTAAACAAGCGCAAACCTTTCAGTTACTGGCCATGGATTTGCAGGGCCTTTTACCACTTGAAATTTTATGCGATCACCTGAGCGATTTGGCCGATCTTATTCTTCAACACGTTTTGCAATTATGCTGGAAGTACGCAAAAAATAAACATCAGGAAAATGCTCAATTTTCCATCATTGCTTATGGCAAGTTGGGTGGGCGTGAATTGGGTTATGACTCTGACCTTGATTTGATTTTTCTGTTTGACGATGCGCATGCAGAGGCGGGGGAGTTGTATGCCAAACTGGCGCAACGCATGAATACCGTATTGAGCAGTTATACCCCGGCAGGCCGCCTGTACGAAACGGATTTGCGGTTGCGTCCAAATGGCGCAAGCGGATTACTGGTCAGCAGCATTTCAGCTTTTTCTGATTATCAGAAAAATCAAGCCTGGGTATGGGAACATCAGGCAATTACACGTGCACGTTTTTGTGCAGGCAATATGAGAGTTGGAAAACGCTTCGAAGAGATTCGCGAACAGTTATTGCGCCAGCCCCGGGATATTGCTTTGCTTCGTCAGGAAGTGCTCAGCATGCGCCGGAAGATGCACGAAGGACACCCCAACAAGACGCCACTATTTGATATCAAACACGACAACGGCGGCATGGTGGATATCGAATTTATTGTGCAATTTCTGGTTCTGGCTCATGCGGCTGAATTTGAAGAACTGACCGTCAATTGCGGCAACATAGCTTTACTCCAATTGGCGACTAAGCTGCATTTGGTTGCTCAGGAAAGCAGTGACTCGATCTGTGTAGTCTATCGTGATTTACGAAAAGTTCAACACCAGTTGCGGTTAAATAACCAGAGCCTATGCTTGATTGAACAGGGTGTAATCGACATTTCGCCTGTAACGACTTTATGGAACAAACTGCTGGGCGTTCAAACCGATTTCATCTCACCGCCTGCACCTGGAAAATAGGCAATGTTGCTTTTTTTCTCAGCAGCAACCGCTTTTCCGACCAGCCGATAAGCAGGCGTTTCCCCTTTGCCTTTTAAGTTCACTATGTTGGGGGGTTCAAACAAATAATCCAGGCGTAATCGATTGTAAGTCAGCTTGTCGGTCAGGATGTGTCCGGACTTTGCGTCATCCGTCAAACGACTGGCAACATTAACCGTATCTCCCCACAAGTCGTAGATAAAGCGCTTGGTGCCAATCACGCCGGCCACCACCGGCCCGGTACAAATACCGATATGTATGCCTAAATCTCGTCTGACCAGAGCCGGATGCGCGGCAACGAATTCGATCATTTCAATCGCCATATTCGCCATGTCCGCAACATATTCTTCCCGTTCACGTGAAAGCCCGCCTACAACCATATAGGCATCACCGATGGTCTTGATTTTTTCCAAACCAAATTTTTCAGACATTTCGTCAAAGCCGGAAAAGACTGTATTGAGCAAACCCACCATTTGCTCGGGAGACATTTGTTCGGTGAGCTGGGTAAAATTCACCAAATCGGCAAACATTACAGTCACGTCCGCATATCCGTCAGCGATTAAACCCTGATTATTTTTTAAACGCTCGGCGATATTCGCCGGAAGCACATTGAATAATATACGCTCAGATTTTTTTTGTTCATCTGCCAACAAAGCGTGCTGCAGGTCTAACTGGCTCTTTATTTTCTCGGTTTCAAGCACAAAATATCGAATCAAAAAATACAGGATCGAAGACATGGCAGCAAAATTCAGAGCAAAAAACACGCTGATTGTTTTCATCGGTACTTTGGTTGCCCCGGTGTCTCCCAGCATATAGTCAAATGCACCCGACACAAAGGTTAGCGAAATGTATGCGATAAACCAGGGAATTGATTCGCGCCAACCTGAAACCACCAAGGCTCCGATCGGGGCAAGCAAGGCCCATAGCATGACTCCGCTGGATGTTACCGAATTTCCAATGCTCCACTGCATGATGAACGGAGCAAACAAAAACAACGTGAGTTGTATAAATCTGAAGGGAGCAAAATTACGGGTTTTAAGAAAGTATGCCAACGAAGCAATTGAAATAGCCTGGTAGCACAGGGGAACATTACTGGAAAAATTTATACCCATATACCAGTAAATTGCCAGCCAAAACATGACTGCAAAGTTCATGAACGCACACGCAAAAATAAGCAGGCTTTTGCGTAATTTGTCCTCTTGCGTATCCAATAAGTCTTCACCCATTGTCCGCAAACTAAATTGCTTACCCACAACCTGTTCCCCCGTATGCACTTTCAAGCGCCAGTATATAAATCCTTGGCTTGAACATACTACCCCAAACGGGTGAAAGCGAAAACCTTTGTTTTGGGTAAAGAGACAAACCGCACAGAAAACTTAATTTTGGTACGGTTTTACCGGAAGTCAGATATTGATGAAATATTCGTTCTTTCGTTTAATATTGTCACACAACAACCTAACTTCTGTTATCTCAATAGAGTCAAGACAGTATTGGGGGATTGGTTAGCTTGTGCCAACATCGCTGTGCCTGCTTGTTGCAATATTTGTGCACGTGTCAAAGCTGCGGTTTCTGCAGCGTAGTCTGCATCCATAATTCGGCTACGGGAGGCTGATTGATTTTCAGAAGCGATCTGCAAGTTTGCAATAACCGAATCAAATCTAGACTGCACCGCACCAAAGGTGGCACGCAATGAAGCCACATTGTTAATATCAACATCCAACTTGGCTATTTCAGCCTGTGATGTTACTGAACTATTGCCCAATGTCACCGAAGTGGGAGACAACGCAGCCGGCGTCACAATGGTAAGGTCATCTACATTGGCCGTACTGTTAGCGCCAATCTGGAAGGTTTGATTGACCGGAGCAGAAAGCAACGGAATATTGTTAAATTGTGTTGCCGCAATGACACGAACGTTTTCAGCGTTGAGCTGAGTGTACTCTGCATCAATCGCGGGAATATCTGCATTCGACGTCGCGTTTGCGGCTTGAATCGCCAACTCGCGCATACGTGCCAGATTGGCCTGAATCGCACCTAACGCACCTTCAGCAGTTTGTGCAAGTGAAATGCCGTCATTCGCATTTCGCACCGCCTGATTCAACCCTCGAATCTGACTTTCCATTCGCGAAGCGATCGCCATACCAGCTGCGTCATCTTTTGCGCTATTCACGCGCAGTCCGGAAGACAATCTTTGCAGGGAGGTATGCAAAGCACTTTGAGAAGAATTCAAATTGCGTTGTGCATTCAAGGATGCAAGGTTGGTATTAATGTATGAAGGCATTTCAATTCTCCTTTAACTATTGATTCGGTAAATCCGACGCTATCGCCCTAAGACAGATCACTGCCGCTTTTCCAGTTATCCGGGCATTTCAATATTTGCCCGTCGATTCCCTTTTGCCGCGATCTTAATGTGCGATGCGATCTATTTATCCTAATCGCGCTGCTCACAAAATTTGGCAACGATCACAATTTATCGTATTTATTAGAAATCAAAGCTTCGAATAAAGAGGGTTTTTCAGTTTAATTCTCATTTATCATTGAATTCATCCGTCATCAGTCTTTATTCAATCATACATAACTCATTCAATTTCTTTACAATACGGCTTCAGACATAAAGATATATGTTATGAAAGAATTCAGTAAAAAAAGTTACCATACTCAAAATATTCAAGAGAATCTCCGGCAAATACAAAGCCTTCTGGAGAATATCCTGTTGGTAAGTTGTTCAACTTTGCCCTTGTCTTCGACCAGGAAGGACCTACTTGGCGTTCAAGAATTACAACAACAGCAACAACTGTTGATTGACTTAAGGAATAAAACTGAACAAACACTCGTAGCAGATTTAGCTTTTATTCTGGGCGTTCTGCCAATCAATCAACGCAAAATGCTATGGGACAGCATTGGCACTGTTCGTCAGGGTAAAGTCTTGATCGAAGTAACTGTGGAAGTTCGCGAAACACTCATCTCTATCTTAAGTGAAGAGAATCTGAT
>CAIWKC010000228.1 GCA_903913145.1 uncultured Gallionellaceae bacterium | reverse complement strand
TCCGGAACCGGGTCTGAGTTAGGTGCAGCTTCTTCTATGTTGACGTTTAGTCCGGCATCTTTGTAGTAGCCTAATTCCTGAGCCGCATAATAACCGGCGAATTGGAAGCCATGCGTCCAGTTTAGTTGAAGTGAAATGTTTTCAAGTGCATAACTGAAATGAGCAATACAGAGGCCAGTTGCAAGGAGAAGACATCTTGTAATGTGTAAATCTAGCCGCATCGTGGGACGGACGCCAATTTATTGGAAGACGATCAATTTTGCCCGTGATGCATGGCATTGACAATATGCCTGATGGCCTAGATATTCTAGAAAATATATAGACCTTTTTTGAAGTAAATGTCGAGTTTTACAACATGAATTTATTGTTGGGATTCAAATCTGGCAACGAATGTTGCGCTTTGGGAATGTTGCACCGTTTTGCAAAGGCCAAATCAGCAGAGCGGTGCAACAGCAGCCATTATTTAAACAAGTGTTTTACACCATCGCGCTCTTCCAGTAATTCTTTGTGGGTATCCATCATGTGTTTGCGTCCCAATTCGGAAATGGGCAGGTTTTGCACGATGGTAAAGCTTCCGTTACTACATGTCACCGGGAAGCCATAAATGACACCTTCTGGAATTCCATAACTACCGTCAGACGGCACTCCCATGGAGACCCAATCATTTTGTGGAGTACCGGACATCCAATCACGAACATGAGATATAGCCGCATGCGCAGCGCTGGCAGCACTGCTGAGTCCGCGAGCTTCGATAATTGCGGCGCCACGTTTTTGCACTGTGGGGATGAAGGCGGATTCGATCCAATCATGGTCTTTGAAAGCTTCAGTCACTTTACGACCACGAATTTCAGCGTGCGAAAGATCGGGATACTGAGTGCTGGAATGATTGCCCCAAACTACCATTTTGTTGATGTCCCTGACCGGTTCGGCAAGTTTTGATGCAACTTGGGAGAGGGCACGGTTATGGTCAAGACGCAGCATCGCAGTAAAATTGCGAGGATCGAGGTCGGGTGCGTTTTTCATCGCGATGAGTGCGTTGGTATTGGCGGGGTTGCCAACCACGAGAATTTTTACATTTCGAGCAGCGACTTCGTTCAGAACGCGTCCTTGGGTAGAGAATATCGCTCCATTGGCTTCAAGCAAGTCTTTACGTTCCATTCCTTTGCTGCGTGGACGGGCTCCAACCAAAATAGCGACTTCTACATCGCGGAAAGCAACACGCGGATCATCAGTAATAATGATTTGTTGTAGATTGGGGAATGCGCAGTCTTCCAACTCCATTGCGACACCGCGCAGCGCTGGCTGCGATTGTGGAATTTCTAGTAATTGCAAAATGATAGGCTGTGCTGTGCCCAGCAATTCACCACTGGCAATTCTAAATAACATGCTGTAACCAATTTGTCCTGCGGCTCCGGTAATTGCAATGCGGATAGGTGCTTTCATGCGGTTCTCCTATGGGTTGTGAAGTAGGGTTTCTCTAGAAATTCAATTTTGAAGCAGGGAAAGGGCGGGTAAAAATGAGCCGCCACATTTTGATTGATATGTGGGATGTAATTTTTTGTGAGCTGCTTAAACATGCGACGAAATTGGATTTTTGGAGAAGCCCTGTGCGTATTCTGACAGCCTTTGGCACTTTGGAAAAGTAAAAAGGTAAATCATGTCTCAAGATAATGTTCAATATGGCTTAAAAAAACACGTGTTTTTGAAGGTAAATAGCGCCGCATAGGCATTACCGCCCAAGCAGAAATAACAGGCAGATTCCATTCTGGTAGCACGCGTACAAGTCGTTTGAGGCGTAAATCTTCTGTTACGGCTCGATCGGGCAAAGTGCCAATACCCGCACCGTCCAGCAACAATTGATGGATTACGTTGGGCGAGTTCATGGCCAGCCTGCCTGGAGGAACGTTTTCCCAGATTTCTTTTCCGCGTGTTAACTTCCAGGGAATGGGCGTCCCATTTGTGGTGAGCATACGTACTGAAGTATGTTGCATCAGGTCATCAGGGTGCAATGGAACCGGGTGCAGTGCGAGGTAAATTGGACTGGTGTAAATGCTGAAGCGGTGTTCATCAATTTTCCGGGCGACTAAATTCGAATCATCATCCAATTCTCCCATGCGAATCGCCAAATCGAATCGTTCGCCTATCAGGTCTACGCGGCGCGAAGAAAGATCAAGGTCGATTTGAACCTCGGGATAGGTTTCGACAAAAGTGGCGATGGCTCTGGAAAGACGTTGTCTGGCGTAATCATCCGGCATCGAAATACGTAACCGTCCTCGCGGCTGCGCATCCTGACTGCGCACAAAATCTTGTACCGTGGCAACTTCTTCAGCTACGCGCCTGCAGTGCTCCAGAAACTCCTGGCCGAATTCGGTGAGCGTTAATCGGCGCGTGGTGCGCAACAATAGCCGCTGCCCAAGTAATTCTTCAAGGTTGGTTAAACGTCGTGAAACTGTGGCTTTGGGCATGCAAAGTTTTTCGGCGGCGCGAATAAGACTTTGCTGTTCGACGATGGTGGCGAACAGAATCAGGTCATCAGCAGAAATATTCTTTTGTTCCATTTGCGGAACAGTCTATCTCGAATTTGGGGCTTTATCTATCTTTTTGAGGCGCTTAATATGCAACTACTTTACTCCAGTAAGGAGACACCATGAACACAATGACACAAGAATCGCTACACAATTCACGCACAATCGAAAGCATTATTGAAGGCGTTGCCACTTCCGATGGCGCTGGCGTGGAGTTGACTCGGGTGCTGACAGGCAAGCTACAGCGCCGCCTGGATCCGTTTTTGATGCTGGATGCGTTTGGAAGCGACAATCCGGATGACTACATTGCCGGCTTCCCCGATCACCCTCACCGTGGCTTTGAAACGGTAACCTACATGCTTTCGGGCTTGATGCGCCATCGCGACAGTGCCGGGCATGAAGGGTTATTGGGCAGCGGCGGAGTGCAATGGATGACTGCAGGGCGCGGGGTGATTCATTCTGAAATCCCTGAACAAAAAGACGGTGTGATGGAAGGATTTCAACTTTGGCTCAATCTTCCCGCACAGAACAAAATGACAGAACCGTGGTATAGAGATTTTCCAAGTGAACAGATTCCGGAATACGTTACTGCAGACAACACTAAAGTTCGTGTTATTTCGGGAAGCAGCAACGGAGTGTCGGGTGCAGTTACCCGACAAATAACTGAGCCGATTTACCTAGATGTACATATACCTGCCGGAGTGACTTTTGAGACTGCAATCCCAGATACACATAACGCTTTTATCTATGTTTATCGAGGGGGAGTAAAGGTGGGTGATGTGCAGGTTGATACACGCCAAATGGGCATTTTAAGCAACACCGAAACAGCGGATAGTTTGAGAATCACGGCTACTATTGAGGCGCGATTTATATTAGTGGCTGGCAAGCCGCTCAACGAACCAATTGTGCAGTACGGGCCGTTCGTAATGAACTCTCAGGAAGAAATTCACCAGACATTGGATGATTTTCGTAGCGGACGTTTTGCATAAAGATTGGGTGAAGTTAGCCAACTTAAAAAGGAAATATATATGAGTACGAATGTCGAAAGATACACCCATACTGCGATTGCGCTGCACTGGCTAATAGCGTTGCTAATTTTTATAGCATTTCCACTGGGTTTGTATATGAGCGATTTAAAGTTGTCGCCAACCAAACTTCAATTGTTTAGCTATCACAAATGGATTGGCGTCACTGTTTTTCTACTCGCGGTTGGTCGCATAGTTTGGCGCGCCACCCATAGGCCGCCGGCATTACCTGATTCCATTCCGCGGTTGCAACAATTTGCCAGTCATATTGTGCACGGTTTTTTGTATGCTTTGCTTTTTGCCGTACCCATTTCCGGTTGGCTGATGAGTTCTGCAAAGGGATTCAAAACCGTTTTGTTTGGAATTATTCCGTTACCTGATTTGCTCGAAAAAGATAAAGAGTTAGGCAAGTTACTTGAAATCGTGCATCAAAGCCTGAATTATTTTTTACTGCTGTTAGTGGTGCTTCATGTTGCAGCACTGATCAAGCATCGTTTTATTGACCGGGACGATGTCCTGACTCGTATGTTACCAGGAGGGAAACACGCATGATTTATTTGAAAGAGATAATGTTGTTTTTGGGCCTGTTGTTGATCAGCTGCCACAGTTCCGCACTTGAATTCAAACAAGTGCAGACCAGCGAAAGCACGGTAACGTTTGACTATAAACAAATGGGTGTGCCGTTGAATGGAAAGTTCAACAAGTTTTCCGCGCAGGTTGCATTTGATCCGGCAAAGTTAGCTACTGCACAAGCGCGCCTCGATATTGAAGTCGCCAGCATCGATACCGGCTCTGCCGATGGTGATGACGCAGTGGTTGGCAAGTTGTGGTTTAACGCCAAGTCATTTCCCGCCGCCAGTTTTATTTCTACCGGACTCAAATCTCTTGGCGGAAATCGTTATGAAGCGATGGGCAAGTTAAGCGTCAAAGGAAAAACGCTGGATGTGGTTGCCCCTGTCACTTTTCAGGCGAATGGCAACCGTGGCGTATTTGATGGCGGCTTCACAATCAAACGCCTCGATTATGCAATTGGCGAAGGCGAATGGACAGATTTGGGCACGGTTGCCAACGAAATTCCTATCAAGTTTCACATCGTAGTAAATGCAACACCTGGCAAGAAGTAGTTATTTTTTATCACCACTTAAGGAGAACACCATGAAGTTAGCAACATTCTTGATCGCAGCATCGTTGACCTCGGCTGCTTATGCGGCTCCAGAAACATATGATATAAATAAAGATCACAGTATGCCCCGTTTTGAATATAGTCACTTGGGCTATTCTCAACAACTCAGCCGCTTTGATTCACTTACCGGAACGATCACACTAGACCGCGCAGCAAAGACTGGTTCAGTTGATGTGACAATCGATGCTAAATCAGTTGATTCAGGTTCAACCGTGTTTAACGGTCACCTCCAAGGCGAAGACTTTTTTGATACAGCAAAGTTTCCAACCATCACATTCAAATCAACAGCAGTAAAATTTGATGGCGAAAAAGTTGCTTCTGTAGAGGGTAATTTAACCATCAAGGGCATTACTAAACCCGCAACACTTACTGTCATTTCTTATTTGTGCATGCCACATCCAATGTTGAAGAAAGATGCTTGCGGCGTTACGGCGACTACCAAGATTAAGCGTACTGAATTCAATATGGGTAAATATGCTCCTTACGTAAGTGATGAAGTAACGTTGACGCTCCCAGTAGAAGCTATCAAACAGTAATTGTTTTATTAGATTGAATGATCCTCCTTCTTTACCGGGAGGGACATAGAGCTCGGTTTTTTTCTGAATATTTCAAGGAGTACCGTATGACTCAAACATTGTTCACCCCGATCACTCTCGGCAATTTGCAATTGAAAAACCGTGTTGTCATGGCACCGATGACTCGCTGCCGCGCAACCGGTAACGTGCCGAATGAGCTGATGGAGAAATACTACCAACAGCGCGCAAGTGCCGGACTAATTATCGCTGAAGGCGTAGCGCCTTCAGCAAACGGACTGGGATATGCCCGTCAACCTGGCGTCTTTACCGATGCCCAGGTGCAAGGTTGGAAGCGTGTAACAAATGGCGTTCACGCGGCAGGTGGCAAGATTTTTATACAGTTGATGCATGATGGACGCGTGTGTCATCCGGCAAACATGATCCCCGGAAGCAAGATAGTGGCCCCATCTGCAATAGCGGCACCTGGTGAGCAATGGACTGATAGCAGCGGGCAGCAGCCATTCCCTATTCCAACCGTTATGAACGAAGATGACATCAAACAAGCCATCTCTGAATTTGTACTGGGTGCAAAACGCTCTATCGAAGGCGGTTTCGACGGTATTGAGTTGCATGGAGCGAATGGTTACCTGATTGACCAATTTTTAAACACTGCAACTAATCAACGTACTGATAAATGGGGCGGTAGTGTCGAAAATCGCATTCGCTTTGCGCTTGAAGTCGCGAAGGCCACTGTTGCTGCTGTTGGTGCGGACCGTGTTGGTATGCGTATTTCACCCTACGGTGCATTTAATGGAACTGCACCCGATGATGAAATGGATGCCTTGTATGAACGCTTGACCACCGAATTGAGTAACCTCGGACTAGTTTACCTTCATGTAGTCGATCACAGTTCGATGGGCGCACCAGAAGTGAGTGCAACTTTGAAAGCCAAGATTCGCGCAACTTTTAAGGGTAAGTATATTCTTTCGGGAGGCTATGATGCTGCTCGCGCGAACGCCGACCTTGATGCAAAATTTGGTGATCTGGTTGCGTTCGGACGTCCATTCATTGCCAATCCTGATCTGGTAAAGAAAATGCAAAGCGGTATTCAAATAGCCGCGCCGGACTTTAGTACTTTCTATACGCCGGGAGAGAAGGGCTACACTGATTATTTGGCAACAGCATAATTTTATTTTGTTTGGTTAGACCAAGGTGCCATCATGATTTTTATGATGGCACCTTGCTTTTGGAATCATTAATGGGTTGCGAAGTATGGATTGCGGAGAATTGACTGCCCTCATCAGACCTCGTATATTCTGTTCCCATGAGAACACCAGATTTCACTTCTTCTGCTTCCCTGATGCGCATACGACTATGTCTAGCCGGCATGGCTCATCAGCGCAGTTCGTACCTGTTCTAAATTTCGTTTTTATAGTTGGGTAACTGCGGGCAGTTCGCGTTGCTTCACATGCGCTCAAGGCCTGCATTAGCTCATTTTTTGGGGGCTTATTAAATCATGGCAAATAGTTCTCGCAGTATCTCTGCGAATCGAGAAGTTTTTCTTGGTGTCGTCTTTGCGTTGCTGGCCGCAGTCGGCTTTTCAGCAAAAGCGATTCTGGTAAAACTGGCCTATCTCGATAGCGTGGATGCGATGACTTTACTGGCCCTGCGCATGATATTTTCCGTACCATTCTTTATAGGCGTCGCCATCTGGGCCAGACAGCACCATGCTGAGCCGCTTAATACGCATGACCGGTTGCTGGTATTGGGGTTGGGTTTGATTGGATACTACTGTTCCAGCTTTCTCGATTTTCTCGGTTTGGAACACATCTCTGCCGGTTTGGAGCGCTTGATCTTGTTTCTCTATCCGACCATGACGGTGATCTTGTCGGCGATACTTTACAAGCGCGCTGTCGGCAGAAAAGTTATTGCGGCAATGGTGCTGAGCTATGCGGGAATCGCGTTGGTGTTTATGCATAATGGGGGCGAAAATAACGGCAGTGTCGTGTTGGGAGCGTCGCTGGTATTTGCCAGCACCTTGTCTTACTCGATTTATCTGGTAGGAGCCGGGCATGCCATCGCGCGTATTGGCACCATGCGTTTCACTGCTTATGCGATGGTAGTGGCGAGTGCCGCCAGCCTGCTGCAGTTTGTGGCGATGCGTCCGCTAAGCGCGCTAGCGTTACCATTCCGTGTGTACGAACTCTCTATCGCGATGGCGATCTTTTCTACTGTTTTGCCGGTGTTTTTGCTGTCATTCGCCATACGACGCATCGGCTCGGGCAGTGCTTCGCTAATAGGTTCTATCGGACCGGTAAGCACGATCTACATGGCGTATGTGTTTTTGAATGAACGCATTTCATTGCTGCAAATTACCGGTTCGGCGCTAGTATTGGCGGGAGTGCTGGTTATAAGTTTGAGCACCAAAAAAACGAGCTAAGATAATTTGACTTGGGTGCCTAACTGTAGAGATGTTTACCGAAAGCCTTCCAGACATCCCCAGCATGAACGCTGCGGTTTTCACCGGCTGCATTTTCCATTGTTCTGAGCATCAGTGAAGCCAAAGCAAAAATCTCTGCTTTGCCGTGTTGAACGCGATCATGAGAGGCATAGGCAGCATTCGCGTGCGTAGGGCCAAAAGCTTTGCACTCATCAGCCAGTTGCTTCATTGCAACCTCATTGTGCCAATCCAACCCAAGCGCAATCATGTGCCGCATCATTTCGGTTTCAATTCTGGATACTTCGTCGTAATGATTTTCGATTTGACTCATTTGCTTCTCTTTATAAGAAAGTGCCAACTTGTAATTGTAAATGACTTCAAGGGTTAATTTTTGTTAATCAGTGAAAATTTCCTGCCCGCATTTAGATTCAGGGTGTCGTAGCAAAGTGGAGGAATGAGTTAAACTTACGTATCTTTAATAACTAATAAATTTCAGCCATGGCTCAATATGTAATGTCAATGCTCCGCGTGAGCAAGATCGTCCCTCCTAAACGTCAAATTATCAAGGATATTTCGCTCAGTTTTTTCCCCGGTGCAAAGATTGGCCTGCTGGGATTAAATGGCTCGGGTAAATCTACCGTGCTGCGCATTATGGCGGGTGTGGACAAAGAATACGACGGCGAGGTGCAGCATCTGCCGAATATCCGCATCGGTTATCTGGAGCAAGAGCCAAAACTCGACCCCGCCTCAACTGTGCGTCAGGAAGTTGAATCAGCCTTGGGTGAAGTGATGCAAGCGCAGAAAAAACTGGAAGATGTGTACGCAGCCTACGCAGAAGAAAATGCCGACTTTGACGCACTTGCCGCCGAACAAGCGCGCCTTGAATCCATTATCGCAGCCTCCGGTTCGGACGCTTCACATCAAATGGAAATCGCCGCCGATGCGCTACGCTTGCCGGAATGGGATGCCGTGATCAAAAATCTCTCCGGCGGCGAAAAACGCCGCGTGGCGCTGTGCAAGCTGCTGCTGGAAAAACCCGACATGCTGCTGCTGGACGAACCGACCAACCATTTGGATGCGGAATCGGTGGAATGGCTGGAACAATTCCTCGTGCGCTTTCCCGGCACCGTGGTCGCCGTCACCCATGATCGCTACTTCCTCGACAACGCCGCCGAATGGATTTTGGAACTTGACCGTGGCCACGGTATTCCGTGGAAGGGCAACTATTCAAGCTGGCTGGAACAAAAGGGCGAGCGTTTGGCACAAGAGCAGAAGCAACTCGACGCGCATTCCAAAGCGATGAAGCAGGAGTTGGAATGGGTGCGCCAAAATCCGAAAGGACGTCAGGCCAAATCCAAAGCGCGTATCGCGCGTTTTGAAGAATTGAATTCGCAGGAACATCAGGCACGCAACGAAACACAGGAAATCTTCATCCCCGTCGGCGAACGTCTGGGTAACGAAGTCATTGAATTCGACGGCGTGAGCAAAGCCTACGGAGACCGCCTGCTGATCGACAACCTCAGCTTCAAGATTCCGCCCGGCGCTATCGTCGGTATCATCGGCCCCAACGGCGCGGGTAAGTCGACTTTGTTCCGCATGATCACCGGTAAAGAAACACCGGACAGCGGCACCGTGAAGATCGGCCAAACCGTGAAGATCGCGCACGTCGATCAGGCGCGCGATTCATTGGAAAGCAACAAAACCGTGTTCGATGCCATCTCCGGCGGTAACGACATTTTGACGGTAGGAAAATACGAAACCCCGGCGCGCGCCTACATCGGCCGCTTCAACTTCAAAGGTGCGGATCAGGCTAAAATCGTCGGCCAACTTTCCGGCGGTGAACGCGGACGCCTGCATCTGGCGCAAACCCTCATCTCCGGCGGCAACGTGCTGCTGCTCGATGAGCCGTCCAATGACTTGGATGTAGAAACCCTGCGCGCCCTCGAAGACGCTCTGCTCGAATTCGCCGGCTGCGTCGCCGTCATCTCCCATGATCGCTGGTTCCTCGATCGCATCGCCACCCACATCTTGGCGTGCGAAGGTGATTCCAAGTGGACATTCTTTGATGGTAACTATCAGGAATACGAAGCGGAAAAGAAGAAGCGTCTGGGTGAAGAAGGAGCGAAACCTAAGCGGATTCGTTATAAGCCGATTAGCAGGTGATCAAATAAAGTTGGACCAGGATTGTTTAAGATTGAGTAATGGAAATTAAAAAGATCATCTCTGGCAAGTCGCAAGTTATTGGCTACGATTCGCTCGAACGGATGTTGCAAGCCCAGTTCGACGACGGTAGCACCTTGCTGTGCAGCGGTGTTGACTAAGACATCTGGCGTTGAATAGCAGTTTGAGGGCGGTTTGAACTTTTGGCGACAACATCGAGAAAGAGTTCATCGCGTAGCGCGTTTAAGGAAAGACTAAGCAAGTTTCAATTCGCTTGACAATCAATTCCTGAAACACGAGTACTAATTTGAACGAATTTTTGTCAGCCAACTAGCGTGTATTCAATGAATTTGAACAGAGAGTATATTGATTAACCACTGCGTTATCAAGGATATTAAAATTGTTGTTAATACTTTACTTTTGTTTATTCTCATGTATCTTATTGGTTAGTAAAAGCACCTTTAAGTTATTGCAAGATAGGAGATTAATATGAAATTCAGATACGCTAGCCAATGGGCATTTATTGAACTTCTCGTTGCATTGATGATGATACTGGCTGTTTCTCTTAAGCTGAAGCCGGATTGGTGGGGATGGTTGATGTTTGCACCTCTTTTTGGCTTTTTGATTTTCGAGGGAATTCGCAAAGCTACTTATTCTTTGACCGTGGAAGAAGATCTCATCACAGTTGGCAGTTTTAACTCCGCACAATATGTTACCTCCAAGATTGCAGCAGTAAATGTCTGGATGGCCAAGGGAGGTCGGGTTGCAGTTGTCGCTTTTAATGATGGTAATAAGTTCAACTTTCCAAGTAATGTGAAAGGATTCGATAATTTGGTAGATTTGTTAAAAGCAAAAGCCAAACTTCAATAGGCAGCTTGCATAGATCGCTAACTTTAGTGCGCCGATTGTACATAGGTGCCGTGTCTTTGTTGAGCGCTAGTATGCCGCAAAAGCCGCCCTTTACCCCATGCCTCCCCATTTCGGGAATACCGATTCAGAATTCAAAGATTCCAAGCTTAAAATAGTTTCAGGAAATAGTTTCAGGACGCTAAAATGGAAATGAAAAAAATTAATTCAGGAAAATTGCGCGCGATAGGCTACGATACTCGAGCTAAGATGCTGCAAGTCCAGACCGACGATGGTCGTACCTTGCAATATAGCGGTGTTGGAGAAGAGCTGTGGCGTCGTCTCAGCAGTTCGGGCGCAGCATGGAGTTTCTATCGCGACAATATTGAGGAAGAGTTCACCTCGCTGCGCGTTTTAGGTAGCTCTCCGTCAATCAAGAACCCTCTTGAAGATTTATTCAGTAAACCGGAATTCAATCACAATAAGGGAGATTAAGGCTTGTCAGAGTCCGAGTGAGGCTAGCAGATCGTCCACCTCATCCTGACCATTGACACTGTCTTTTGAATTTTGTGCCGGGCCGCTGGTCAAACCATCCGAACTGATCAATGAGTCTTTTGTATCCGGTGCATATTCTTTCAAAATATCGAGCAGGATATTTTCGATCTCGACTGCCGCACTCACGATTTTGTTAACCATTTGCCCGGCTACATCGCGAAATTCCTGAGCTTCGATAATTTGCATCAGATTGTGATGCACGCTTTCTTCCGCCATTGAGATTTCGCCCAGCTTTGAGATAGTTTCCATAATGAGCTCCTGATGCTCGGTGAAACGTGAGTCAGCAAGGCGCATGGAAAGTTCGCTACAAGTGCTCCGGCTGGCGTTAGTTAAGGGCAAAGAAGCTTCCACTGCGCTGATGGTTTTCTCCGATGCCTCATGCATGGATGTATCGATAAAAGAAAGACGCTCGCGTGCATCCGGCATTGTGGATGCCGTTTTTTCCAGGTTTCGCGTGTGCCCTAGTTCTTTGAGTATTCGGTGCAGTTTGGCGGTAGCGAAGGCTATTTTTTCAACTCTGGCATCGGGGATTGATGTGCGTTTTTTTGATTGAGCAGTCGAGTTCATGGCATTAGTCACTTTCCCATCGTTTGGAATACTTTTTTCATTTTTTCATCCAGAGTCGCTGCCGTAAAGGGTTTTACGACATAGCCGCTGGCACCTGCTTGCGCTGCTTCAATAATGTTTTCGCGTTTGGCTTCAGCTGTGACCATCAGCACCGGCAGATGCTTGAGCGCATCGTCTGCACGAATGGTGCGTAATAATTCTATGCCGGTCATATTCGGCATATTCCAATCTGAAACGACGAATTCAAAATTATTTTCACTGCGTAATTTCTTCAGTGCTTCAACTCCGTCCTCTGCTTCATGTACATTGGTGAAGCCAAGCTCTTTAAGTAAATTTCGCACGATTCGGCGCATGGTTGAGAAATCATCCACCACCAGAAATTTCATATTTGAATCTGCCATGCTTTCTCCGATGAAAATTCTTTGAATTTTAAAAATTGCCAACTTATTCAGGCGGTATCTTATCAAAGATTAATGTGCATTGCCTTTTCCACTACGTTCTGGGACAAATGCGGGGCGAACAGCTCAATAAAGTCATAAGTATAACCGCGCAAGTATTCATTTTTACGCAGGGCAAGATGTGTCGTGTTCGGCATAAACAAGTGAGAAGCCTCAATTTTGCGCAAATGGCGGTCACGTTCGGGAATAAAGGCCAGATCAGCCAGTATGCCAACGCCAAGGCCAAGTTCGACATAGGTTTTGATCACATCAGCATCCATGGCGGTCAGTGCAATATTGGCTTCGATGCCTGCATTGGCAAAGGCTTTGTCTATTTTGCTTCGACCACTGAAGGCAAAATCGTAAGTAACGAGCGGATATTCGGCCAACTTGGCAAGCGTCAGTTTTTTATTTTCAAGCAGCGGGTGTTTGGGAGGCACAACTACGCAGTGATACCAGTCGTAACAGGGTAGGGTGACGAGCCCTTCGTAGAGCATGATGGTCTCCGTTGCAATTGCCACATCGGCTTCCCCGTTAAGAACCTGCTCGGCGATCTGTGTAGGATTGCCCTGATGCAGGCCAAGTTTTACTTTGGGATAGCGCTTGATGAATTGCTTTACCACAGGCGGCAGCATATAGCGTGCCTGTGTATGTGTGGCTGCCAGAATAAGATTTCCACTATCTTGTGCCTGAAACTCCTGCCCGACCTGTTTCAAATTATTTGATTCGTGCAGGATACGTTGCGCGATTTCCAGTATGGCTTTGCCGGGTTCTGTAAGCGCGATGATTCGCTTTCCATTGCGCACAAATATCTCAATGCCCAGTTCTTCCTCAAGCAGTTTCACTTGCTTGCTGATGCCGGGTTGAGATGTGTAAAGCGCGGCAGCGGCATCTGAAATATTCAGACCACGACGAACGATTTCATTCAGGTAACGCAATTGTTGCAAATTCATATTTGGCCTTTATATGCATTAAGGTTATAAAACTATAACAAATAAGTATTTAAAAGTATATAAATATTCGCCTAGAATGCACTCGTGAATTAAGGAATTGGCGAATATATGAATTGGTTGTACACCTTGTCCGGCTTTGCAGTAGGGTTGATTGTCGGCGTAACAGGTGTCGGTGGCGGCTCATTGATGACTCCCTTGCTGGTGCTGTTATTTGGTGTATCTCCGGCGACAGCAGTGGGAACCGATCTTTTATATGCCTCATTAACCAAAACACTCGGCGGTTGGGTGCATGGCCGTAACGGTACGGTTGATTGGAAAGTGGTCGTGTTGCTGAGTTTGGGGAGCTTTCCGGCGGCAATGGCGACCATCGCGATGCTGAAATATCTGGCGCTTGACGAGAAGACATTGCGCAGTTTGGTGACGAATGTGTTGAGTGTGGCGCTACTGACAACTGCGACCGCGTTACTGTTGAAGGATTGGATCAAGAAGATTGCGTTGCGGCAGGATGGAACGATCTATGAATTACACCATCGCTACTTGCCGGGTGCCACGATTGTAACGGGTGTAGTGGTGGGTAGTTTGGTGACTGTTTCGTCAATTGGAGCCGGGGTGTTGGGAACGGTGGCGCTGTTATTTCTGTATCCGCGCATGCCGTCAGTAAAAGTGGTCGGGACAGATATTGTGCATGCAGTTCCGCTTACCGCGGTGGCAGGGATGGGGCACATGGCGTTGGGTACGGTAAATTTTGTGCTGTTGGGCAGTTTGTTGTTAGGTTCGTTACCGGGCATATACATCGGTAGCCAACTGAGCGCGAAAGTGCCCGAGAAAGTGTTGCGTCCGGTATTGGCGACCATGTTGTTAATTATTGGTCTAAAAATGATGTTTTATAAATGAGGTGAAAAAATGAGTGCAAACAAACCAAATAAACCCAAACAAGTCAGCTGGTTTAACGGCTGCGGTGGACGCCTCGGTGTCGTGGTTGGTCAGTCCGGCGAATATGCCTATATCGGCGCGGCATTGCGTCATGATGAAGATGCCGATGTCGAACACATTCTTGCCTATGGCGCGAAGTTCCCGTTGGCGGCCGCGTTGCTGTTGCCCGTATCAAAAAGTTATGTGCATGAAAATGCGCTTGAGGAAATCTAAATGTATCAGTACGATCAATTCGACCATCAAATAACTGCGGAACGTGTCGCTCAATTTCGTGATCAGGTTAGCCGCAGATTGTCGGGAGAATTGGCCGAGGATAAATTTCGCGTACTGAGGTTGCAGAACGGGTTATACATGCAGATCCATGCTTATATGATGCGCATCGCGGCACCTTATGGGATGGTAAGTTCCAATCAGATGCACAAATTGGCATCCATTGCGCGCGATTACGATCGTGGATACGGGCATTTTTCGACCCGGCAAAATATCCAGTTTAACTGGATTAAACTGGAGGACGTGCCGGACATTCTGGCCGAATTGTCTACAGTTGAAATGCACGCGAATCAGACTTCAGGAAGTTGCATACGCAGCATCACCAGTGATGAGTTCGCGGGGATTGCAAAGGATGAAGTGGTTGATCCGCGCCCCTATGCCGAGTTACTGCGCCAGTGGAGTACCTTTCATCCCGAGTTCGGCTATCTGCCGCGCAAATTCAAATTTTCGATTTCCGGGTCTCCACAGGATAGAGCCGCAATTGCGATTAATGATGTCGGCCTGGAATTAGTCAAAAATTCGCAAGGCGAGATTGGTTTTCGGGTGCTGGTTGGTGGCGGGCTGGGGCGGACACCGATCATCGGGACGGAAATTGCCGCTTTTATACCTTGGCAGCACTTCATCACATATGTTGAATCTGTTGTGCGTGTTTACAACGAATACGGGCGCCGTGACAATCTTTATAAGGCGAGAATAAAGATACTGGTCAAAGCGATCGGAATTGATGAGTTTCGTCGTCAAGTGGAAGCAGATTGGAAATTCACCAAAGATGGCCCAAGCACCCTCACGCAAGCTGAATTGGATAGGGTCGCTGCTTATTTCACAACCCCTGCTTATGAATCATTGCCGGCAGAAGATGAGAAAGTTGCAGAATTGCAACGTTCCAACAAAGCTTTTTCCAATTGGCTGGCACGCAACGTCAAGCCGCACAAAGTAAGCGGATATGCTGCAGTACTTCTGTCACTGAAGCGTTCCGGTTTTGCTCCCGGAGACGTGACGGCAGACCAGATGGACGCGGCGGCCAATTTGGCAGAGCAATTCAGCTTGGGTGAATTACGCATTTCACACATGCAAAATCTGGTGTTGGCCGATGTAAAGCGATCCGACTTGATCGATTTGTGGGAAGCCGTTAAGGCGCAAGGCTTTGCGACACCCAACATCGGGCTGTTGACCGATATCATATGCTGCCCCGGCGGCGATTTTTGCAGCTTGGCCAATGCCCGTTCCATTACGTTAGCCAAAGCGGTAGACAGGCGCTTTGACAATATTGATTTCTTGCACGATATCGGCGACATCGACCTGAATATATCCGGTTGCGTGAATGCTTGCGGGCATCATCATGTCGGACACATTGGCATTTTAGGCGTTGATAAGCAGGGGCAAGAGTGGTATCAGATCACGCTAGGCGGTTCGAAAGGCAGTCCTGCCAATATTGGCAAGATCATCGGTCGCTCGTTTTCCTTCGCTCAGGTTCCGTCAGTGATTGAGCGCCTGTTGCAGGTATTTGTGCGTGAACGTTTTGATGACGAGCTGTTTATCGATACGGTACGCCGCATTGGCCTCGATCCATTTATAACCGATGTATATGCGACTCCGATAGCGGAGGATGAAAATTTGCTGACACCCGATTACGAATTGATTCAAAAAGGAACGCCTTACAACGTGCCCTATTATTCACCGAGGTTCTGACATGATTATCAAAAACAAGGCCAATATTTTTAACTGGACCAAGATGCCTGAGCTGGGCCATAGCGCCCAGTCGGTAAAAAGGGCTTCCGAAAAACTCGCATTTATCGACGG
>CAIWKC010000227.1 GCA_903913145.1 uncultured Gallionellaceae bacterium | reverse complement strand
TCGGCGACCGTCGCAAGGCCATGTTGGAAGATATCGCTATTCTGACTGGCGGAACGGTGATTGCTGAAGAAGTTGGTCTGTCATTGGAAAAGACAACGCTGGCTGAGTTGGGCCAAGCTAAGCGCATTGAAGTTGGTAAAGATAACTCTATCATTATTGACGGCGCAGGCAAGGAAGATGCAATCAAGTCTCGCATCGCTCAAATCAACAAACAAGCTGAAGAGTCTACCAGTGACTACGACAAAGAAAAGCTGCAAGAACGCAAAGCCAAGCTGGCTGGCGGCGTTGCAGTGATCAAGGTTGGCGCGGCGACTGAAGTTGAAATGAAAGAAAAGAAGGCACGTGTTGAAGACGCTCTGCATGCAACTCGTGCAGCAGTTGAAGAAGGCATTGTTCCTGGAGGAGGTGTTGCGCTGTTACGTGCCAAAGTTGCTGTTGCCGGCCTGAAGGGCGACAACCACGACCAGGACGCTGGCATCACCATCGTATTGCGCGCTATGGAATCTCCACTGCGTGCGATCGTGCAAAACGCTGGCGAAGAGCCATCAGTTGTTGTTAATAAGGTGTTGGAAGGCAAAGGCAGCTACGGTTACAACGCAGCTACCGGCGAATACGGCGACATGTTGGCCATGGGAGTAGTTGACCCAACCAAGGTAACACGTACCGCGCTGCAAAATGCCTCTTCCATCGCTGGATTGATGCTGACTACTGCTTGTATGGTAGCTGAACTCCCAGACGACAAACCAGCCGGTGGTATGGGTGGTGGCGATATGGGCGGCATGGGTGGTATGGGCGGCATGATGTAATTAAACTCGGAGCGAGTTCTCTCGCTTCGGCTTGATGCAGCATAAAAGAACCCCGCAAAAGCGGGGTTCTTTTATTTCCGTTCAACATAGGTGACGCTAAGCTCAGCTTATTGAACTTGCAAAGTTGGCCACTAACTCGGAACAGTTTAGTTATTATCGAACGACCATTACTAAAGTGATTAACACCACAGCGACAGCGTAAATCCATACAGGAATATCGTTTGTTTCATCATCAAGCGGATTGGTTCGTGTTTGAAAATCAGAGCGGTAAGAATTACTCATGATTCATTCCTTTTTCATTTGAGAGACTGATTACTATGCTACGCCTTATGATTTATTTTTCCATCCTAGATTCATCCCATCTTTATAGTTCTTTTGTCCTAGTGGCCTTCTATCAAAAATTTATTTGGTTGATAACTATCTGATTTTATTTATAGTAACTGAGTTTGCTACTAAGCTTATTTATTTTCAGTTTATGATCAGCAGCTAATATATGAGCTTAATTACGATACTTTCTTAAATTCAACAGGTTCTTTCTGCAGGCGAGCACTATAAAAACGCTTAAAACTGTGCGTGAAGTACCGATATGGTGCACGATCATATTTAATTAATGTTTAGTCATTAGAAAATAACAATATTATTCATATAGATATAGTCATACATTTTTTGAATTTCTTTGGCACGATATTCGCTCACATATGAGTGTATAGAAGAATTTCGCGCACTCCCCCGCACTTTATTTTTCTATGCATCATTGTATCTCCTCCCATTTGGGCATCCTCCGGGGATGCCCATTTTTTTAGAAGTTACTGAAGATACTTTGGATTGTCTCATCAGCTAATCAGCATCGTCTCCACTAGCAGCCGATGGAACGAAAATATTAATCGGTTGTCTGAATAGTTGAGATTTTAAGAAAGGTATTTGTCATGAATATTACTATCCCAATAACTTCGTATATTTCATCAATCAAAAAAGCAAAACTACCAATTTTGAATATTTTGTTGGTAATGTTAAGTTTGTTTATTGCCTTTACTACCCTCAGGCTCGTCCTAGCTTAATCCACCGGCCCATTGCTAGACGTTTCGATTCTGTTTTTTTCGGATAAAGTGGGCTAAGTTCCTGGGAGTTTTTTATAAAATTGTTTTCGATATTTCTTGCTGGTACGTTTGCTAACATAAATCATTATACGGTTTGAGCTTATCCAGCTAAGACTATAGAAACGGAAATAGACAAAACATTTTGAACCTGCATTATCGCTTCGATAAAAGTGTTGTTTCACCTTTTTTCTGCATCTGCCTGCACAACTCCGTTATTTAAGTAACTTTCCTGCTCCCAAATTTCAACTCAACATACAACTCTCCGTAGCTGGCAGCGAACAAAAGGTGAATGCGGTAACACTACTCTTATTCAATCAAAATTTTTAATTTTAGTTTAAACCAGTTTTAATACCCTCCTGAACTTATGTGGTTTTTACCCATTTTTCATAAGCGTTCTGTTTTATGCTACTTGATAACAAAAAAATGCCCCCGGCTAAAATTCACGGGGGCAAATATCTTAACTAAAGGGGAAAGTTAAGATGTCACGCTCAGGGAGGAGAAACGTGAAGTAACTTGCGTTACTGATGATATAGATACTCATTTTCAAATAAAGTTCCTTTAAATGTTTAGAATATATAAATTATATGATCACTGAGTAGTCCGATATCAATTCCGCGACTATCCTTATGCAAATGTCAATTCGTCAAATATGTAAATTGAGTTTTAATCACAATTGACTCCGTTTGATACCGCTTGCCAAATTGATTTAACCGCTTATTTTTGCGGAAAGAACTACATTGTTATTATGGTATACGCCGCAACTGTGTTCACCAACCGTCATCGGTGATGCTACAACAAAATACCAGACATTTTCGTTTCCGCTAACTTTGTTACCAAGAACCCTGTTATCGACACTTTTTGGATCGCGAATATTTCCAAATCCAACATCGTATTTATTTGCGATTGCGGCTATTTTCCTCACATCAAGACCAGCTTTCATTTCAGAGCAAAAAATATTCACTGTGCTTATATCCCTCTGTAATGCAATCAAATAGCCTGATACAACCAATCCAACAATTGCGCTAACCCATAAAAATTCTTTCATAAAGCTCCTAATTTATTTCAATACTTTTAATATCATACAGTTAAGGATGCATTGTATTAAGCTGTGTCCTGCTGTCATAATTAAACTTACTCTGCTTAGCTACAGTGTCCGGGTTGTCTTATCTAATCAACACATTGTTTTTAAGATAGCTATTAGCATAATCCTAGTACCATCTTGAGTTTTTTTCTAATGATTATTTATAAACCTTGTTTGCTTAAATGCCTAGAGTCGTTATAATGCGCGCCTTCTTAAAAATGGCTCGGTAGCTCAGTCGGTAGAGCAGAGGATTGAAAATCCTTGTGTCGGTGGTTCGATTCCGCCCCGAGCCACCAGAAGATATAAGGCTTGCAGAAATGCAGGCTTTTTTATTTTTTGGTTTTAAATGTGTGGAATGTAGAGAGCAGTTGATTAAGGTGTTGATATAGCCCTGTAAATGCGTCTGGACAAGCTGTATGAGTGACGTTACAGTCATCAGTATGTTTAGTGACCGTTTCCAACTACCTGTTGTCATTTCAAGCCATGCAAAAATTCGTATGGTTGAGCGAGATATCAGCGATGAGATATTGCTTGAAGTGATTGACTTTGGTGACGCGCGCTACAAGGATGCCACGCACCTTTGGGCATTTAAGGAGTTTCCAGAACGGCATGATAATTTTTTATGCGCAGTGCTGGTACTTGAGGACTGTGTTGTGGTTAAAACGGTCATGCACCATTTCGAAGTTTTGTAGGAGTTAAATATGCACACCACTTATTTTGATGAAGACGACATTCTTGTGATCCGATTGTCTGACAAGCCGATTACTCGCGAAATATCACAAAATTGGAACACGCACATTAGCTACGCTGAGGATGGCAGTGCAGTAGAAGTAGTCTTGCTGGAAGCACGTGCCAACGGAGCTTACCCATTTGAAGTTCAACATGCCAGAGCGGCTTGAGTACTTCGCGGCAATTAAAATTCCAAAACAACGCTCCACCTGCTTGCATCATTTAGGCTGAGCAGCAATTTTCAGCAAATACTGTCTTCATTTGAATCAGGCTCAAAAGATTAAAAATCCTTGCGTCGGTGGTTCGATTCCGCTAAGCAACTATATTAAAAGTTGTATGACTGCACGAGGATGGACATTTCGGGATATTTGATGCTACTGTTTTACTATTAAGAAAAAATTTTCAATAGTGGACTAATTTTGGGGTTACTTTTTATTGTTTCACTCGTAGGATGCGTAGCGCAGCTCATGAGCCATGTATCAGTAAAACTAAACGTCGTTTCTTCTGGAATCCGAATTTGATTTCGCTTTTTTTCGAGTAGCTTGAATGTATTGACACGCAGAGTAATCAGACTGACTCGATTGCAATTTTTTGTAATTCACACTTAACACATTTTACTAACTTTTACGTTTGCTCACTGTTGTCCATGGGAAGCTCAAATTCTCCAGTCAGAATTTTAAGTTGCGCTCCCCAATCATTCCAATTAGAAATAATTTGCTCCGCCATCGAGTGCATTTCTTCAATAGAGATGCCTAGATTTGCTGCTTTACTGTATAAAGTTGGTAACTTGGTCTTGCGTGATTCGTCATCAGCAACACAGATTTCCGCAAATGCTAGAGCCAAATTTAACGATAGCTTGAGTCCTTGAGTTCTTGCACCCCCAATCGAATTGCCCTCATCAGGAACCTCACAAAAGTAAACAGCTGTTACTATTTCAAGCGGTAGTCCCCATTCCATTAAAATGGTGGCATTGAGTTCTCTATGATCATTGCCAAATGCTTCTCGTTCCAAATCAAGACGGCCTCTCAGGCTCACATTTGGCATCGATATAATTTCCCCGTATCGCTGTGGAAAAATGGAGGCTAAAGCCAACTCTCCAAGTGTACTCAAAAGTCCGGCGGTGAAACATTCTTCAGCGCCAAATTTTGCATACTTAGCCAAAGCCTGTGCCGAAATTGCGGAAGCCAATGCGCGCGACCAGAATTTATCGTAATTGAATTCAGCACAGGTTCCATTTCGATTGTCATTAAGAATCGTGAAAGCAGTGACAATAGCGCCCACTTGACGTGCACCGAGAGTTGTAATTGCGTCAGAAATTGCTACAACTGGTTGAGCACGAGCGAAGGAAGCGGAATTGGAAAACTTTAATACTTCACCTGATATAGCAGGATCTGACTTAACTAGCCTAACCAGTTCTGCAATACTGTAATTATCTCGATGCAACAATTTGATGATAGACAAAGACAACCCTTTGGGCGAAGGAAGTCGACCAGAGGCTTTGAGTTTTAAATAACTTGATTGTTCAACAAATTTCATCGAAATTTCTTCCCTGAATTTAAATTTATCTGCTTATGTTTCGTCTAACCGACCGTTTGCCTTCTTCGCTTAACTTCGGTACAGCACAAGATTTTGACTGAATTCTCGGCACTATACCCATATTGAGCAAAATGGTATATAGGTTAATTCTTTATTTCCCATACTAATAAAATGGTTATGCGCCAATTCCCTTATTAATATCCATCAAATCCGCTAGTATCTTCGATAAAGCATAAACTATAACCCATCGAGGCATTTGAGTCACTCACCGAGATAAGTGATCCATCGCTCTCGC
>CAIWKC010000226.1 GCA_903913145.1 uncultured Gallionellaceae bacterium | reverse complement strand
CTTTGGCAGGGTACGAACGGAGCAAAAGCAAAAATCCTTGAATTCGATCCCGGATCAAAATTCACAACTCTTGATATCCACTCTCCTGGCCCAGAAGAAGTCTTCGTAGTCTCGGGCATTTTTAATGATGGAGTCCATGAATACCCTTCTGGCTCATTCATACACAATCCCGTTGGCTCCGCACATATTCCTCAGTCAAAGAACGGATGTGTAATTTTCGTATTTTTCCCTGAAGGTTAGATGATTATCAATCTCGCATAGAGGATCAGCAAAAATGGTAATGCAAGAGTACAAAGGAAGTTGCCACTGCGGGAGCATTCGCTTTACTTTTACTTCGCCGGAAATATTGAAGGTGCTACGATGCAATTGTTCTTTATGTCGTCGTAGAGGAGCAACTATGACTGAATTTACAGTTCATCCACACAATATAATTATTGAAGCAGAGGGTGATTGTCTAAAGACATATCAATTTGGTACCGGAATTGCGAAGCACCATTTTTGTAGTAGGTGCGGAATCTATCCTTTTCATCAATCAGCAAGTAAACCTGATCACTATCGAATAAACGTAGGTTGTGTTGACGGGTTAGACTCATTTTCTCTCCCGTTTAAGGTTTTTAATGGTGCTGCACTTTAGAATAATGAAAAAATGGGTAACCTAATACTGACATTGAATTCCTGCTTCTGATTCATCAAGAGACTTCCAGAGGTTAGTTAGATTAAATGGCGTAACCGGCCATCACTTGCATTTCGGGAACGTCAGCTTTATGGCATCCTGTTAAGATCGTTAAACTTTAGATTGTTCCATAAACGCAAGAAATACACATCCTCAAGCAGAATGCCACTTAAGTCACATTTTTTTCTTTTTGCTTTGGATGTTTTTCGAAGGGAATCCAGAAATTCTCGTTAAATATGTCTCGCCAAGTAACTTTTTTTCAGTCTCAATAAAATCAAGAAATGCCTTGGCAACGACTGTTAGACTTTTGCCTCTGTGATAAGCCAGGTACCAGTTTCGATGTAATGGAAACCCTTTTACATCGAGTATAGTCAATTCATTATTACTGTGCTCAAGGGCAAGGGTGTGTGCAGACAATACGGCTATCCCAAGTCCGCCTATTACTGCCTGTTTGATTGCTTCATTGCTGCCTAATTCCATTCTTACCTTGATTTTGATTCCGTGTTCACTAAAGAATTTCTCGGTGGCAAGGCGAGTACCAGAACCAGATTCGCGCAATACAAATGGTTCCGTAGCCAGACTCTTCAGGGGGATATTTTTTTTTCCAGCCATAGGGTGATTGGCTGCAGCCAGTACCACGAGAGGATTTTCCAAGAACGGTTCAGCAACCATATCCATCTGTTCGGGTGGTTGCCCAAGAACATAAAGGTCGTCCATATTGGCTACGATGCGTTGTAATACCATCTCGCGATTGATTACCTTTAGAGATACGTCAATTCCCGGATAGCGCTGGCAAAATAAACCAAGTAATCTTGGTACAAAATATTTAGCGGTAGTAATCACCGACAAACGAAGTTTCCCCGCTTTCACTCCTTTCGCATCAGATACCATCATTTCAAAACGCGACAATGCTTCGAACATTTCATTGCAGACTTTTAAGAGTTCTTGGCCAATGTCTGTCAGATATATTTTTTTACCTACCTGCTCAAATAGTGGCAATCCAACGAGATCAGTGAGTTGCTTGAGTTGAATAGAAACGGTTGGCTGGGTGGTGAAAAGTTCCTCGGCGGCACGTGTGTAACTCAGATTTCTTGCTACCGCTTCAAACACTTTCAACTGTCGTAGAGAGGCGTTTTTGATCATGAATACTCCGCAATCTAATCATAGACTATAGTCTATCGTAGTTAT
>CAIWKC010000225.1 GCA_903913145.1 uncultured Gallionellaceae bacterium | reverse complement strand
TTCAGGCTTCTGATAACCCGCCATTAACTGGTCAATTAAATCGGGGGATGGGACTTTCTTTGCTACGGTCATATTCACTCCTTTCAAAGTTATGGCAGTTTCCTGCCAAATGACCGTTTACACAAAATTTCTTACACCCTCTGCCCGAAAGAAGCAATTCCCCTTTTGAACTACATATAGTTTGAACCTGAACACTAAATTTTAAAGTAAGACACATTGGTTTGAAGCGATACCGCCATTTGCTCTAAATGATGAGCTGCATCTGCCGTCTGTTGGACTGCTGCGCTATTCTCCTCAGCCATTTGAGCGATTCTCTCAACGTTTTTTGCTATATCGCGGCTTGCCATACTCTGCTCTCGAAGCGAATCAGATATTGAACCAATTTCCTGTACCACCAACGCCGCCTCAGTTTTGATTTCAGTTATCGAATCTCCTGCCTGACTTGCTAATCCCACACCGCCACCCGCCCTGACGACACATTGTTCCATGCTAAGGACTGCATTTTTGGTACCACTTTGAATGTTCGCAATCATGGTCGTGATTTCTTGGGTAGATTTACCAGTTCTCTCAGCAAGCTTTCGCACTTCGTCTGCGACAACTGCAAAACCCCTTCCTTGTTCACCTGCTCTCGCAGCTTCGATAGCTGCATTCAGAGCTAATAGATTAGTTTGATCTGCAATCTCTTTGATGACGTTCACTACAGCTGATATTTCGTTGGATTGAATTTCTAACGACTCAATAGTTTGCGAGGAGACTTTGACAGAGGTTTCTATTTCTCCCATTTCTGCAACTGCTTTTTGAATAACTTCAACCCCATGTTCGGATATTTGCCCTGAGTGAATTGATGCATTTTTTGCGCTTTGAGCGTTATCGGTTACTTGATCGATACTAACTGTCAGCTCTTCAATTGAGGCTGCCATCGATGAGGCAGCTTCGGATTGCGCGCGAGATCCCTCAGCAACCTGCGTGGCTCCTACAGAGAGTTGAGTTGCTGTATTTGAAACCGAGTCTGCACTTGATCTGATACTTCCCATCATTTCTCGCAACTTATTCACTGTGTTCTTCATCGCTAACTGCAACTTTCCTATTTCATCCTTCGATGTCACATCGACTTGGACGGTTAGGTCACCGTTGGCAAGTCGGTTTGCAACTTTCACGGCCTCATTGAGCTGATGTGTCAGGTTGCGCACGATCAGGAAGCCCATGAGCCCGACCGTCAGCAAAGTCACGGCGGTAATCAAGATCGACATCGTCACCGCCACGTTCTTGGCGACAGCACCATCATCTGCGCCTTTCTTGGCCAGTTCGGCGTTATACTCAAGCTCAATGTCGATTGCATCGCTCAGTTTATTGACGGCTGGTATCAACAGATCCCTGACCACAGCTTCAGCTTCTTTGGTTTTGTTCGCTTTAGAAAGCTCAAAGAGTTTCAATCGTGGAACGTCGTAATCAGCCAGAGCCGATTGGACATTGTCGAACATTTTCTGTTCCTTATCATCCGACATGCAGTTAGCGCCCCCACACGCAGTGGTAGTATATTTTTTTAATGCCTCAGTAAGCTTTGTACGAGATTCGTTGATTGACTTCTCAACTACCGACATGGCAGCAGTATCGGTAATGATGACATGAAACAAAGTGCGTTCTCGCAAATTAGAAAACTGTTTATTGATCTCAAAAAACTGATAATAGGTCGGCACAGTGTTGATGGCGGCATAAGTTGCCGCAGTGTAGGTTCGTTCCAATTGGTGCGTCCCGACTCCTGCTACCGCAAACAACCCCAACATGGCCGTGCTTACCAGCAAATATAACCTTTGAGCGACCGTCATTTTATGTCCTTCCAAAACATGTGCAATTAAATTAACAAATTTGTGCAAGACAGATCACATACATCCGTTTTCTCTCATTAAACACTTTACATAAACTTAAGAACTAATTTTGAAATTGAAACATGACCTTGAATTAGGGAAATTTTATTTAGTATCGGCAAAAGTTTGGAAAACCTAAATCATCATTTGTAAAATTGCTTGCGTCAAAGCTGCCATTGGCGAGCTTCTCAAACTGGCCGACAGTACGTGTACGCCATATTACACTTTCAGGGTCTCTTCTTGAAACTGGAGCCGACCCTAAAGATTTAGATTTTTTTATCTACGCAAAAGTCCGCATCATTTTTCTCAAACGCTGACTTCTAAGCCACAAGAGCCATCCGATATTCAGAAGTAGCTAGCCGATAGCAGTCATTCCATATGAATGGAGGCGAGGAATTTACGGATCCCTTTGGGGGACTTTAAATTGATGCTTCGTCATTAGAGTTCTGGCAGTCAACTATTAGAAATCCTTCAAATTTATTTCTTCATCGACCCAGACATAGTTCTGGCCGTTTTATAGGATTTCAAAATAGTACAGAAGACTGCCAAACGGTTTGCAAGGTCCCAACGAATATTGGAACCTTATATCAAAGCTCAGCTCGGCTCCTGATATTCATCCTCTACCAATTTTGCCTGTGCTGCTGCCAGACGGGCAATGGGCACGCGCGGGCCGGAGCAGGAAACGTAGTTGAGTCCGATGTGGTGACAGAAATGAATAGAGCCTGGATGCCCGCCATGTTCGCCGCAAATTCCTATTTTTAAATCCGGGTTAGTTGCGCGTCCTCTTTCCACTGCCAACTTCATTATTTGCCCGACACCTTTGATGTCCAGAACTTCAAACGGGTTGTCTTCCAGAATTCCAGTCTCGTTGTAAGCAGGAAGGAATTTATTTTCAGCATCTTCTCGGCTAAATGAGAAGGTGGCCTGGGTTAGATCGTTGGTACCAAATGAGAAGAATTCGGCAATTTCAGCCATACGACCCGCGCGGATACAGGCTCGAACTACTTCCAGCATGGAACCGAACTTGAATTGCACATTGATGCCGTGGGTGAGGGAAACCACCTGGTGAATGCGCTGTACATAGCTGTGAATGCGCTTGAGCTCTTCCACTGTTGCGACTTGGGGCACCATGATTTCCGGATAAATTACCAGTCCCTCTTTGGCGCACAATGCCGCAGCTTCAAGTATCGCCTGAATTTGCATGGAGTAAATTTCAGGATAGGTGATGCCAAGTCGTACACCGCGATGCCCCAGCATGGGGTTAACCTCGGCCAGCGCCCTGACTTTTTTCAGGATCACTTCCTTGCGGCTGATGACATCTTCTTCCAGATGCGATTCCTTGAAGTCGCCCAGCCCGCCCATTAGTTTTGTCAGGCCATCGGCATATTGCATATAGAGCTTGGGATTAAGCAGCTTGAGCGTACCCGGCAATTCTTCCAGACCCTTGATGGTATCCCGCAATTGGTGCAGATGCGCGATTTCAAGTTCAAGTTGCGCGGCGGTGGGCAGGAATTCATGCATCGGAGGGTCTAGCAGACGCACAGTCACAGGCAGCCCCTTCATCGCCTTGAAGATACCCTTGAAGTCAGCGCGCTGAATTGGCAACAGACGATCCAACGCAGACTGGCGTTCTTCAGGCGTTTCGGCCAGAATCATTTCCTGTACGATGGGCAGCCGGTCGGTGCTGTTGAACATGCGTTCGGTTCGGCACAGGCCGATACCCATTGCGCCGAATTCACGCGCACGTTGGGCGTCGTGGGGCGTGTCGGCGTTAGCCATCACCTTGAGCTTGGAGACCTCGTCCGCCCAGGCCAGCAGCGTGGCTAATTCTTCGGAAAATTCCGCTTCCACCGTCGGCACTTCGCCCGCATAAACGTGGCCGGTGCCGCCGTCTATGGTGATGACGTCGCCTTCCTGAAGAGTGGTATTGCCGATCTGCGCGCTACGCTGTACATCATTGATGACGATTTGTTCGCAACCCGAAACACAGGGCTTGCCCATGCCACGCGCCACCACGGCGGCGTGTGAAGTCTTGCCGCCGCGACTGGTGAGAATTCCCTGCGCCTGGAAAAAGCCGTGAATATCTTCGGGCTTGGTTTCCTCGCGTACCAAAATGATTTTTTCACCGGCGCGTCCGCGCAATTCGGCGGTGTCCGCATCGAACACAATTTTGCCGGAGGCCGCACCGGGAGAAGCTGACAACCCCTGTGCCAGAGATTTGCCATGAAAGTTCGGTGCCAACTGGGGAACCAGTAGTTGCTCAAGCACTGCCGGCTCGATACGCAGCAGCGCACGTTCCTTGGGAATCAGTCCCTCATTAAACATTTCTACCGAGGAACGTACCATGCCGCGCGCGTTCATTTTGCCGTTGCGCGTTTGCAGGCAATACAAAATGCCCTTTTCAATAGTGAATTCGAAATCCTGCACTTCGTGGTAATGCGACTCCAGGCGGTTATGCAGCGTTATTAATTGGCTGTAAATTTCCGGCATTTCCTGTTCCATTTCGGCAATAGCTTTGGGCGTGCGGATTCCTGCCACCACGTCTTCGCCTTGTGCATTGGTCAGATATTCGCCAAAGATCAAGTTCTCGCCCGTGCCGGGATTTCGCGTGAAACCCACGCCTGTACCGGAATCATTGCCCATGTTGCCAAAGACCATGGTGCAGATATTTACAGCAGTTCCACTGGCTTGCGCGTTGGTGATTTTAAACTGTCTGCGATAATCCACCGCCCGTTTACCCATCCATGAGCCGAACACTGCACCGATTGCAATTTCCAACTGCTCGTAAGGGTCTTGCGGGAAGGGTTTGCCGGTGTGGCGCGCCACGATGCCGAGGAATTCACCCGCCAGCTCTTTGAGGTGATCAACAGTTAAATCCAGATCCTGAGGCGCGCCATATTTGCGCTTGATGGCGCTCATGCATTCGTCGAAATGTTCGTCGCTGATGTTGAGTGCGATCTTGCCGAAGAGTTGGATGAAACGGCGATAAGTATCATAGGCAAAGCGTTCGTTGCCTGTCTGCTTGATGAGACCTTTCAGGGAAGTTTCGTTGAGGCCAAGATTGAGGATGGTATCCATCATGCCCGGCATGGACATGGACGAACCGGAACGCACCGAGACGAGCAAAGGATTCTCGCTGCTGCCGAAACCTTTACCGGTTTTCTTCTCAAGCGCTTGCATGCGCTCTTTCACTGACTCCATCAATCCGTCAGGAAGTTTGTTTTTCTTCAGATAGGCAGTGCATGCATCGGTAGTGATAGTGAATCCGGGGGGAACATTTAAGCCGATCTGAGTCATCTCACACAGATTTGCGCCCTTTCCTCCCAACAACATCTTGTTTTTGCCATCGCCATGCTCGAACTCGTAAATGTATTGCTTGCTGTCTGTCATAATTACTCCTGATTATTTTTATAGTTGACCAACATACTCTAAAGGCTTACTTAGTTTCCATCTCGATTGTGATCATTAGGTTTGTATTGCTTTCTGACAACGAAAATATCTAACTGAACCAGCAATTACCCTTCCCGTTAGCTGCCAGTCGTCAATGGCGGTTCACGGCCGATTGCACGAGTACGTCATATTACTCGGACAGCGTCTCCTAAAGAGACATACCTGAACTACAAGTAATTTGATTTCCAGTTAAGAAGTTCTTTTGCAGGCATCGGATGTGCAATTCCATAGCCTTGTCCAAAATCACAACCCATGCCATCAAGCACTTGAATATGTTCAGCAGTTTCAATACCTTCCGCGACTGTTTTGCGATGAAATGCATTTGCAAGTGCAAGAACACCCGCAACAATGGCTTTGTCACCTTCGTCTTCAAGCATGTCTCTGACGAAAGACTGATCTATCTTGAGAATATCAACCGGCAAGGCATTCAGGTAACTGAGGGAAGAGTATCCTGTGCCGAAGTCATCAAGAGCAAAGCTAACACCAAGTTTGTGGCAGGACTCTATGATGGCTCTGACTGCACTAACGTCGTTTAATGCCACAGTTTCCAGCACTTCAATTTGAAGCATATTAGCCGGCATCTTAGGGGTACGAGAAAGGATTTGTTTTAACTTCTCCACAAAGTCTTTAGACTCCAAGTGATATGCAGAAATGTTGATGCTAACCTCAATGTCTAATCCGTTTCTTCGCCATTGATCCATTTGTGCAACCGCAGTTTTGGCGACCCATTCACCCAGATCAATATCAAGATTTGTATTTTCAATTTGCCGGAGGAATTCCGATGGAGGTAAAATGCCCCGATCTGGATGGCGCCACCTGATTAAGGCTTCGACACCAACCAATTCTTTAGTGTGTAAGTTGATCTTGGGTTGGTAGTGCAATTCAAATTGATTTTGATCGATTGCATGGCGGATGCTCTTTACAAATGCATTTTGATTTCGTGAGCGCTTATCCAATTCCATATCATAAATGTGATAGCGATTTTTGCCTGATTCTTTAGCCACGTACATGGCTTGATCAGCATGGCGCATCAATGTGTCTGGGTGTTCATTATCAATTGGATAAATACTAACACCTATACTGGCGCTAATCCTTATAGCTTTTTTTTGGACTATGATAGGTTCAGAAATGGCATGGAGCAAACGTTCCAGCGTTGTATGACTTTCTTCACCTTTCTCAATCCCCAAAAGAAGAATAACGAATTCATCACCCCCCAAACGAGCAACCGTATCTCCCCCCCGAATTGTATTTTCGATCCGCTTGGACACCTCGACCAATATTTTATCTCCTGCCTCATGTCCCATTGTGTCATTGATCAGCTTAAAACCATCGAGGTCAAGATAACAGACTGCCATCATCCGTTGATCACGAGACGTCTGGGAGATACCTTGCTTCATGCGGTCAGCCAGCAACAATCGATTGGGAATACCTGTCAGCGGGTCATAATGGGCGACATGAGTCAATTCTTCTTCATGTTTTTTGAGTTCACTAATGTCCGAGAACACAGCAACATGTCGCAATACCTTGCCGTCCTCGTCACAAACAAGCGAGATAGAGAGCATTTCAGGATAATCATCCCCAGACTTCTTTCTGTTCCAAATCTCTCCACGCCACGACTTGTTACGCTTTAACGTTTCCCACATCTGAACGAAAAAAACTTTACCATGTCGTCCAGAACTTAATATTTTTGGATTTTTACCAATGACCTCTTCATGGCTGTAACCTGTGATATTTGTAAAAGCAAGGTTGACATCCATTATGTTGTTATCTGAATCGGTGATGATGATTGCTTCCTGACTAATGCTAAACACGCTGGCAGTCAAGCGCAGATAATCATGTGCTTCCCTGAGTTTCTTTTGTTCTTCTTCAATTTTGCTTTTTTGTGCCAATGATTCAGGTAAAGCAAGCGCCAGCGTTGAAGCTAATCCTATTTCTACTTCCGTCCAAGGAACACTTCGACCAATCCAAAATTCTTTCCAAAGTTCAAATGATTTTCTTGGAGTCAACCTATACTCACCAACAGAGTTTTGCACAAATCCTTCTTCATATTTTCCAGCCCAATTGACCGTTAGAAGTCTTTCTTCACGAACCCAAATAATGCAGTTACGCATCTCTTTAGATAACGGTGTTGTCAATATTCCAGCAACTTTTTTTGAATATTTAATTGCCGGTTTAAACTGTTCACCCAAACAATCGCAATGGTATATATCTGATTTGGCTTGACTACCAAGCCATCTCAACAATTCGTTTATTTCCTCTAGTTTCGGGACTTCACCGTTCAAATAAATTTTCCCCTCAACCACAACAATCATTCCTGACGCTTCCAACAACAGTTGCAGTTCTGGAAGTAACAAATGTAAGAGCGAATCAGACGTTTGCGTAGAAATCGATTTTAATAATCGATGAACGATGCTATTTACTCTATCGACCTTTAATTGTTGTTCTATCGCTTCAAATGATGACAATTTGGCTGACGCCATCCGACTGATAAATATTGCAGCTTCCCTGATTACAATTGATGAAAGTGAAGGTGACATGTGATGACAGGCAATCAAACCCCATAACCGACCATTTTGCATCAATGAAATAGTCATAGACGCCTGTATTCCTATGTTACGAAGGTACTCGATATGAATAGGTGACAAGCTACGCAAAGCCGAATAGGTCATATCAAGCGGTTTTCTGGTAACAGGATTCAAGGTTGGCAGCATTGGCACAGGAGTCGCATCTATGTCTACCACAACCCGTACCAAATTGGTCGTGTACAAGCGTCTTGCTTGTTCTGGAATATCGCTTGCCGGGAAGTGCATGCCTATGAATGACGGAGCAGAAGAAAGGCGGTCTTGTGAAATTACTTCGCCATTCCAATGCGAATCAAACCGATAGATCATCACACTATCATAATTTGTCAGCGTACGGACAAAAGTGGTTATAGAGTCGAGATATTTATAAATATCCGAATCTATTTCTGAATTCAACTGGGATTGATTAAAATTCAAAAGCAGTTGAGCGAGTTGCTCTTCTTGATGCAAAAATTCATCATGTGCGATTTCAATCACAAACATCTCGCCAGAAACATACAAATGTGTAGGCAAGTCGTGATGAGCATTTTTATGGATTACGCTTATAACTCCTGTTGCAGTATTCCTTTTTTCTGCGATCTGAATTAATTTCTCTACTTGAATCTTGGCTGTTTCTCCGAGCAGTTCGGCTAACGGCTTTCCGCATGATACGTCCGCTGGAACATCAACGAACTCTCCAAGATTTTGGCTAACTTGAAGAACTCTGCGCTGACTTTCTGAATTAACGACCAAAACAGCTCCATGAGGTTGAATGTTGCCCAATTGATGAATTGGCTCTGTGGCGCATTGTTGCAGTGCCAGTTCAAATTCTGCTTTGTGATTATTGATCATGTTTTAAGTTGCCATACAACTTAGATCTGGTGTTAATACGCAGAGTGCCTGTTCAAATATTGTAAAAGTTTAGCATGCTGATTCATCCTTTGCCGACATTGATTAAAGATTCAAAAAAAATCTGTACCAAATTTGCTTTGTACAAATTCCATTCAAATATTGCCAATCAATGTAGAAACAAAGAAATGGAGTGATAATTATGCAAATCCGCCCTATTCACAATGAAGCAGACTATAAAGCCACCTTACGCGAAGTGTCAGCATTTTTTGAAAAAGAACCAGAACCTGAATCTCCTGAAGGTTATCGTTTTGAGGTGTTGCTAACTCTTGTCGAAGCCTATGAGAATAAGCATTTCCCCATTGACCTACCAGACCCGGTTGAAGCAATTAAATTTCGCATGGAGCAATCAGGATTAACTGCGAAAGATTTGGTTCCCATGATTGGACGCATTAATCGTTAATACGAGGTTTTGAATCGGAAGAGTTCATTTACGCTCGCTATGATTTGGAAGCTCCATAATGGACTTGGCATTCCAGCAGAAAGCCTTATCCGCCCACCAAGCCCTTTGCATTCTGCTTGAAAAACCAAACAAAATGCCAACCTACTCCGTGATGAGTTCTCGTAAATCACCAACTTTGCAATTAATAAATACACATAGTTTTTCGATGGTCTCAAGCTCAATGCGGGTGGCTGTTTCGTCGTGAAGCAAGGGAATGGAATTTCTATCTAAGCTGGATTACAAAGGGTGTAGCGACTTGTCGGATTCATTCCCAGCCGGGATTGCCGATATATAGAAATCAATAAATATCTTCGGCGTTTTTATCCAGAAATCGTTCAACTGACAGAGAATGAAATCGCCAAACTCGGTGGTGACATTCACCGAGATCAGCGCAACAGTTGCCAAATACATTCGTACAAAATTGTACTTAGCCAAAGCGAGTTTGCTCAGTTGATTGGAGTTAAGTTCGCCACCCTCAGGAACTTAGAACAACATCGCCGCCACTCAACAGGTGCGGCTGCAGCTTTGCTTACAATTGTTGAGAAGGAGCCTGATGAGGCACTTCGCGCACTACATTCGTGATATATTCACTTCTTATTTGTTAAACGGTAACCAAGAACAAATCACAAACGAAAATTTTAGCGTCTAAGATCGAGCTAAAACCCAATATAATCAACGGGTCGATGCAATCAACACTGCAAACCATCTTAGACAAGATATGGTAGTTTATTGTTTATATACAAAAAGTTATTACGATTCTGACGAATGGACTGTTAATCCGCAGGTCCCTGGTTCGAGTCCAGGTCGGGAGCCAAATTAGAATCAAGCATTTAGGTCACCCATTGCGGTGGCTTTTTTGTTTGTTGCGGCAGCGGGGGCGGGAATAATTTCGAAAGTCCTAAGGTCTATTGCCGGCGACAGCCGTAACCGGTATAAATTCGGATTTCTGTGCGGTTGATCCCTTCAGTGAGGAGTAATCCCAGTGGGTTTCAACAAATATAAAGGAGCAATACCAGTGACAAACGCACAACGTAAAGCACTCAGCCGCATGGCTGAAATGAATTCAACAAGTAACGTCAGCAAGCCTGAATCAACGCCCAGTAGCGCGTTCTGCCCGCATGTAGCAGGCGCATATTACCTTGCGACGATAGGAACTGTAGGCAAGATCATCAATCTATTTGCAATGGATATCGAGCCGCCTGTTTACACCTATACCATCACCACCATTGATTTTGAACAGGATCCCGATACCGGTAAATGGATATGGTTTGATGGAAAGGAGTTTCTTTCCCCACGCAAAAATCAGGACGGTTGGCGTCTTGGCAGCAAGAAGTTATATGACACCCGCGAAGAGGCAGAGGCTGAACTTCAGCGTGTGATGGTCAAAAACGGTGACCGGGTGACCAAAGTGCATGACCTGCCAGAAGATATGGCTCAATTGAAAAAGATCCGTAGTGCGCACCATCCAGACCGCGACAATCCCGATTCCGACCATGATCTGTATCAGGCTGTTATCGAGAAAATTGACAGAATGCGTGCGGTGAGTGTGTGAAGCACACCGTAGTCTCGAATGTCCGCAGCTCGATATAGGTTCTACTGGCAGCTACGCACGCGAGGGATTCAATAATCTACTCATCCCTTAAAGGATTAGCGTTCCATTTTTGACGGCGTCACTTACTTCAAATTTCGTAATCATTTCAACCAATGAGAGACCAGTGCGCCTGCGCAGTTCAAGTGCTCCACTCTTAAGCTGACTGATTGGAATATTGACTGGTTCTCCTGTGGCTGCAAATACAATTGTGTTTCCGCTTTTGCATCTAGGGAACCTTATAGCTCGGTTCTCGAATGCAACTTCAATAAGAGCCAATCCACCTTTGACTCCATCAGACAGACCAATCAGGTTGACGACCAATATCCCAAGTTTATTAAGGCGCAAGAGACTAGCCTCATAGAAGTGAAGCGAGTTGAGGCCTCCCGGGTGGGCATGATCATTGAATCCGTCAACTATGATCAAATCGTAAGTCTGATCAGTGAAAGCCATGTATTCCACACCATCACCTATTACGATCTTCATCCTCATTGGATCATCCGGCAACTCGAAATGGTCTCGTGCCACATCGAGCACTCTTGGATCAATCTCAATGATCGTTAGGTTTGCTGTAGGGCAGTGCTGATATAGAAATTTGGTAAGTGATCCAGCACCGAGCCCAATCAACAAGACACTTTTAGGAAAATCTTTCTCGTCTCGCATCAGCAAACTTGCCATCATGGTTCGGGTGTATTCGAGCACCAACTCCGATGGGTGTGTAACTCGCATTGCCCCCTGTGTCCAATGGGACTCAAAGTGGAGAGTGCGAACGCCATCCTTCTCACGAATGTCGATTGAATAATCCATATCCATTCTTTTGTTCAGCAAGTTCTTTCAGAAACTGTGATATATCCGATTCGCAACCGCCGCAACCAGTGAGAGCGCCAGTCCATCTGGAAATAGCTTCCAAATCTAACCCTTGTTCGAATAGGCTTTGAATGTTCCTCCGCTTGGTGCCACTGCAATGGCACATGACTGCATCGGCAGGCATAGTGGATTCATCTGATCTCATTCGTGGTTCACTCACTCGCGCAATTCCCTGCTTGCCTTGAAATGAGGGACATACTTGGCTGGCACCCTCACCGAATCCACGTTATGCCACCGTCCCGTGCACGCTCAGGTAGACGCGCTTCCGAGTTGAGGAAGCAAAATTTGTCACCTAAATATTCGATGCCGCTGCACATGAGGGAATTCGTCTTGGCTTAGGGAGTCTAATATAAAGCCAATCGACTGATACAGATATCAGCCTGCATCATCCTGCCAATCGCTACTACGCCTAACCTGCGTAATTGACTTTTATCAAGAGGGACATCAATTCGATGCGGAATAAAGCTATCGAAGGAAAGCCTGATTTTCTGCCAGTGTTGTTTCGCTTTAAAACTTGCACGATAAGACTGCCAAACTATTTTCGTGTCATCGGTACGCAAGTGCAGATTGTATGTTTCGTTATTTCCGTAAACATCAATTTCAATTCCTACAAACGTTGATGCATCCAAAAAGCCTTCTTCGGACAAATCTAAACTTGCCTGAACAAATCCACCGTTGTTTTCCAGACTAACGCCACCAGTCAAGCGTATGCATGCACGCCCGCAAACCTCTTCAGGAGATAAATACGCAGATGAAACACCTCCCATGACCGAATCGCTGATGGCTCGCCAGTGACAGCCATTGTTTGCCAATAGAGTATAACTACTCCGTTCATCTAGGATCATCGGCATTTGGATGGGCACTCCACCATTATCACATTCATGAATATCGTCACACCTCAATCACCCTCGCCACATCACTCTGGCAAATTGCACATTTACCAACAAGCAGCAAGTCGCCAGTTTTGACTGCACCGGAAAAATTGGCAATAGTTACACTATGCTGACACATACTGCACCAGACATTTGTGAGGATTTTAGTTTTAGCATCATCGGGAATTTCTGCCCATAGCTTGAAGGCAGGTGTTGTGAATTTTTGGAGGGATCTCGTTTTTTTCAATATTCAATTAATTAAATAAGACATCGGCAAGTCGGACGCTGGCAAATATATTGATGAAAATTATTTTACCAAAATTGCCAGTTGTGTGTATTTATCACCCACAAACCCAGCAAGCCGTTGGTGATCGCATGTGACACTATCGGTATCCACAAATTGCGTGTTTTAATATACAACCAGTTATATGCAACCCCTGCTACAAGCCCGGCCACTATCAAATTATGTTCGGAGGCAAATAACAGCGCTGTAACAATAAAAGCCTGAACCCCGATCTTTGCTGGATTAACATCTAGAAAACGATGGTGCATTTGCCACCGCAGCAAAAAGGAACGCCAGAACAACTCTTCCATTACGGGAACTATAAATGTCGCTCCAATAATGCGAATGATGACTCGCTCCCAGTCTATTTCCTGACTGACTGGATTAATAGGATTATATCCAGTTGAGACGCCAATCGTAGCCCAAGACTTGTCTAAGTTAATCCAAAGTATAAAAACGACCACTCCCACAAAAATACAAGTCAACCAGTCTGCCAACTTTACCTTAACGGGCGTTACCAGTTCTGTGAAATTCCTCCAAAGCCACAACAATGCCAGCAATACCAATAATATTTTTATTGGATAGATCGAGTTTTCATGCCAATTTTCTAAAAATTCAAAACCCCTGGATTTGAGTAAACTAATAAGGCTTTCAAGAATAAGAAAGCCGACATACACGGCAAAAGGAAAGATGCGGCAGAAAGCGGGACTAAGAATCATTTTTTATTCAGGCTTGGTTTCAACCAAGCAAAATATTCATTGCGAGGTTAATACCTCGACGGTGGCTCATTTCAAACAAGGAAACTATCTATTCGTAGAAGAGTTGCTTACATTACGATTATGCATCAACAAGAAAACGCAGAAAGTGCAATAAGCAATTAGAATATTGAACCAAGTCTAAAATACTTCAGGGTTTCACTTCTTTAAGTTCGCCTGATAAGCTGATTTTTTTAACCTAATGTGTCTCTCAATAGATTCTCGAAAGTGGGCAGGAGTTCCTTTTTGAATCTTACTGTGGCAGACCAAATTAAATTATCACCTGGAATCCAGTACTCATCATTTTCATCAGGGTAACCGTCATCAGCGGCCAGTAAAGTTATCGCACAGTTTTCTTCAATAAAATGGTAAAGGTGGCGTCCGTCTTTATGAAATGCAGTTTCTGAAATTTCAATCCAATCACTAAGTTCATATTCAATCCAGCATGCTCCACCAATATCATCTTCGCAGGAATTAAATGTCAAAAATCCGTTGTCACAACACAGATGAATCAGACTTTGTAATTTTTCATCAACCGAAAAAGCAACTTCATTATCAACCATTAT
>CAIWKC010000224.1 GCA_903913145.1 uncultured Gallionellaceae bacterium | reverse complement strand
CGTGCGAGCGGTAGTTCTGTTCTAGCTTGATGACATTCTCGACATGAAAATCGCGCAGCAACTCTTGCATATTTCCAACATTTGCACCGCGAAATGCGTAGATAGACTGATCATCGTCGCCAACAGCAAACAAGGCAGAGGTTGTTGAAGAATAATCGCGTAGCGACGCATTTGCTCCCTCGCCCTTTGGAAGATGGCTGGGGCGAGGACAGCCGGCCAACAATTTCAACCAGCGATATTGAAGTGGATTGGTATCCTGAAATTCATCCACCAGAATGTGCTTAAAGCGCTCCTGATAATGTTCGCGCAGTGGCTGGTTGCGCGATAAAAGTTCGTAGCAACGCAATAGCAATTCAGAGAAATCAACCACACCTTCGCGCTGACATTGCGCGTCGTATTCGGCAAACACCTCCACTTTACGCCGCGTGTAAGGATCATAGGCTTCAACCTCATGCGCGCGCAGACCTTGCTCTTTGCTACCACTGATAAAATTTTGCATTTCGCGTGGGGGATATTTTTCATCGTCCACATTCATGGCTTTCATCAAACGCTTGATGGCAGAAAGCTGATCTCCGCTATCAAGAATTTGAAAGGTCTGTGGCAGATTCGCCTCGCGATAATGTGCACGTAACATGCGATTGCACAGCCCGTGAAATGTACCGATCCACATACCGCGCGTATTGATCGGCAGCATTGACGACAGCCGCGTCACCATCTCTTTTGCAGCCTTGTTTGTAAATGTCACCGCGAGGATACCGTGAGGACTCACTGCCCCAGTACTGATCAGATACGCGATTCTCGTCGTCAATACTCGCGTCTTGCCACTGCCTGCCCCGGCAAGTATTAGTGCGGATCGTGAGGGAAGTTCGACAGCTGCGCGTTGTTCGGGATTAAGGCCAGATATAAGAGAAGGATTCATGGGCGAATTATCCCATAGGATGATGGCTCAACGTACGTAATACAAAGCCGCCACGGAAATCTCCGATCCACTCTCCCCGGGTAAGTTTATCGCTAGTCCCTTCGAGAAGAAGAGACGAGAATGAGGGAGAGCGAATTCAGCAGGACGGGCTTAGATTTGTTTTGCTACACGCCTGTCCAGATTTCTCTTGTTCTGAATCAAATCATGCATGATCGGTGCCAAAATCAATTCCATGGCAAAGCTCATTTTTCCACCGGATACCACGATGGTGTTAGGACGTGACATGAAAGAGCCGTCGATCATATCTAGCAAGTAAGGGAAGTCCACACCCTTGGGGTTGCGGAAACGGATCACCACAAAACTTTCATCCGCGGTCGGAATATCACGCGCAATGAACGGATTGGATGTATCCACGGTAGCAACACGTTGAAAATTGATGTCGGTGTAAGTAAATTGTGGTGTGATGTAGTTAATGTAGTCCGGCATCCGACGAAGAATTGTATCTACAGTCGCTTCGGCGGAATAACCGCGCTCCGCCTTGTCGCGATGGATTTTTTGAATCCATTCCAAATTTACGACCGGTACTACGCCGATCTTCAAATCAACGTACTGTGAAGCATCTACTTTATCTGTTTTGACCATGCCGTGCAGACCTTCATAGAACAGCAGGTCTGAACTTTCTTCGATGTCTTCCCAAGGCGTAAACAAACCTGCCTTCAAATCAGTCAAACCGAAATGCTTGTTATGTGCCACTGCCTCATCATCACTATGTACATAATATCGACGTTTGCACATCCCGGTCTCGCCATAAGTTTTGAATGTTTCTTCAATCTTTTCAAAATGGTTGGCTTCAGGACCAAAATGGCTGAAAGTGTTATGGCCCGCTTTGGCGGCTTCTGCAGCTGCTGCGCGAAACGCCATGCGATCAAGGCTGTGCATGCTATCGCCTTCGATCACAGCCGCTTTGATTTGTTCGCGACGAAATATAACTTCAAATGCTTTTTTTGCTGTAGTAGTACCAGCGCCGGACGAACCAGTAACTGCAATAACGGGATGTTGGCGTGACATTTTGATCCTCTCCTGATCGATAAATTCAAATTAGTTTTTTAGTTATTCTATTGGTTATTCTAACAGAGAAGTTCTTTAAGAACCGCTCTTCAAATGGGTGTCATAAGTCAATTGACACGCTGAATTGGCCGCTTCCTGTGTTTTGGCCGCTTCGTCTATATCCGCTTGCGGGATCGTAAATTGTCCCGGTTTGCGTTTAACAGGCTGTTGGTGCGCTGTCAGAAAATCTTCCTTGCCTTTATCCGCAGTGGCTTTGCAAGCTGTTAAGTCAGATAGGAGCTGCGCTTCAAATTTAGCTTTTGCTGCAGCGCGAGCTTGAGCTTGAGCGCGCATTTGATCCATTGCTTTGCGCATTTCTGCCGCGGCTATTTGCTCCTGTTTATTTTGATAATCAAGATAAAGCCAAGCTCCTCCTGTCAACAAGATGAGCAAAACGGCAACAATTTTTTTAACCATGTCTATCCCCTAGAGATTAGTTTGAAAGATGTTAACTGCTTTTGGATTTCGATAAATAAACCGACTTTCTGTATTAGTTTAGTTGTAAAACTGTTTTTTGGGAAATTTCCCAAAATTATTTCAAACGTAGACTCTTTAAAATAAACAAGCTTTGATTCAGTCACTATTCGAATTGAGCGTAGACAGGAGTGTTGTCGGATATCTCGCACAGGCAGGAATGACGGATATAATGCGCTTTTAGTTACCAACATTTATGATTTCATCAAACATGCTACCGAATTACTCGCCCAAAGATATCGAAGCCTCTACTCAACAGCAATGGGAAAGCAATGAAACTTTCCTAGCGAAGCAAGATAGTAACAAGCCAAAATATTATTGTCTTTCCATGTTTCCCTATCCTTCGGGCAAATTGCACATGGGACATGTGCGTAATTACACCATCGGCGATGTGTTGAGCCGGTATCACCACATGAAGGGCTTTAACGTTCTGCAACCGATGGGCTGGGACGCCTTCGGCTTACCTGCAGAAAACGCCGCAATGGCAAACAATGTGCCACCTGCAGCGTGGACCTATTCAAACATTGAATACATGAAGCAACAATTGAAGCTGCTAGGTTTGGGCGTTGACTGGACGCGTGAAGTGACCACTTGCAAGCCGGAATATTACCGCTGGGAGCAATGGCTGTTTACCCGCCTATTCCAAAAAGGTGTTATTTATAAGAAAACATCAACCGTGAATTGGGATCCTGTAGACAATACCGTGCTCGCCAACGAACAAGTAATCGAAGGGCGCGGCTGGCGTTCCGGTGCGCTGGTGGAAAAACGCGAAATACCGATGTATTTTTTCCGCATCACGCAGTATGCCGATGAGTTATTAACTGGATTGGACACACTGCCCGGCTGGCCGGAACAAGTAAAGACCATGCAGGCCAACTGGATCGGCAAGAGCTACGGTGTGCGCTTTGCATTTGAATATGAAATAACCCCGAAAAACAACCACCTCCCTAACCCTCCCCCGGGAGGAGAGGGGACAGGTGCTCTTCCTTCTCTCCCCGGGGGAGGGGGTATATCCGCTACCAACAATCTACTCTGGGTTTACACAACCCGAGCTGACACCATCATGGGTGTGACCTTCGTTGCAGTCGCGGCAGAGCATCCGATGGCTACACTTGCCGCGCAAGGCAATGCCAAGCTCGCCGAATTCATTGAAGAGTGCAAACACGGTGGCGTGGCTGAGGCTGACATTGCCACCATGGAAAAAAAGGGTATGGACACCGGCATCAAAGTCACCCATCCGCTCACTGGCGAACTAGTGCCTGTATGGATCGGCAACTATGTTTTAATGGGCTATGGCGAAGGTGCGGTAATGGCGGTTCCGGCACACGATGAGCGGGACTTTGGCTTTGCCAAAAAATACAATTTGCCGATCAAACAATCCATTGCAGTCAAAGATCAAAGTTTTAGCGATACCGCTTGGCAAGAGTGGTATGCCGACAAAGAAAATGGCGTATGTGTTAACTCCGGCAACTACGATGGTCTAAATCTGTCCCAAGCCGTAGATGCCATCGCCGCAGATCTCGCCGCCAAAGGTTTGGGTGAAAAGAAAGTGCAATTTAGACTGCGTGATTGGGGAATTTCACGACAGCGTTATTGGGGTTGCCCTATTCCCATCATTCATTGCCGGACCTGCGGCGACGTGCCAGTACCGGACGATCAATTGCCGGTGAAGTTACCTGAAAACGTGGTACCGGATGGCGCGGGTTCACCCTTGGCTAAGATGCCGGAATTCTACGAGTGCACTTGCCCCAAGTGTGGCGGCAAAGCCAGGCGCGAAACAGACACCATGGATACTTTCGTGGAATCGTCCTGGTACTACGCGCGCTACGCCAGTCCCCAATGCAACACCGGCATGGTGGATAAAGCGTCCGCTCAAAAATGGTTGCCGGTAGATCAATACATCGGCGGCATTGAGCATGCAATTTTGCATTTGTTGTATGCCCGCTTCTTTCACAAGCTGATGCGAGACGAAGGTTTAGTCCAAGGTGATGAACCGTTCAAAAATTTATTGACCCAAGGCATGGTGGTTGCCCCGACATTCTATCGCGAAATGGAAGGCGGCAAAAAACTGTGGATCAATCCGGCTGAGGTGGAAGTTGAGGTTGATGCAAAAGCACGACCAATCGGTGCCAAGCTAATCGCTGATGGTCAACCAGTCGTTATCGGCGGGACTGAAAAGATGTCCAAGTCAAAAAATAACGGCGTCGATCCGCAAGCTATCATCGATGCCTATGGAGCTGACACTGCACGATTGTTCATGATGTTTGCCGCCCCACCGGATCAGCAACTGGAGTGGTCAGATACCGGGGTCGAAGGTGCGTTCCGCTTCTTGCGCCGCGTTTGGAATCTTTCTGCCGAATTGGGCGACATTGGCAAAATGTCCGGTGACTTAGGTAATTTGTCTACTGATGATCAAGCTCTGCGCCGCGAAACTCATCTGGCGCTGAAACAAGCCAACTTCGATTTCTCGCGCTTCCAGTTCAATACAGTGGTTTCTGCGGCGATGAAGATGCTCAACGCACTGGAAAAATCCAGAGCCACCGCCAACCGCGCCGTGTTGAGCGAAAGCTTATCCATCTTGCTGCGCTTACTTTCTCCCATGACTCCGCACATCTCTCAGACCTTGTGGAAAGAGCTCGGCTTTGGCGAAGACATACTTGCCGCATCCTGGCCGGAAGTCGATGAGGCGGCTTTAGTACAGGATGAAATCGAATTGATGATTCAAGTAAATGGCAAGTTGCGTGGAAGTTTGCTTGTGGCAAAAGATGCAAGCAAGGCTGAAATTGAACAACTCACTTTGGCACATGAAACGGTACAAAAACTACTTGCCGGTGCTACAGCAAAGAAAATAATTGTCGTACCGGGTCGACTCGTCAATGTGGTGGCCTAAATTGAACAGCGCAAGGAAGATGCTGATTATCTCGGCACTGCTAGTTTTGACTTCTTGCGGATTTCATGTTCGAGGACATAGCAATGCACCAGTTCAGTTAGCTTTCCAAAGCATTTATTTGAGAACCGTTAACGAATCACCTTTCGTCGAAGACTTGCGCAAAACACTTACGCTTAACAAGGTCAAAGTTGCAGAAAGCGCCGATGAAGCAACGATCACGCTGGATATTATTTCTGAAGCAACAGACAAACAGATACTCTCGCTGTCTGCTGCGGGCAAGGTTCTTGAATATGAATTGCGTTATCGAGTCACTTTGAGCGCTTACGATAATCAATTAGTCTTTTGGCTACCCACAGCCGAAGTGTCCATGAACCGCACAATGGCTTATGACGATTCACAAGTACTCGCCAAAGAGCAGGAGCAAGCTTTGATCTATAAGGAAATGAGAACTGATGCCGTAGCGCAAGTAATGCGACGTCTGAGTCGAGCCCAGCCGCCAAAAGATCCAGTCGAAAAAAATCCGCGATCATGAAATCCAAGTGCCACATTTCTTTCTAAATTTTTGGATTAAGAATGCGTATCGATAGCGAAGATCTACCGCGACACCTTTCCAAGGGAATCGGGACGTTATACGTGGTACACGGTGGCGGACTACTACTCGCAATCGAGGCGGCAGACACCATTCGCAATGCGGCACGCGAAGCTGGATATACTGAGCGTGAGGTCATTATTGCTGAGCAACATTTTAAATGGGCGGAACTGCGCAATAGCGCACAAAGCATGTCGCTATTTTCTTCACGCAAAATCATTGATTTGCGCATTCCTTCCGGCAAACCCGGTATAGAAGGTGCACAAGCGCTACAGGAACATTGTGAAAATCTCAACTCCGATACTTTGACACTTATTACACTTCCCCGTCTCGACAGTACGGCAATGAAGAGTAAATGGTTTACTGCTTTGGAACAATCCGGCACAATTATCAGCGCAGACGAAATTCCGCTTGCCGCATTGCCCGCATGGATCGCAGCAAGGTTAAAACGACAAGGACAATCCACTGACACCGATACTTTGGCGTTCCTTGCGCAGCGAGTTGAAGGCAATTTGCTCGCAGCATTTCAGGAAATACAAAAACTTGCTCTGTTGTTTCCGGAAGGCCCGCTCACTTTTGAACAAGTGAAAGATTCCGTAATGGATGTGGCGCGCTATGATGTATACAAACTTTCCGAAGCAATGCTTGCAGGCGATGCTGAACGTTACGTAAGAATTCTCGATGGCCTCCGTGCGGAAGGCACCGCCACTGTACTGATTTTGTGGGCTGTGGCTGAGGATATTCGTACCTTGGCCAAAGTTGTTCGCGCCATGAAACAAAGCGGCAATCTTGCAAACGCCTTGCGCGAAGCGCGCGTATGGGGAGTCCGGCAAAAGCTGGTAGAACGTGCAGCAATGCGTTTCACGCCCACTTTCGCCGAACGTGCTTTACGCCAGGCAGCGCTGATTGACAAGCTGATAAAAGGCTTGCGTCATGGTGATGTGTGGGATGAACTGCTACAACTTGGCGTGCGCTGCGCACGGGTGGGGACAAAATGAGCGAACCAGAAGTGCTTCTGGTGATCACCAATTTGCAAAATCGTGCGGATGCGGAACGAATTGCCGAAGAATTGGTCACACACGGCGTAGCCGCCTGCGTGAATATAATGGCAGAATGCACGTCGATTTATCGCTGGCAAGGCAAAATTGAGCACGCCAACGAAATACAGTTACAGATCAAAACGACTAGAATAAATTACCCTGAATTGGAAAGTTTACTGCGCAGCAAGCATCCTTATGAGGTACCGGAAATCATTGCGTTACCTGTGAGCGAGGGATTACCTGAATATTTGAATTGGGTCGTACAAGAAACTCAAACGAGGAAGTAACCATGATACGCAGTCTGCTTTTTATTTTTCTTTTGACTTCCATGCAATTGGCACAGGCAGATTTGCTCTCTTTTGGAAGCAAGAAGACTACTTTCCTTCCTGCCGATAAAGCATTTGTTTTGACGGTTCAAGCTGAAGATCAACACACGTTACTCGCCAATTTCAACGTTACGCCCGACTATTATCTATACCGTAACAAGATTAGTTTTCATGTCGCGAACAGAAAATTCAATATTGCTCGCGTTGACCTGCCCAATGGCGAGATCAAAAACGATCCAAACTTTGGCCCGCTCGAGGTATATCACCAGTCCTTTCAGGCCAGAATTATTTTGGACAAAGTAGATAATTCAATGCCACTTACCTTAACCGCCAGTTATCAGGGTTGCAGCGACAAAGGGTTGTGTTATCCGCCCATCGACAAAACCTTCAATATTGATTTTGTACAAACACTTAGCGCAACCCCTTCTACGCCTTCCCCCAGTCTCGAGAGCAAAAATATTTCCGGAAACGACAATATTCAGATTGCCCAAATTTTTAAAGGCGGCAGTTTCTGGCTGATCGTATCCTTCTTTTTTGGTGCAGGTTTGCTGCTGGCGCTTACTCCCTGTGTGTTTCCGATGATTCCCATCTTGTCAGGCATCATCGTTGGGCGCGGACACAAAATTACTCATTCGCACGCACTCATCTTGTCACTTGCTTACGTATTGGGAATGGCAATTACCTATGCCGTCGCGGGCGTCGCAGCAGGTTATTCGGGCAATTTACTTTCTAATGCCCTGCAAATTCCCTGGGTACTTGGCAGCTTTGCCGCAATATTTGTTGTGCTTTCGCTTTCAATGTTTGGTTTATACGAATTGCAGTTACCGACCGCATTACAAAGCAGACTCTCCAATACCAGCAACAAACTGCACGGAGGGCATATTTCAGGCGTTTTTGTCATGGGCGCTTTGTCTGCAATCATAGTCGGGCCGTGCGTTGCTGCGCCTTTGGCCGGGGCACTTCTGTATATCAGCCAGACTCACGATGCCGTATTGGGTGGAACTGCGCTCTTCTTTCTGGCTTTGGGAATGGGCGCGCCACTGCTTATTATCGGTAGTTCGGCAGGTGCGTTGCTCCCCAAAGCCGGAGCTTGGATGGAATCAGTGAAGCGCATTTTTGGCGTGATGATGCTGGCAATGGCGATCTGGATCATTTCACCAGTTATTTCGATAATGGTGCTTATGATGCTAATTGCCGCCCTGCTGATCTTTACGGCTATCTATCTGCATGCGCTCGACTCGCTTCCCCATAACGCGCGCGGCTTTAACAAATTAGGCAAAGGGCTTGGCGTACTTGCGCTGCTGCTCGGTGTTGCATACCTTATCGGCGCTCTATCAGGCGCACACGATATTTTGCGCCCGCTCGGCAATATCGTTCATTCCCCCACTGAAGTGCCCGCCAAACTGGATTTCTCCCGGATTAAAAGCGTAGCTGATTTGGATGCGCGCATTGCTAAAGCTAATGGGCAGATCGTGATGCTGGATTTTTATGCCGATTGGTGTGTATCCTGCAAAGAGATGGATCGCCTCACGTTTAGTGATTCTTCCGTACAATCCAAACTGAAAAAGGCAATTATTCTACAGGCGGATGTAACCGCCAACGATAGTGAAGACAAGATCTTGCTTCAACGCTTTCAGATTTTCGGACCTCCTGCTACTTTATTTTTTGATGCCCAAGGTAAAGAACTGACTGATTTCCGTGTTACTGGCTATCAGGATGCGAGTCAATTCACCAATTCGTTGCGAAATGTCGGCTTATAAGTTTTTTTAACCTTTTTCAGCAATTCCACCGAAAAGGTAGACAAACGCCCCCATTTTGCGGCAAACTCTACTTGTGAAAAACATACTTGTACTACATGGCCCCAATTTGAACCTGCTCGGAACGCGCGAGCCGGAAGTATACGGACGTGTGACTTTGGACGACATTAACAGCAAGTTGTCTGCACTTGCAGTATCGAAAGAGGCAAAATTGGCTTTCTTTCAAAGCAATTCGGAAACTGATTTGATCGAGCGTGTACAAAAAGCTCAAGCAGACGGCACGGAATTCATCATTATCAATCCGGCAGCGTATACTCATACCAGTGTTGCGCTCAGGGATGCGCTGACTGCAGTCGCAATACCTTTTGTCGAGATTCATCTCTCCAACGTGTTCGCACGCGAGGCGTTCCGGAGAGAGTCTTACTTTTCCGACATTGCTGTCGGTATTATCAGCGGCTTGGGGGCGACAGGTTACGAACTCGCACTACAATTCGCATTACAATATTCTGCAAGGAGTTGAAAATGGATCTACGCAAACTGAAGACTTTGATTGAATTGGTCGAGAACTCGGGTATCGCCGAGCTAGAATTGACCGAAGGTGAAGAGCATGTGCGCATCTCGCGCAATGTTGCGCCCAGCCAGCAGTATTATGCTTCTGCCCCTCAGCAGCAACATCATATGGTTGCCCAGGCTCCCATGGCTGCCGCACCTGCTGCCACCCCTGCCGAGCCTGCAGTACCAGAAGGTCATGTTGTAAAGTCACCTATGGTAGGCAGCTTTTACCGCGCCCCCTCTCCAGGCACACCATCCTTTGTTGACATTGGACAAACCGTAAATGCAGGAGATACTTTATGCATTATTGAAGCTATGAAGCTACTGAATGAAATTGAAACTGATAAAGGTGGTGTGATCAAAGCTATTCTGGTCGAAAACGGCCAGGCAGTCGAGTTCGGTCAGCCACTGTTTATCATAGGCTAAACAGGCAAATCATGTTCGAACGCAAACCACGAACAGCCCCCCAGCCGGAGACCCCAGTTATGTTTGAAAAAATACTTATCGCGAATCGAGGCGAAATCGCACTGCGTATTCAGCGTGCATGCCGCGAGATGGGCATCAAAACAGTTGCCGTTCATTCTGAAGCAGATGCGGAGGCCAAATACGTCAAATTAGCAGACGAATCGGTATGTATCGGCCCAGCACCTTCCAGCCAGAGTTATTTGCATGTTCCTTCAATTATCAGTGCGGCAGAAGTTACCGATGCGCAGGCTATTCACCCGGGTTACGGTTTTTTGTCCGAAAATGCCGATTTTGCCGAACGCGTAGAAAAGAGCGGTTTTGTCTTTATCGGCCCTCGCGCGGAAACAATTCGCCTGATGGGAGACAAAGTTTCAGCGAAAAATGCCATGAACAAGGCGGGAGTTCCCTGTGTACCGGGAGTTGATGGTGCATTGCCGGACGATCCCAAAGAGATCATGCGCATCGCGAAGTTTATTGGTTATCCGGTCATTATCAAAGCTGCCGGTGGCGGTGGCGGTCGCGGTATGCGCGTGGTACATACAGAGGCCGCATTGCTCAATGCAGTCACCATGACCAAAACCGAGGCACAAGCGGCATTTAACAATCCCATGGTATACATGGAAAAGTTTTTGGAGAACCCGCGCCACATTGAGATCCAGATTTTGGCCGACCAACACGGTAATGCTGTTTACTTGGGGGAACGCGATTGCTCTATGCAGCGGCGGCATCAAAAAATTATCGAGGAAGCGCCGGCACCGTTACTCAATGTTAAATTGCGCGACAAGATTGGTGAGCGTTGTGCCGAGGCTTGCCGCAAGATAGGTTATCGCGGTGCAGGCACGTTTGAGTTTTTGTACGAGAACAATGAGTTTTATTTCATTGAGATGAACACCCGTGTTCAGGTCGAACACCCGGTTACGGAAATGATAACCGGCATAGATATTGTTCAACAACAGATTCGCATTGCAGCCGGCGAAAAGCTTCCATTCCGCCAAAAAGATATTGTCTTTAAAGGACACGCTGTTGAGTGCCGCGTCAATGCTGAACACCCCTACACTTTCGTGCCTTCACCTGGACGAATAACCACTTGGCATGTACCGGGAGGCCCTGGAATTCGCGTTGATTCACACGTTTATGCTAATTATTTCATACCACCCCATTACGACTCAATGATTGGAAAGATCATCGCGTACGGTGATACGCGCGATCAAGCCATCGCCCGGATGCGCACCGCGCTTTCAGAAATGGCGGTTGAAGGCATCCAGACGAATATACCGCTTCATCAGGAATTGATGCAGGACGCCGCTTTTGTCAGAGGTGGTACCAATATCCATTATCTGGAACACAAGCTGGCGGAAAGAACGAAAGGCAAGTAAGTCGTGTCTTGGCTCACGTTGTCAATTCACGCCGATGCGAGCTATGCTGAACAATTGAGTGAAGAGTTGCTCGAACAAGGTGCGCTATCCGTCGACATGCTGGATGCCGATGCCGATACGCCGGACGAGCAGGCAATTTTTGGCGAACCAGGCGAGCCCGTAAACTCCGTTTGGCAGCATAACCTTGTCAACGCGCTTTTCGAGAGCAACGCTCAAGTTGTCGAAATTTTGCACGCCAGTTTTGCAAAGCTCGGCATTGCGCCCATTCCCGAATTCAAAATCGAAACCCTTGAAGAGGATGATTGGGTGCGACTGACTCAGGCTCAATTCGACCCTATTCGTATTTCGCCAAGATTGTGGATTGTTCCGACCTGGCATTCCCCAACCGATCCCGCCGCGATAAACATTGTGCTTGACCCGGGTCTGGCTTTCGGAACTGGCAGCCATCCGACTACGCGTTTGTGTCTACGCTGGCTGGACGCTAACCTTCACCCTGGGGAATCAGTGCTTGATTACGGTTGTGGTTCGGGAATTCTTGCCATCGCCGCGATGAAGCTCGGCGCGAGCAATGCTTTAGGAGTAGACGTTGACCTCCAAGCGGTACAAGCCAGTCATGACAACGCCTTGGCGAACCTGACTACCGCCGATTTTTATTTGCCGGAGAATGTGTCGCTAAATCAATACGACATCGTCGTCGCAAATATCCTGACTAACCCGCTACGCACACTCGCACCACTGCTAGCAGGCGCAACCAAATCCGGCGGACGAATTGCACTTTCTGGCATACTGAGTGAACAGGCCGATGAAGTTAAGCGCATTTACTCGCAATGGTTTGAAATGGTGCCCGCTATAGTTGAAGATGGTTGGGTCTGTCTCTCAGGCGAAAAAAAATGAGTTCATCAATTACACAATGCCCGGGTTGTTATACTCGGTTTAAAGTAACCACAGAGCAACTTGTCGCACACAACGGCATCGTCCGTTGCGGACTTTGTAGTGCTATTTTCAATGCTCCGGAGCATTTGCAAGATGATGAACCCAGCCCTCAACTCAAATTGCCAATTGCTCAACCGGAGAATGAGGCAACTCCAAAAGAAGCTATTGCTGACATAGCTAATCCTGTCGAACACTTTCTTGAGCCAATTGTTACAACTTCAGAAGAACTCGAGACCTTATTCCAGCAAATCGAATCAGTTGAGGAATTGACCCCATCCACGGAAATTCCCTCTCCTGCACCCGGAAGGCGAAACTGGCTATGGATTCTCGGATCAATATTACTGTTATTGTTGGCGCTGGCACAGATTCTATATTTTTACCGCGTCGATATCGCGGCTCAGCTACCAGGTTTAAAACCAACCTTATCAAGTTATTGCGATTTGCTCAAGTGCACTATTCCCTTACCGGAAAAAATTGAAATGATGAGTATCGAGTCTTCCGATCTTGAAGCCGATACTTTGCAACCGAATGTCGTCAACTTAACCGCGCTGCTGCATAATCGTGCGGAGTTTACTCAAACTTACCCAAACATTGAACTCAGCTTGACCGATATGCAGGACAGGGTTGTAGCGCGTCGTGTATTCACTCCTGCAGAATATATTAAAACGGGCGAGGAACCTAAGCGTGGACTCTCATCAAACCGTGAAATGAATATTCAACTTCACCTTGATACTTTTGATCTCAAACCAACGGGGTACAAACTGTTTCTGTTTTACTCACCGCAATAATCTTTCAATTCCCTTACTCAATACCCCATTTACCTCCAGACTTGAGCAGAATTCATGTCTGCTTCCTGCAACAAACCGAGGGGTAGTCGCTTGACAAGACCAAGCCAATTACGTTTTACTCCACTTACTTGTCTGGCGTAAATTGGCGTTGATCTTGAAACTTCGTTATTCGGCGGATAAACCACAATCACAATCATAATCCAATTTAGAGGAGTCAACTTCAAATGAAAAAATCACTCGCACTTTTAGCTGTATTAGGATGTTTTTCACAATCAAGCATGGCGACTACAACCACGCTTTCATCGATCCAAGCAAATTGGACTGCGGCAGGACAAAGTGGTTTCCGCGCATTAAGTGAAGAATTTGGAGCTGCGCTAAGCTATAAACCGGTCACACCTGCTGCTCCGCTTGGAATTACCGGCTTTGATATCGGACTTGAGGCCTCATCCACTGACATGTCTACAAATGCTAAAACTGCCTGGCAAAATTTAATCCCAGGAACCAGTGTACCCACTCTTGTTATTCCCAAGCTATATGTAGCGAAAGGATTACCATTTGACATTGATGTGGCTGCGTTTTATTCCGCAGTACCAACTACCAGTATCACTCTTTCCGGTGCCGCAATCAGTTACGCGATCATTGGCGGGGGCATGGCTTTGCCTGCAGTAACCATTCGCGGCGCTATCACCCATCTCGGGGGCATTGATGAACTATCTTTTAGCACCAAAAGCTTGGATATCTCTATCTCCAAGGGCTTCTTGGGATTCACACCTTATGCAGGCGTTGGAGAAGTTTGGGTGACTAGCTCCACATCAAATGCTGCTGCACAAGCAGTCGGTATTACGTCGGAAAGTTTCAATCAACCTAAAGTATACGTTGGCCTAAACATCAACTTGGGATTGCCGAATTTTGCGATTGAAGGGGATACTACTGGCGGCATTTCAACCTACAGCGCAAAACTTGGTCTGCGCTGGTAAGCGAGGGAATGACAGGTTCGTATTAATTTATGAATCTCCCTTTCCTTGTCGGAGAGGGGGATTCGGAACGGAACTTATCTATTACCGAGAAGTAAAGACCATTGCTGCTGCCAATGCGCCATTGGATCACGCGTGAATCCGCTTTTTCCGAATTGTTGCCAGCGCCCGATCACATAACACACCAGTATATTCGCCATTGCACCCGCATCAGCTTCATTTGAAATCATACCTTGCGTCGCCGCAATTCGTAGCGATTGTTTAATGGTAGTTTCGACACGATCAAGAAACTGGTTGATTCGGAGTTGCAACCGCTCATTTTCGTTCACTAATGCATCGCCAATTAGTACCCTTGTCATCCCGCGATTCTTTTGTGCAAAACCCAGCAGTAACGCGACAATACCTTCCACTTGCTTTAAGCCGTCGCTTTCTTCGGCAGTAATCTTATTAATCAATCCAAATACGGTTTGTTCGATAAACTCGATCAAACCTTCAAACATCTGAGCCTTGCTGGCAAAATGGCGATACAAAGCAGCTTCAGAAATATCCAACTGTGCCGCAAGCGCCGCAGTGGTAATTTTTTCACTCTTGGGTTGCTCCAACATCTCGGCAACCGTTTGCAGAATTTGTAATTTACGCTCGCCAGGTTTTGCAGTAGCCATTTTTGATTCCCCTTTACATCAATCGCGCAGACAAGCGCGTCAATTCCATCACATTGCGTATTTTTAAGTCTACAAAACTTGGCATGCGAATTGCGTCGCTCACCCACACCGTTTTCATACCCAAACGTTTGGCTGTTTGCAGATTTTCTGCGCTGTCTTCCACCATAACACACTGTGCCGCATGCAAACGGTGCTTGCGCAGCAGCAACCGAAATCCAGCAGCTTGCGGCTTTGGCCTGTAGAGCGAATGCTCAATAGTAAAAACTTCCTCAAATAAATCTTCCACCCGCAACATCTTCAGTACAGCTTCAGCATAATGCTTTGGCGCATTGGTAAAAACCAATTTTATTCCCGGCAATTGTTGCAATACTCGTCTTAATCTTGGCTCGCGCAACACCATTTGTCCGAGCTGGGGAAACTGATGAGTATGAAACAAAAAATGGTCCGGGTCGGTATTGTGATGTTTTATTAACCCGCTCAGCGTTGCACCATACCTTTGCCAGTAATCAAGTCGCAGCGCATTGGCTTCATCCTTACTCAACTGCAAATGTTCTTGCAGATACGCCGTCAT
>CAIWKC010000223.1 GCA_903913145.1 uncultured Gallionellaceae bacterium | reverse complement strand
GAAATACAAGTCGGCGCGTACCTGGGCGAAGATGACATACAACGTTACGAAGACAACTACGGCAGATAGCCATACTCAAAGGATAGAACAAAATGAGCAAAAGCGAGAAAATTGCACTGATTACCGGAATCACCGGCCAAGCTGGCGCCTATCTGGCGGAACTGTTGCTGAAAAAAGGCTACAACGTGGTTGGCGTCAAACGTCGCTCCTCTCTCAACGTAGGTTCGGGTGTGGATTTGACCAGCCGAGAATTGGCGAAAACAATTGCCAAGGTCGTAAGATACCAGTGTAAATTTGTGCAAGACACCAGCAAGCCCAATGGAACAATGCGCAAAGTGATGGATGTAACCAAAATTCGTAGTTTGGGATGGAAACCAAAATTTGAATTACAAAGCGGAATATTGCGAGCATATGAAGGATATTTAAGTGGGAGCACTCTATGAAAGCCGTGATACTTGCGGGTGGTTTGGGAACAAGGATTAGTGAAGAGACTACCACTCGCCCCAAACCCATGATTGAGATTGGCGGGCGTCCAATTTTGTGGCACATCATGAAAATTTATTCAGCTCATGGCATTAATGACTTTGTGGTCTGTTGTGGCTATAAAGGTTATGTTATCAAGGAATATTTTGCGAATTACTTTTTGCACATGTCCGATGTGACATTCGATATGCAGAACAACAAAATGGAAGTACACCAACGCAATGCCGAACCGTGGAAGGTGACGTTGGTGGATACCGGAGAAGATACTTTGACCGGCGGACGCCTCAAGCGTGTAGCCAGCTATGTAAAAGATGACCCCGAGTTTTGTTTTACCTATGGTGACGGCGTGGCCGATATTGACATCGGGGCGCAAATCGCTTTTCACAAGCAGCACGGTAAGCGCGCAACCGTTACGGCTGTTCAACCTCCAGGGCGATATGGCGCACTCAAGATGGATGGGAAGTCAGTAAAAGGCTTTATTGAAAAACCGCAAGGGGATGGAGGATGGATAAATGGTGGATTCTTTGTGTTATCGCCAAGTTGTATCGATTTGATTGCGGCCGATAATAGTTCATGGGAAGGTGAGCCACTCAGTAAGCTTGCAGCTCAGGGTGAACTAATGGCTTATGAGCACAGGGGGTTCTGGCAGCCGATGGACACTCTACGCGATAAAAATCATTTGGAAGATCTTTGGCAAAGTGGCAAAGCGCCATGGAAAGTGTGGAAGTGAACCCAAATTTCTGGCGCGAAAAACGCATCTTTCTGACGGGGCATACTGGCTTCAAAGGCGGTTGGCTTTCGCTGTGGCTGCAATCTATGGGTGCAGAAGTGCATGGCTATGCACTCAATCCGCCAACAAAAACCAACTTTTTTGAAGAGGCGAAGGTCGGCAAGGCTATGGGGAGCAGTGTGATCGCGGATATTCGCGAGGCTGATATGCTCAGCCAGGCTATGCAGCGAGCGAAGCCAGAGATCGTTTTTCATCTGGCAGCGCAACCCTTGGTGCGTTACTCCTATACACAACCTGCAGAGACCTATGCGGTGAACGTGATGGGAACGGTGCATCTGCTGGAAGCCGTGCGCGCCACGTCTAGCGTGAAAGCAGTGGTGAACGTCACCACTGATAAATGCTATGAAAATAGGGAATGGGTATGGGGCTATCGTGAAAACGAAGCGATGGGCGGCTTTGATCCCTATTCGAGCAGCAAGGGTTGCGCAGAGTTAGTTACATCGGCTTATCGACAGTCTTTTCTGGAGCCTGCGGGTATCGCGCTGGCAAGCGCGCGAGCCGGGAATGTAATTGGTGGTGGTGACTGGGCGGCAGATCGCTTGATACCAGATTTCTTGCGGGCAATGGATGCGGGTGAGACATTGAAGATACGCTCGCCGCAATCTACGCGGCCATGGCAACACGTGCTAGAGCCTTTGTCCGGATATTTGAAGTTGGCAGAACAACTTTATCTAAATGGCACAGATTTCGCCGAAGCATGGAATTTTGGGCCTAACGATGAAGATGCCCGCCCGGTGCGCTGGATAGTAGAGCGTATGGCTGAGATGCAACAGGATGTGAAGTGGCAATGTGACGAGACACCACAACCGCACGAAGCCAATTACCTCAAATTGGATAGCAGCAAAGCAATAAAACGTTTGGGCTGGAGCGCGCGTTGGCGCTTACAAACTGCGCTGCAAAAAACGTTGGAATGGCATCAGGCTTGGCGCAATGCAGAAGACATACACGGGGTTACCCTGCGGCAGATAGCCCATTATCAACAATCTGGTGAGAACAATTAGCGATGGCCAGATTTGATTTCGCCACTACAACGCTAGCCGGACTGACCTTGGTACAGCGTAAGCGCATAGAAGATCATCGTGGGTTTCTGTCGCGGTTTTACTGTGTGGAAGAATGTCGCGACGCAGGAATGAATAAACCTATTTCGCAGGTTAACCATACGTTAACTAGAAACAAAGGAGTGGTGCGGGGAATGCACTTTCAACATCCGCCATACGCTGAGGTTAAACTGGTAAGTTGCTTGCACGGAGAGGTCTTCGATGTTGCAGTCGATTTGCGTCGAGACTCACCCACTTTTTTGCATTGGCATGGGGCAATACTCTCTGCGCAGAATGGCCAGAGCCTGCTCATCCCAGAGGGATTTGCGCACGGATTTCAGACGCTGACGGAGGATTGCGAATTGATCTATTTGCATACAGCGGCTTATTGTCCAGAAGCAGAGGGGGCGCTGAATGCTGCAGACCCCAGACTAGGCATTAAATGGCCCCTCGCTACAACAGAAATTTCAGAAAGAGATCGTAACCACAAATTGATTGAACAAGATTTTAAAGGGATTGCTATATGAAGTGCCGTCATTGCCATTCTGAATTGACTATGCCGTTAGTGGACTTGGGCTCAGCCCCACCTTCCAATGCCTATCTCACTCAGCAAACCTTGCATGCACCAGAAAAGTATTTCCCGCTGCGTGTGTTGGTATGTACACAGTGCTGGCTGGTGCAAACGGAAGACTACGCCGGAGCGAACGAGTTGTTCTCAACCGATTACGCTTATTTCAGCTCGTTTTCGTCTACCTGGCTAAAACACGCGGAACAATATATTGCCGATATGACACAGCGTTTTGCGCTGGATGCAAAGTCGCATATCGTTGAGGTGGCGGCAAATGACGGTTACTTGCTGCAGTACGCAAAAGCGGGTGGTATCCCATGTCTTGGTGTCGAACCAACTACTAGCACGGCAGTAGCGGCACGAGCTAAAGGTATTGAAATCGTAGAAGCGTTTTTCGGTGTAAAGCTGGCGCAACAACTCATTGGGCAGGGTAAGCAAGCCGACCTCACTGCCGCGAATAACGTGTTGGCACATGTGCCAGACATCAATGATTTCGTATCAGGCTTCTCCATATTGCTTAAACCGGCTGGAGTGGCAACTTTTGAATTCCCCCACTTATTGAATTTGATTGAGCAAAACCAATTCGATACGATCTATCACGAGCATTACTCCTATCTGTCGCTTACTGCAGTCAAAACCATCTTTTTAGCCAACGGGCTGACGGTGTTTGATGTGGAAGAATTGTCTACCCATGGAGGTAGTTTGCGCGTCTACGCGCAGCGCAAAGATTCTGGTGTGCGTGAGCTAAGCAGCCGAGTGGCGAAGCTATTGAAACGCGAGACTGTAGCTGGCATGAATACCAAAACGTTCTATGCCGGTTTTCAAACCAAAGCCAATAAAGTAAAAAATGATTTATGGATTTTTCTGATTGAAGCTCAGCGTGCCGGCAAAACAGTGGTTGGATATGGTGCCGCAGCGAAGGGCAATACCTTGTTGAATTATGCGGGTGTTCGGGCAGATATGCTACCTTATGTTGTTGATCGCAATCCGGCCAAACAGGATAAGTTCTTACCCGGTTGCCGTATCCCGATTGTTGATGAGGGTCAAATCAAACGCAGCAAGCCGGATTTCGTCCTCATTCTGCCATGGAACTTACGAGCAGAAGTGTCTGATCAACTCGACTACATTCGCGTGTGGGGCGGTCAGTTTGTCACCGCAGTGCCGTCCTTGGAGGTTAAATGAAACCACGTATTTATTACACAAAACCTTCTATAACAGAAAAGGAAGTTGAATACGCTACCGATGCGGCGCGGAATGGCTGGGGAGAGCGCTGCTATGAATATATAACCCAGTTTGAAAAAAAGTTTCGAGAGTATACCGGAGCAAATTATGCGATTGCCACCTCAAGCTGTACTGGTGCGTTACATATGGGTTTAGCCGCATTAGGCGTAGGGCACGACGATGAGGTTATTCTTGCCGACACTAATTGGATTGCTTCTGCAGCGCCCATCACTTACTTGGGAGCTAAACCCGTATTCGTGGATGTGCTGCCGGATACATGGTGTATTGATCCCAGTCAAATAGAGGCCGCAATTAAACCAAAGACAAAAGCAATTATTGCTGTTCACCTTTATGGCAATCTTTGCGAGATGGATCGCCTGCTTGAAATTGGCGCGAAACATGGCATCCCGGTTATCGAAGATTCAGCAGAGGCGATAGGTTCATATTGGAAAGGACGTCACGCTGGGACACTGGGTGCGTTTGGTGCGTTTTCCTTCCATGGCACCAAGACGCTGACCACAGGTGAAGGCGGGATGTTTATTACAAAAGATCGCGCTTTATATGAAAAAGTATTGACCTTGAGTAATCATGGTCGCGCTGCCGGGCAGACCAAACAATTCTGGCCGGACATGGTTGGCTTCAAATACAAGATGTCCAACATTCAAGCGGCAATAGGTTGCGGTCAGATAGATCGGATCGGCGAGTTGGTAAATCGCAAGAGAGAAATATTTTTCTACTATCAAAAGCAATTGAGCGGCTTGCAGGGGGTAAGCATGAACCCCGAGAACTCTGGCACAACCAACGGCTTCTGGATGCCAACTGCAGTATTTGCGCCGGAAACTGGCGTAACGCGCGAACGTTTACTTGAATTATTCAAGGCTGAAAACATTGATGGCCGCGTCTTCTTTCATCCATTAAGCTCTTTGCCAATGTTTAAAGCGCAACCGAAAAATAAAAATAGTTACGATCTTCCCGTTCGGGCCATAAATTTGCCAAGCTACCATGATTTGACGAATGTTGAGCAAGACCGGGTGATTGATGCGGTGAAAGCAGTGTGCCGAAAAGGATGACCACGCCTAAATATATTTTATGGGGTGCCAAAGGGCATGCACTAGTGCTGGCAGAAATTGTGCGGCAGCAGGGCGGAGAAGTGATTGCACTGTTTGACAGTTCGCCAATCTTAGATACTTTCCTTCCGGGCATTGAGACTCACATTGGCATTGAGGCATATGAGGCTTGGATTTTGAAACAAGAAAACATTCAAAATGTAAGTGCGATTGCGGCGATAGGCGGTGCGCGGGGGAGTGATAGGCGCGACTTCCTGAAAATCTTTCGTAATTCTGGGGTCAAGACGCCGTCACTAATTCATTCCAGTGCCGTTGTATCGGTATCTGCCAAAATTGGAGAAAACAGCCATATTTTAGCGGGCGCAGTTATTGCGCCAATGGCTGAACTTGGTGAAGCTTGTATCGCCAACACGAATGCAAGCGTGGATCATGAGTGTCTACTATCCGCTGGTGTTCATATCGCACCCGGGGCAACGTTATGTGGATGTGTACGGGTCGGAGAGAACACCCTGATTGGAGCTGGGAGTGTAGTTCTGCCAAGAGTGAAGATTGGAGCCAATGTTATTATTGGTGCAGGTTCAGTTGTCACTCGCGATATTCCGGATGGTGTCGTAGCATTTGGAAATCCGGCAAAAATCATTAAAGCGTAACAGGAATTGAAAATATTTATAACCAAGAGGAATAACAAATGAACCCAACTGAACTGTTTAAGAAAGAATGCGAAAGTGAAATTAAGGCTCAAGGCGAAAATGTGCCTTTGCAAAAAGCAACTCGCGAATGGATGGACAAGGCCAATAGTGGTAAATATTCTTACCATTTCGAATGGCTTGGGCGCCCCGTTATTCAATACCCTCAGGATATTTTGGCGATGCAACAAATTATTTGGGAGGTGAAACCTGATTTGATTATAGAAACGGGAATTGCCCATGGCGGCTCGCTGATATTTTCCGCGTCAATGTTAGAGTTAATTGCCTCCTGTACCGGAAGCGAAGGTGAAGTGTTGGGTATCGATATTGATATTCGCGCACATAACCGCAAGGCAATTGAAGAACACCCGATGTTTAAACGCATCAGTATGATTCAGGGCTCAAGCATCGCCGCGGAAATTATTGCGCAAGTAAAAGAAAAAGCAAAAGGCAAAAAACGAATTCTAGTGTGTTTGGATTCAAATCACACGCATGATCATGCGCTCGCCGAACTGGAAGCCTATGCACCGTTAACAACGGTTGGAAGCTATTGTGTGGTTATGGATACGGTCATCGAAGATATGCCGGCAGAAATGTTCCCGGATCGCCCATGGGGGCCGGGCAACAATCCTAAAACAGCAGTATGGGATTACTTGAAGAGTCATACTGAATTTGAGATAGATAAAACCATACAAAACAAATTAATGATTACCGTGGCCCCAGACGGATATTTGAAACGGGTTCGATAAGTCCCTGCGCTTTGCAAAAACTTACATTACCTGAATGTCGATTAAGAAAAATGTAATCGCCAATTATCTCGGACAGAGCTGGACAGCTCTAATGGGGATAGCCTTCGTGCCTTTGTATATCAAATACCTCGGTATGGAAGCGTACGGGTTGATTGGCGTGTTTGCCATGTTGCAGGCATGGCTGACTTTGCTGGACATGGGCATGACCCCTACCCTGAACAGAGAAATGGCGCGATATACGGCAGGCGCGCATGACGCACAATCCATACGCGATTTACTGCGTAGTCTGGAAATAATTTGTATCGCTACAGCCCTACTAATCGGGATTGTGATCTGGCTTTCGGCATCTTGGCTTTCGACGCATTGGCTTCAGGCTGAAAAACTGCCTGTAGATAAAGTTGCGCAGGCAATCGCAATCATCGGTCTAGTCGTAGCTTTGCGTTTTGTTGAGAGTCTTTACCGTGGAGCAATAATAGGATTACAGAAACAGGTGTGGTTAAGTGCGGCAGCATCTGGACTTGCGACTTTACGCTGGGGCGGTGCGGTTTGTGTTTTGGCTTGGGTGACGTCCACTATTGAGGCGTTCTTTATATGGCAGGGGATAGTGTCGTTGTTGTCAATTTTTGTATTTGCTTTGTCTGTGCATAAGTATTTGCCAAGTTCAAGCCAGGCGGCCAGATTCTCATGGGATCAGTTGAAAAATATTTGGCGATTTGCCAGTGGGATTATGGCAACTACATTGCTAGCACTGCTTTTGATGCAAGTCGATAAAATTATACTTTCCCGCATGCTGAGCTTGGAAATGTTCGGCTATTACATTTTGGCAGGAACAGTTGCCTCAGTACTATACCAACTCACCGGGCCCATTACCCAAGCTTACTATCCGCGCTTTACCGAGTTGGTTACTAAAAATGACACAGCAGGACTGATTGCGATTTATCATCAGGCGGCGCAAATAATAAGCGTATTGACCGTTCCCGCCGCACTGATACTGGTTTTTTTTGGTGAAAGGTTGCTTACTTTGTGGACGGGTAATCAAGTGCTTGCGCACAAAGCTGCACCGGTAATGGCGTTGTTGGCAATAGGCACTATGCTCAATAGCCTGATGCATATTCCCTACATGCTCACGCTCGCATACGGGTGGACAGGGTTCGCTGTGCGTCAGAATACAGTAGCTGTCATTTTGCTGGTACCCGCCATTCTTTGGGTTGCGCCGCGCTACGGAGCAATTGGCGCGGCGTGGATTTGGATAATTCTTAACGGCGGTTACGTATTGATAGGTATACATTTTATGCATACCCGTCTATTGCCAAAAGAAAAATGGCGGTGGTATGGAAAAGATGTGGCCTTACCAGGATTAACGTCTGTCGTGACGGCATTGGCCTGCTGGTTTGCAGTACCAAGTGCAGGATCAAAATTATTGGAATTGGTATGGTTGACAACAAGCGGCATGATTGTTCTAGGCACGACATTGTTAACAACGTACAAATTTCGGCATTGGAATAAAACAATTTAACTGGCAACAGACTTCTTTGGCGAACGCAAATAGATATGGATAACCCACCACAAAATATAAAACCGATTGTTAGTATAGGGATGTTTGTTTACAACGGCGCAAGTTGTATTCGTGTTGCGATTGATTCAATTCTGAATCAAACTTTTAAAGAATTCGAATTGATCATTTCAGATAATGCATCCAATGATAAAACCGAAGAAATTTGCCGTGAATATGCGAATAAGGATTCTCGAATTCGTTATATAAGGCAATCAAAAAATATAGGAGCCGGGGCAAATCTTCTTTTCGTTTTTGATCAAGCGCAAGGTGAATATTACATGTGGGCTGCGCATGATGACGTTAGGTCCCCTGAGTTTTTGGAATGCAACTTAAGGTTTCTGCGGGATCACCCTGATTTTGTCGCGTCAACCTCACCGGTCAAATTTGAAGATGGCTTGCCGGATCCCGTGAAAATGGGTGATAAATCTCTCAACCAGAATACTGTTGAGGGACGCTTTTTGGGCTGCCTCGAAACGTGGCGGGGCTGTGGTCGGTTTTATTCGTTAATGCGACGGAAACCCATCGTTGAAAGTAAAATAATTAGACAACAATTCTATATAGGATCCGATATCGCGTTTATTCTAGAGTTGACTTTTAAAGGAAAATTTAACCGATTGGAACAAGGCTATGTTGCATTGGGGCGCGGTGATGAAGCAGTAGTCGTACGGCCCGACCGGGTCGGCGTTGATGGTGACCTTACCGCTGTCACCCTCGTAGGAGATCGGCAGGTCGGTGAGGATCAGGATCTCACGGTAGAG
>CAIWKC010000222.1 GCA_903913145.1 uncultured Gallionellaceae bacterium | reverse complement strand
TCGGCAAGTATATCGTTCTCTAATTCCAGCATAGGACGATTTTTAGTAGCTATTTTTTCTAATGCTTTCCATTGCACCACGCCGGGAAAAGGAACCCTATTAATATGCACATCGTACATACTCATAAAAGTTGATATTACTAAACACGGCTTATCGAAGTTATCATCCTGTAAAATATTATGTAAGTGATAATCCTGCCCTTTAATATTAATGATTTCTTCATCTGGCTTGACTTCTTTTTGATATAGTATTATTCCGTCTAAATGCTTAAGGAGAAAAAACGTTTTATCGTAGATAAAATTTCACTACGTTGCTGCGTGATGTCCGTTTGCGTTTTTTGAGAATCGATTTCATACAGTGCTGCATCCAGTTCAGCCTTTCTCGTGACGAGTATATGGGTGATCTCTTCAACAATTGTCGGGCGTGCACGCAGGATATCTTCAAATACCTCTTTATCCAAGCGATAACATTCAACATCCGTTTTTGCAATAACTGAGGCCGCTCGTGGTGCGCCTGTCATTAAACCCATTTCACCAAAAAAACTTCCTTTATCCATCGTTCTGACAGTTCGCCGAGCCCCATTTGCCAATTCCAGATAGACCTCGGCCTCACCATTTATGACAATATATAACCAGTGTGAACGTTCATCCCCCTGCCTGGTTATTATATTGCCTTTAGAAAAGGGCGAGTATCTCAAGCGTTCTGCAAGTGCTTTCAATTCGTTGTCTGTCAACGAACCAAACAATTCAACTTTGCGCAATGTTTTAACGCGCAATTGCACTTCGCGCAGATGCATTGCCTCATCATGTTTCTCATTTTCTTTAGTGTTCATTACATTGCGTTCTTCGATTGCAGGCTTAATACCTCCACGCTGCAATGCAGTGACGATATGCCAACGAACTACTGAATCAGTCGGATCATCTTGCGCCAGATCGGTTAACCAATATCGCAATGCATAGCGCGCATAACCCTTCGCCTCCATTTCCATCAATAAGCAATTGGGTGAAGGAATTTTTGCTATATTTGCAATATCAGTCTGCAAAATTGCATCTTCTACAAGTTTGATTATATGTGCAGGGGGATGCATCAATCCGATATTAAACCAGACCCAGCGCCGCCACTGAACCGGTTGATCTGTACGGCGTCCCAGTACCAAGAATTTATTTTTCATCAACTGACTATTCGGGATAACCGCCGTCTCCCAGTTGCGGGTTTCAACCAAAGTCGAGCGCCAGCGAATGTCGACTACTTTGCCAGATACATCATCCACCTTGATCCAATCACCGATCTGAATTGAATTATCCAGCTGTAATGACAGTCCTCCGAGAATATTTCCAAGTGTATCTTGCATTGCAAAAGCCACAACAGCGGTAATCATTGCAGAAGTGGCCAAAATGCTGCTTACATCCAGACCGGCATAACGCAGGCGCACCATAAACCAGGCGACATATGCGATGATGACGATAATATCTTCGGTGATTCGCGGCGGAGTCAGTTTAAAAACAGGCAATACGATGCGAAATAATGTCAGGCCACTCAAGCGGATAAATGCGACTCCCGATCCGATAATGAACCCCTCATGCAGAACGCTTGCGGCACGAGCGAATTCAAGAAAATGAACGATTCCACTTATAACCAGCCCAACTTGACAGGCAAAAAAGAAACTCAGGGTGTTAATCAGACTAGTCCGCTCTTCACGATGAAAATGGAAAAGCAAAACTGCAATGCAAAGCATCAGGATTAATACCGGGAATGACTCCTCACCCCAGAAATATCCCACAACGTTATTGATAATATTCATTTAACATTACCGCTACTGGATGACCATCGCATTTTACACCAAGGCATAATTCGCCAATGATCGGGGCCTCTTCCAAAATTTCCATAACATTGCCCGGTTTAACTCCATTCGGCTGGAATTATCTTCTTGAAGTATATCTATTGTAATTTTATTCAGCAGCCCTGCAGACAAGGCTTTAAGCAGTGGTGCCAATATAACATGTTCGCAACGCTGCACAGACTGTCGCCAGGCATATAAATCCCCGCGTCGCAATGCGACACTCGCCCCCTCCCAAATATATAACGTGTTTTCACCCATTACAGTATCTTCCAATAATAGTGAATGCGTAATTTTAGAAACGTGCGCGAAAGCCTTTGCTAATTCACTATCACTTACGATTTGTGTAAATGGCTGAGTCAACGGAACCGCCCTCCCCCCTCCCCACAACCATATACTGTTGACCGGCAGGCCTCCGCGAGCTTCACAGGCCTGACCAATGGGATGCCCGTACAACAACATTTGAATCTCGTTCATCACACCATGCCATTTCAAAGCGGCATTTCCCTTTGGAATATATAAGCGCGAATCCCGACCCTCGACTTGATAGATGGAACGCGTTGTCAGTTGAGGATCTTCTTCCAAACGCACATACCAACGCTGAGGATGGGGTGCAACAAACCTCATGCCTGATCCTGAAAAATATTGGTTCAGGGATTCGCATAAGTGTTGCGCTTCTTCGATATTGAGAGTCACATTGGTTTGCAAGATCATCCGGGCGTTATCCAAACGCATGTGCACAGGATCTGCGCGCATCCAATAGGCTTCGTCCGCAAGTAATCCGTCAGCCATTAAGGTAACGGGTGCAATTGCCATCTCAGGAACAGCAAATGTCTCACACAGCCAAGCCTCGAGTGAATGCGCGTGCAATTGCTGTACTGAGCTTCGAGCAAGAAATTTTTCTAATACCGGCAGATGAAAATCTGCACAAACTTCTTTTGCAATTGTCTGCAACAAAAAAAGATCGGGAATTACAACATGGGCATGTTTCATTGTGAATGACTTGGCTGATTTTAGGGGGCGACTCACTGATCGAATCCATTGTATCAAGCATTGACTTTAGGACTCCGTTAAAGTTATTCAGAAGCCAAAATTCGCAACGGCGACAATTTAGTCAACTTTCTTGTTGCCAACCAACCCGCTAAAGTTACTACCGCTATTCCCCCGGGAACACCAATGAACCAAATCAAAATGCTTATCTGATAAGGTATTTCCAATACAAAACGAGCCAATACCCAGCCGAGTAATTCCGCTCCTGCTGCAGCGAAAACGCCACTCAAGGCACCCAGAATTGCAAATTCGAGCAAGTGCAAGCGTTGCAGGTAACGTGTATCGGCTCCAAGTGTACGTAATATTGCCGCTTCGTAACTGCGTTCGTCCTGTGTGGAAAGCAACGCGGCATATAACACCGCAAGTCCGCTCAACAGTGTGAACAGAAAAACTGCACTCACCGTCTGTGCAATCTGGTCGATGATATTGCGCACCTGCGTTATCAACTCACCAGTGTCTATCATCAAGAGATTAGGAAATTGTCGAGACAGTTCATCGCCCGCGCGCACTTTGTCAGGCGAAAGGTAAAAGCTGCTGAGATAACTAGTCGGGAAATCTTTAAGTAGCTCCGGTGTG
>CAIWKC010000221.1 GCA_903913145.1 uncultured Gallionellaceae bacterium | reverse complement strand
TTATTCTATTGGCTTACAAAGTGTCTACTGACTTTATGCTGACTTAACACCAACAAGTGAGGCGCATAGTTTGGCGGGAGAGAGAGATATCAAAGGATTGAAACTTACTCTTGTCCATGCGCCTCGCTTCTTGGTGCTATTCACATCACCTGATAAGCAGAAAGTTCTGGTTTAACCTTGCGCGCACTACGTACAGTTGCTACCGTAGGTTTTACTTTGGCTACTGTACCACGCATCGCAGCTTCTCTTCTTTGCTCCGTCTGGATTCTTACTTGCTCGGCCAGATAATCAGCAATATCACAGTCTCTGAATACCCAACACTGGCTAATCTTGGCACCCGGCAAATCACCGCCAGTGACTAGATCGGTAAGAGATGAGTGACTGATATTAAGATACTTGGCAGCTTCTTCAAATGTAAGAGTGGGTTTCATAATATCCGATCTACCTTTACTAATTCTCCGTGTATGTCGAAAAAAAATCGATACGCATTTTGGTTGCAGCTTGTAGGTATGTGCGGGAATATGACAATTTCCCCATTAATATAAAAAATATTTACATCGATCGCTCTTTCAAATGTGAGGGTAGGCTTCACTGTTCTACCCCAGTACCCATATTTTCCAGTGTGCTCATACCAAGTCCAAAAAGATAGTGACACTCTGCCGCAGGGGAAGCTGATTCACCTAGTAGTCCTACAGAAATCTTTCCGAAGCCCTTATCTATTACCCATGCAAGATTATGAGCTTCACCGTAGTCACCAGCTTCTATTTTTGCAGCGAGATTCCGAAGTGAGTCTGGTACACTGGCTACGTTATTTACTTTAAGCTCTACAACGTTCATCATCTAAACAACCCCTTCAGAAAATCCGGCATGTCAACATCACGTTTTGGCGCTTTGCATTTATAGCAAAGGTGGATCGTGCCATTGGCTATTTTCGATCCCGCTGCCAGATAGCCGCATATTTTACCGCATGTGGCACAAATTAATTCAGTCAATTGTCTTCTCCAATCCCACCCAATGCTCAACCAGTTTCCTATCAAACCCAGACGCGCATAGAACTGGAATAATCAAATTTTCATAAATTGAATCAATATTCATGTCGTCTTGTGGAACTTGGATAGTATAAATTCCGTATGAATTTTCAAGAGTTATCTTTGTCATGCTGCACCTATTGTGCGTTAATCAAATCAGCTATATGAGCGCGTAAGTTTTCGTTGTCATATCTCAGTCTCGCTATTTCTGCATTTTTATTTGCCAACTCATGCTGTGTGGTATGTAGTATGTTTTTCATTGCATAAAAATGTTCGTTTGCTGTTTTTATTTCAGCATCCTTCTCGGCGGTGACTTTGCGTACATAGGAGGCATACTTTTTACCTAACGGCGTGCTTTCATCTATTCCAATGATTTCACCTGATTCGTCTAAAGTGTATTTAATTTCATTATTCATTTCATTACCCAACTAAAATATTATCTTTGTCGCAATCTGTAGCAAGTACACCGTTAGGGTGTCTAAATTACGTTAGCCACCATCAAAAGGGGGCTGTAAATTTCAAGTTTTTTCTTGTCTCGCACAGCGTTTTGAAAACTTCCTGCCACTTCTCAAATATCTCTGGTGAGAGACTTTCAACCGCCATTGCATCGAGTTTTCGTACTATCGCTTCTTCTGTTTCTGCGTGTTCGTACAATGGGCGCATAGTTCCATCTTGACCATGCGCCAGCGCCTCATTTTGCGACCATGCCAAACAATCTCTTCCTGCTTCATCTTTAAATATACATGCTATGGGTTCGCTCATTGCAATCTCCTTTATGCCACGCTTCAAAGGCAGGTGGCTAACCTGTCGTTCAACTTGGACACGCTAAAGCGTGCCGGTTAACTCTACGTTATGCCCCATCAATACATTCACAGGGCATTTCAGTATTGCACTCAAACATTTTCAATTGCGCCCGGTCAGCGCGTAGCAAGTCCTCCCACTTCCATGATCTTCCAAGCCCAGCCATTACGGTAAGGTTAGCATTGCGTTCCATTGCTACCGCCCGATCTTGCAAGTATCGCGGCAAAGCTAAAATTTCTCGCGGCTTGCTATTCGGGCAAAAGAAACACGCGCTCTTTCCGGGTAGCGGCAAGCCAGCCGACTTTATTGCTTCCACGCATTCAGCGCGACCCATGTCGTACTCAAGCAATGGATAGCGCCACTTATATTTTTTGTCCTCATCAAACTTTGCCCGGTGCGGTTCATCCGCATCAAATCCAAGGCATTTCACAACCTTCTCCCCGCGCTTCCATGCATCTTTCGCCGGAGGCCAGTTGTTCGCAAACTTCTCTTGCGGTTGGGCCTTAAATTTCAGGCTGCAACTTTTGAAGCCATACACCACGCTTGGTAGCATCTTCATTCGGTGGCAGTTTTCCTCCAGCGTTTCCACTATGCCGCCCTTCTTTACTGTTTCTATCGCGGGGTATCCGCGCTCCTGTAGCCATGCGCTGAACATCACAACATAGGCGTAAGTCTCTGGTCGCTCTCCTCCGGTATCGGCAAAGGTAATTGCATTAACCGTTTCGCCTCTTCTTACCATCTCCACAAGCATTGCTGTGCTGTTGGTTCCCGCTCCGTAACTCACTAAAACCAGCAAGGGGCGTGTTGCATAACCCTGCATTATTTCCTTCTTATTCATACATCCTCATTCTTTGATTTGGCAATTCTCTGCTGATGCCCGAGTGATAAACTTAAAACAATTCCCTTCCACTCGTTCCACCATTCCAAAGCACCATTATCCATTTTAGATATTTCATCATCGGTAAAATTTTCCCATTCGGTATACTTATAAAGTCTGCATCCAATCTTGATGTGCGTGTCCATCACTAAAATGTGATACTTGTTGCTAGCAAGTTCGATAGGTTTATTTTCTATTGGTACACCATCGCCATATTTGGCTCCAGACAGGTTGGCTCCAGACAGGTTGGCTCCATGCAGGCTGGCTCCAGATAGGCTGGCTCTAGACATGTTGGCTGCATACAGGTCGGCTCCAGACAAGTCGACTCCAGATAGGCTGGCTCTAGACAGGTTGGCTGCATACAGGTTGGCTCCAGACAGGTTGGCTCTAGACAGGTTGGCTCCAGACAGGTTGGCTCCAGACAGATTGGCTCCATACAGGTCGGCTCTAGACAGGTTGGCTCCATACAGGTCGGCTTCAGACAGATTGGCTCTAGACAGATTGGCTCTAGACAGGTCGGCTCCAGACAGGTTGGCTCCAGACAGATTGGCTCTATACAAGTCGACTCCAGATAGGTTGGCTCTAGACAGGTTGGTTCCAGCTCTAAAAGCTGCTTCAACACATAATTTCATCGACTCAGTTTCAAAACTGAAAATTAACTCGCCTGAAAATCTATTTTTAATTTCATATTTCATTTCGTTTTCTCCTTAGTCATTTCCAAGCTCCTTCAATCGTTCGCCGATATGTACCCACTTACCATCTGCACCTTTAGTTTGTCCAATGGGTTTATTCCACTCTTCCATCACCTCTCTGTGCATTGATTCACGGCCTGCTTGGAATGCGGCTTTGCAAATTTCTTCCATACTCCCTACTAATATAGGATTGTATTGCCTCCACAAGTCATAATCTTTATCGCTCACCGGATTACCTTTTGCACGTTTTTATTGCGCTCCAGATAAGCACAATTCATATCGTAAACTTGTTGTGCAAACGTGGCATGCGGCTCAATACTTTTGCTGTAATAGCCGTAATCGAAAGCAGATACGAGACAGATTAAAAATAACGCTATGCCAAAATAAATATTTGAGTGTTTCATTTCCAACTCCTGATCCTAAATAAAAAACGGACGAACGATCTCCACTTGCCTACCCTGGTGAAGATCATTCGTTTCATTCTTTTCTCCAGTAGTAAAGTGCTGCCGTGCCTTCTTTGATACGGCCTCTGGATAGCTTACCTTCGTTAACTAACTGAGCCAGAAACCCCAACGTAGCGGTGTATTTATAGCCGATCTTTTCCGCTATTTGTTCAATGGTCATCCGACCTTCGATTGCGTTGAAGACCTTTTTTAATTTGTCTTCTGGCTGATCTTTTAACAAAGATTTATTTGGATCAGGCAACCAAACATTCTTGGATGCCTCGGCAGCTTTAATGAGTTCGGTCGCGAGGTTCATGATCGCCTCAATGTGAAAAAGTAATGCGTTTGTAAATTTCTCTCGTCCGGACTACATCCATTCGGCAGTAATCAATAACCTTTGTTTTACTACCAGTAGTCCATTCCGAATTAACTTTGGAGCCGTCAAAATCGCCTTTGCCGGGAATATTAAATGCTCGGCATAGACTATCCATAGACACACGTTTTTGAGAGTCTGTAGACCACAGCAGCATCGTATCTTGCACATATTTGTCCCATGGTTTGGCAGACATCGCCAATTGCAGTTCAGTGGGTGGACGAATGCCGTTAATGATCGAACGCTGTTTAATAAATGGAAGATCAAATCCAACTACATTGTGACCAACCACTACCAAATCACGATGGCCACGATTACCTCCTTGACGATCCTCTGAAATCTTCTCCAATAAAATTTCGTAGAATTCCGTCAACATAGCCAGTTCGTTTTGATCTTTGGTCGAAACTGCCTGAACTTCATCATCATCTAACGCAAAACAAATACACGCTATCGAACCATGAAGCGCATTAAAAGAAGTTTGAGAAACCAACTTTTCCAATTCGCTATCGTGATTCTCTTTGATCCACTCGGCAATTGAGTCTGGTTTTTTGTACTGCCCAGGCGCTGTGATTTTTGATTCAAGATCAGCAATCACATCCGAGTTAGTGGTTTGCAAAGTTTCAACATCTAAATAGAGGTAGGCCATTTAAAATTCCTCCTCTTCTTCCAGTGGTGAATCAGCCATTGCCGCAGCCGTCCACTCTGGCGCTTTGCGAATTTTTTCTTTTAAAAATTCTGGCAGAGTTTCAAACAACTTCATGTCCGGTTCATCAATGTTAAATATTACATTGGGATTGACGGGCGCAGGTTTGGCATTCTTTAATGCTGCTGGCAATGGTGAAATGCCGGCAATGTTGGCATAGGTTTTACCTTTCCCAGAAGTCTTATGTGTGACGTTTACAAGTCCATACGCGCCTACCAATTTGGTGATATCAAAAGCAACAGCTTCATCATCATTGGCAAATTGTTTTCCTCTCCATGCGCAAATATCTTTGCGAAGATTGGCTTTTTCCCCCATTGATAAAGTGTATTCTTTTGAAATCATCATCGGCAATTCTTTGCCGTCTTTGGTTGTTATCGTTAAAGGTGAGCCGTCTTCTTGCTCACCTGAAAGCTCAAACGAAATCCAAATTTTATGCGATGAATTACCCGCATACATTCCGGTTTCTTCTGTTTGAGTACCAAGATCGATAAGCTGATAGCAGCGACCTATGTGAGCGCCAGCAGGAACTGGCTTGAAATCACCGCTGGATGCGGTAGCTTTGAATCCCATTTCATTCTCCAAGCGCCATAACAGTGACGCAAACTGTCTCTACCGATGACCGTAGAACGTCTTTAAAACGGATTGTTTTCTACCCAATTATTAATACGCTCAATCTGCTGCTGACGCGATTCACGAATAGCCAAACGTACCTTCTGATCTTCGACATACTGCGCATCTGATTCAATTGAATGAACCCAGCTAAGGTAATCATCGATTCCAGATTCGTTGTCTATATCCTGCTGATCTTGCCAAGCTTCAGATGAACGTCCCATGACTATCTCCCGCTAAAATAGTGAAATAAAAACCACCGGCGCAACTGTGAAATAGAGCGAATTTCAAACGCTACTTGTCGGTCGATTTGTTCAAATGCTTTATTTACGTCTATTGCTATTTGTGCGTGATGGAAATTGACATGCAGATCGACATCGCGATGGATGTGGTTCAGTAGTTTATCCAGCTCGTAATGCCAATTCCGCATGCCGTTCTCCAACTAAATGTAGGTATGTCTACCTGTAAAAATTAACTGTGCCGTTTGCTCGTTTGCATCTGCTTCAGTACGGTTTCACGGAGTTTTTGCCTAGGCTTTATATGCGCACCGCTGATCACTTCAGACCCCTTCGCGCTGTCTCCTTGCTACATCTCCGCATTACTGCATCGACGGCTACATATTAGTTATAACTAAACACATTGTCAATAGTTATAACTAACTATTTTTAGTTGGCAATAAAAAAACCGCCGAAGCGGTTTAGGAATTATGGAAACTTATTTCATACATCCATCTCAACACGTTTAACCACGCCGCACATCACAGCGTCATCTTTTAAGGGCATGATTGGATAGCGATCATTGAGTGGCTTTAAATATTTCTGTGAGCCATCAATAATGAGCTGCTTAAAAGTTGCATCTGAACCATTTTGTCGAACTATGATAAAACTCCCGTTTTTAGCTTCTTCGTCTGGCTCAACAATAATAATTGCGCCATGAGGGAATTTTGGCTCCATAGAATCACCGCTAACTCTAAGGGCATAAGTATGTTTTTTGATAGGGGCGGTTGTTTCAATCCATTCTTCTGCTACACCTACAGCACAGTTATCCACACCTTCACTCCAATTACCAGCTGCCACTAAGCTGATTAAAGGAACTCTCCCCCGAATGGCTATTATTGTATTGGAAACATTACCACCTTCTGTCACATGACTATATAACGAAATAAGGGGTAAAGGCTCCCTATTTCCTTTTCCTGTTTGAAGCCAGACACTATTTACTTTAAAAAAAGCAGCTGCCAGGATTAGATTATTACCATCCATGGATTGAATCTTTCCAGAATACCAGTCGCTTACCGTTGCAGCAGTTATTTTGCAATGACGCGCTAATTTTGCCATCCATCCACGTGGCATGTCTTTAGTTAGATCGTGAAGCCTATCGGCAAGTGTACTCATTTTCTAATTATTACTTAAAATAAGTTAGTTATAACTATTGACTATTTTATAAGTTATAACTAAACTTCAGCCCCATGAATGAACTCTCCAACAAAATAATAGATGAGCTTGGCGGAACGTGTGCTGTCGCTAAGTTTTGTTCAATCAAACCACCTTCCGTTTCTGCATGGCGAACAAAAGGTATTCCGAGGCCTTGGTTAATGCTGTTCCAAAAAATGCATCCAGACCTTTTCCCCAAAGATAAAAGTGGGGTCAAGAGTATTACGCCCAAGAAACAGAAATAGCAAGTTTTTGCACTCTATATATGGAGCAGACATGCAGACTTTAGAACTACATCCACTTTGCACTATTTTTCCTAGACTTTCGGACTTAGATCTGGATTGTTTAC
>CAIWKC010000220.1 GCA_903913145.1 uncultured Gallionellaceae bacterium | reverse complement strand
TTGCCCTGAACTGGGACGATCTAAGCCCGCGATAACCCTCATCAGCGTTGTCTTGCCTGCCTGAGTTGGGCCAAGCAAAACATTGATTCCGCCAGACATGAATTTAATATCCAACGGATGGAGGTATGTTTCTCCACCAACTTTCAGGCTTAATTGTTTAAGCTCTAGTGTCACTGCATTTCCCCTTTTAATTGTGCTGTTGCCTTATTACAGTGTCATCTGTTTCATCCATTCCTGCAGTCGTTTAACGTGTTCGGTATTGCAGTGCAATCCACATTTTGTTCTACGCCAAAGAATATCTTCGGCACTGCGAGCCCACTCTACTTCAAACAAATAACGGGCTTCTATTTCGTAAATGCCGGGAGCCAGCTCTTCGCCCATGTCAGATAAATTATTTACCGTACTCAGCATGCGAGTTGCTCTCGTGCCGTAACAGCGTGCATAGCGCTGAGCGAGTTTAATGGGCAGCCAAGGATGCCGTTTACTGAAATGCTGTGAGAAACTGGCAAAATCATAGCTGGTAACCAGCGTGTTAGCCTGCTGAAGATCTCCTCCAGGCAAGGGTGCTACTGCAGTCCATGTTGGTGAATTGCTGTCCAAGCAGGGTAGCAATATATCCAAAACTTCTTCGGATAGTTTGCGGTAAGTGGTGATCTTGCCGCCCCAGACATTGAGGAACGGTGCAATATTATTTTCTAGCTCAAGCCGATAATCACGCGTCACTGCGGATGCATTTTGAGAACTATCCTCCAATAAAGGCCTAACTCCGGAGAAAGACCAAACCACATCAGTTGAGGAAATCTGCTTGGTGAAGTAGCGATTAGCCATTTGGCACAGATAGTTTATTTCGTCATCGTTGATCTGAACTTTTCCGGGATCATCGCGATATTCCAGATCTGTAGTACCTATAAGGGTAAATTCTTCCTGATATGGGATTGCGAAAATGATGCGTTTGTCAGGATTTTGGAAAATATAGGCGTAAGGATGCTCAAACAGCCTCGGAACGATGATGTGGCTGCCTTTGACAAGTCTCATTCCATGTGAAATTTTAGTGGCATCTGAGGCGTTGGCAAATTGTTCTGTCCAGGGGCCGGTGGCATTTACGATGGCCTTGGCGTGAACCTCAATATGACCATATTGTTCGCTTTCCAGTGAAACGCGCCAGCTCTTGCCTTCCTGGAGTACATTTACACATTTCGTACGGGTCAGGATATTTGCACCGCGTTCGCTCGCATCCAGAGCATTGAGCACTACCAATCTAGCATCATCGACCCAACCATCCGAGTATTCAAAGCCATTGTGAAAAATGCCCTTGAGGGGTAATCCAGCCAGGTGATTACGCAGAGAAATACCTTTAGATGAAGGCAGGAATTTGCGGCGCGCCAGATGATCATAAAGGAACAAGCCAGCACGAATCATCCAGGCGGGTCGTTGTCCTGCATCGTGCGGCATGACGAAACGCAGAGGCCACATGATGTGTGGTGCGGCACGTAAAAGCACTTCGCGTTCCTGTAAAGCCTTGCGCACCAGCTTGAATTCGTAATACTCAAGGTAACGCAGGCCGCCATGAATAAGCTTGGTGCTGGCAGAAGAAGTGTGCTGCGCCAAATCGTGTTGCTCGCACAGAATAACACTCAAGCCGCGGCCAGCTGCATCACGTGCAATACCTGCGCCGTTAATCCCCCCGCCGACAATGAGAAGGTCGCAATTTTGTTGTGCTGGTTGCTTGGGTGATGATTGCATCTCGTCCCTTAGTTCGGCAATAGGCTAATGAATAGCCACTAAACATTCGTTACAAAAATACGGTGAGTAGATATGACAACTATAAATAATTCAAAACGATTTAATCTCGTCTCACGCAAAAAAGAGAGAGCTTGAATATTTTAGTATGGTTTTATATGTAAAATCTTCCCTTGCGTTCATTTTAGTCAAAAACGAAAATAAAGCAACAATATATTTATAATAAATTTTCGTTTTTATTCGATCATCATAAACTTTCATGCGAAGTTATGGCAAAACACCTCGTCAGCGAGGAATCAAAATTTGGACGGGCAGGCAAAAAAATGGAGGGTGGATACCGTGACTGGCAAGTTGAAAATGCTAAGCGCGACAGATTATCTGACAGCCGGAATCGTAAATTTAACAGTATTCGAACGATGCATGAAAGGCAAGTACAAATAACCAACGCAAAAGCTTTAACACTCCGGCTGCGCATTTAAGGAAAGGAAGAAAACAATAAATGGCGCAGCAAAATGCGAAATAGCAGAAAAATAATCTTGATAATTAACAATACGGATTCATCAAAGAAATTCAAATTGAGCGCGGGTAAATATTCGACGCACCCTTAAATAATTTTACTTTCGTGTAGGGGAAAACAAAAAGAAACGTCTTCTCTGGTCGAATTATTTATTGTCTGAGTTGTTTAGAAATAGCTGAGATATGTGTAACCAAATCTATTCAAAGCCTGTAACCATGAGGTATGCGAGGATTTTTGCGATATGTTTGTTGAGCAAATATCCAGCTAAAGGACGGCGTAAAGTCATCTCACTATATTGAAACTAAGCCAGTATGATTTGAAGGTTGAAGCGAAAAAGAAATGGATAAATTTGAGAAGAAGAAAAATAAATAATTTAAAAAAAATTAAAAATACATCAAAAAAATCACATACAGTGTTGACATAAAGCACAAATCAGCTATAGTCGCAACCACTAAATGTAGTAATATTTTTATCAGAATAAACTATCTGTAGTAAGTTGCTAAAGGGGTATCGCTTGCAGGGTATGATGTCGATCAAGCACAGGAAGTATGATTTCATTTCCAGCATTTTCAGAATGCGGACGGGTAATCGTCCCCTGGTTCAATCTAACGCCGCCTTAAAATTAATTAGAAATTTAGTAAAACAATTAAATTTGACAGGGTCATTTGTCTTTGCCAAAACAAAATATTCAGGATTGCCAATATTTCTTCTTTTCCTTAAAAATATTAATAACATAGTCGCAAAATCGACGACAGTTAATAGCCATTCCATGTATCGTTTTTCTCCGCGATCGCTATCAGTAAAACTCAATGGTGTTGCCCATCGCGTTGTAAAGGTCGCTGAACTTATTTCCTACCAGTTTTATCACGAAGCATCAAATAGGAGCTTTTCATTAACATTTGATGAGCGAAGCACAGAGTCGCGACTTCCGGAAAGTCAATTGCGTTCCAGCAATTTTATGAATTACGGGTTATTGATAGAGGCTGCTTCGGCAGCCTCTGTTTCAAGAGCTTCAGCCACATCGCGTTGCGGTGTGTTGAGGGTGTAGTTGATGTGAGATTTGTATTTTAACTTTTACCATTAAGGAGATCGAAATGGCAGCAGACAAGAAATCCAAGCCCGCAAAAAAAGCGGCAAAAAAAGCAGTAGCAGCCAAGAAACCGGCAGCTAAAAAAGCAGTAGCAGCCAAGAAACCGGCAGCTAAAAAAGCAGTAGCAGCCAAGAAAC
>CAIWKC010000219.1 GCA_903913145.1 uncultured Gallionellaceae bacterium | reverse complement strand
GTTGGTGGAGTTCGACTGGAAAGCCCCATTGTCTCAGGGGGCTTTTTTCCTGGAGTCCCGGCTTTTCCCGGGGGAAGGAAGTACATGGGAACATTGCTGGAGACAATCCACTCGCCCGCCGATCTGAAGCGATTGACCTTCGCGCAGATGGCTGAACTGGCGGGGGAGATCCGCGAATTCCTAATACAGACCCTCTCCAGGACTGGCGGTCACCTGGGCCCGAACCTGGGGGTCGTAGAACTCACGCTGGCTCTTCACGCGGTTTTCAATACCCCAGAAGACAAGCTGCTCTTCGATGTCAGCCACCAGGCATACATCCACAAGATTCTCACCGGGCGGCTCGACCGCCTCGATACGATTCGCCAGCCAGGCGGACTCAACGGCTTCATGCTCCGCACTGAAAGCGAGCACGATTGTTACGGCGCCGGCCACGCGGGCACCGCCCTCTCGGCCGCATTGGGAATGGCCGTAGCCCGCGACCTCGCCGGCGGCAAAGAGCACGTAATCGCCGTAGCCGGCGACGCGGCCTTCACCAATGGAATCTCCTTCGAGGCCCTCAACAACATCGCCGAGCAGACCAAGCGGATGATCATAGTGCTCAACGACAACGAGTGGTCTATCGACCGCAATGTGGGCGCGATTGCCGGCTACTTCCATCGCATTGTCACCAACGAGCACTACAAAAACCTGCACGACTCGGCTCATCGCATCCTCGAGAAGCTGGCAGGTAAGACTGCGGCCACCGTCGCGCGCCGCGCAGAAGAGGCCGCCAAGGGCCTGCTCTGGCCTTCCATGCTCTTTGAGGAGTTCGGGCTTCAGTACTTCGGCCCTATCGATGGCCATAACATCCCCTTGCTGGTGGAGACCTTCAAGTTTCTCAAGAGCGTCGATCACCCGGTGTTGCTGCACGTACTCACGCAAAAGGGCCGCGGCTTTCAACCCGCAATGGATAAGCAGAAAAAGTTTCACGGCCTGGGGCCTTACGATCCCGAAACCGGCATGAACCTAACCGGCTGATGCGGATCTTGTTCTTGAACCTGGTGATTGATTAGCTCGATTTCACGAAACAACGGCGTTTTCTGCAAATAAGCAAGGTAAGCCAGCATGCTGTCCAAAGATTTCGCTTCGGCATTGATGCGCACAAATCCTTTTTGTGAGTCAGGCTCAATCGAGAGCACCGCCACATCATCTTTTGAATAAGATTCGACCGCTGCAAATAACTCCTTCCATGGCAAATTGAGTTCAAGAATAATGGCCTTCGCCTGAGTAGTTTCCAGCGTAACTTTTTCAGAATCTGCCTCTACAGGGATTAGCTCAAGCTTTGATGCTCTTTCGTTGCGAATTTCCGCGATCAGTAATTGTTGTTGGCCAATTTTTTGACTGCCTTCATGGTATGTCCAAAGCATCCATCCCATACCTGACAATCCCGCGAGCAATGCAATGATGCCAACCCAAATGTTGCGTCCGTCGGACAAATAATCAAGTTTAAGCGCTTCCATCATTACATCCCCGCCGCTGCCATCGCGTAGTTTGGCATTTCCGCCTGTGAAATCTCAGGGGGCGTATTCAGCTTAAGTTGATTGATAGTCCAAGGTGCGCGTTGTACTTTGATCAAGCCTGATGTTTCGGGTGCAAACACAAATACCTTGTTGTATTTGTTGCCGTCCGCTGACAGCAAAGCCTCGCGTTCCAGCATCAGCATTGCTTCCTCGAACCAGTCAGAAACAACATGCCGCAAACGGATACTGGACCATTGTCCATTCTGCAGTAATCCGACACAGATGTTGTCTCGCTCAGCCAATACAAACCAGGTTGGTTCTTTGCCCAATTCGCTGCGACACGCATTGAATGCCGTCATCAAATACGGCTGGACTAATTTCAGACGCAAGGAAGAGTTCTCGAAAATCGCCTTAAGTTGATTCAATAATTTTTGCGGAATTGCACAGGCGATCGATGCTGTACCGAACGATCCTTCGCTCAGTCTAAATTCCCAATCCGCGCTGGCCTCTCCATACACTTCGTCGAAACGGTGTTGCACCAAAGCCATTTTTTCAGCACCGGACAATAAAGCTTCATTCCACGGCAACACGAGAAAGCGCACGAGGTGATTGGATAGTACCACCATCGCATCTGTTGCTTTCCACTCTATATCTTTCAAAACGCTTTCCAGTAATGCAACCATCGGCTGCCACCCTGTTTCCTGACCCTTATACGGAAACACCTGCTTTGAAAGGATGTGCGGGCGTCGTCCACTTTGATAGTGCAATACGATCAACCGATCCTTGCACAGCACGAAGCGCACTTTGTCACGCCACAAAGGTAACACGGTTGATCTCCTGTAGTGTGGTTTCGCCCTTCTTAACCAGCGCAAGTGCCGATTCGCGCAAATAGCGCGTACCGTTACGGCGTGCTGCTTCCTTGATTCGGCGTATAGGTTCTTTGGCAACGATCAACTCTCTGATTTCGTCGTTCATATGCAACATTTCTGCAACCGCTTTGCGCCCTTTATAACCGGTTCCTCTGCAGACGCCGCAACCGCGACCTGCCATAAATTTATATTCATGCAAAGTATCAAGTTGGATGCCTGAAATTTTCAGCAGATCGGCACTGGGTACGCTAGGCTCAATACAATGAGAACAGGACATGCGCACCAAACGCTGTGCCAACACGCCATTCAATGCCGATACCAAACTGTAGGGATCAACACCCATATGAGTGAAACGCCCGATCACATCGAAAACATTATTGGCATGCACCGTGGTAAAAACCAAATGCCCGGTCAATGCAGACTGAACAGCGATCTGTGCCGTTTCAGGGTCGCGAATTTCACCCACCATAATCTTGTCGGGATCGTGACGCAGGATTGAGCGCAAACCTCGGGCAAAAGTCAGCCCTTTCTTTTCGTTTACCGGAATTTGAAGGATGCCCGGCAACTGATATTCCACCGGATCTTCGATGGTGATGATTTTGTCTTCGCCATTATTAATCTCGCTGATTGCCGCATACAGGGTAGTCGTCTTGCCACTCCCCGTCGGCCCGGTCACCAGCACCATGCCGTAAGGCTCGTTTGAGAGTTGCCTGAAACGCGCCATGCTCTCCTCATCAAAACCCAATCTTTCCAGACGCAGCCCTTCCATTTCATTGGAAAGGTTGCGTCGATCCAAAATTCTCAACACAGCATCTTCACCAAAACTGCTGGGCATAATGGACACTCGGAAATCAATTTCATGCCCTTGTGAATTCACTTTAAAACGTCCATCCTGCGGCGTTCTGCGCTCGGTGATATCCAATTCTGACATTACTTTGATACGCGAAATTACCTGCTCAGCCATTTCGATGCCGGATACTTCACCGGCGGAGATGAGTACGCCGTCAACGCGGTATTTAATTTTCAGACCTGTCGCAT
>CAIWKC010000218.1 GCA_903913145.1 uncultured Gallionellaceae bacterium | reverse complement strand
TTGGCGTTTCAGCTCACCTTTATAAGGATTTTTATACTGATGTGAAAGATACAGACGGAAGCTGCGGATCGTCTCGTCATCGATTTTTTCTACCTGAAAATTTTCCACTTTCCGGCTTCCTAACAGCCATTGTTGAAAGAAATTCAGGTAGTAACCATACATTCTCACTGTTTTCAAAGTAAGTTTATTCAGCGGTAGGATAAGAAAAAAAGAAATGATTGCCAAAGCGGCAGATAAAAGCAATGCTTCAAGCGTGCTCACCATGCCACTGGTTAGCGGGCGATCTTTGGTGCGCTGAACATGTTTATCGATGTCGCGGTCGGCATAGTCGTTAATGACACAACCTGCCGAACGCATTAGTACTGTGCCCAGCGTAAAAATGATGACGATTTGCCATGAGGGATGTCCTCTACTTGAGATCCAAACAGCCCATAATGTTGGCCATAGCAAAAGCAAAATACCGATAGGACGGTGGAGTCGGGAAAGTTGAATGTATAGACGTAAACGTTCTTTAATATTCATGGAGTAATTTTACCTGCTACGTCACTCACGCGGCAGAAATGACGGATCAAAAAAATATAGATTCATTAAAGTTTTAGAATCTCAGGTAAAAAAACCTCTGTCACCAGCAGAGGTGCTCCGTGCAAAGTAAACAGTGAGCGACGCGCCCACAGCCTTGAAGGTGGTTTGTCTAGCACAACTGTCGCACTCTGATATAAAGGGTGATGCGGCTGTAGTGCTTTAAAGTGCAGCGGGTGGCGCTTGACCAAAGGATGTGTGAATAACAATGTACCAAGCGAACGATTGCCTAAGCCAAGCATCGATTTCCAAGTTCCCCTCAAATGTTTGCTTGCGCAAGTGCTGTGTGCAAATACAACTGGCGTGTTGTCGGCGCATAAAAAAACTTCACGGGAAAAAGCATAGGTATCAAATTGAAAACTCAGAAGCGCAGCTTCATCATAAGCAACTCGCGCAAGTCCGTTATGTGACGGTTTGACTTCGAAATGTTCACACCGCTGTTGGATGCGCCTCGTAAGAGAACCATGATCGCGTAACCACGGCGTGTACGCTTCGGAACCAGATAATAAACTTTGCCAGTAAGGGTCACGCATGTAAAAAATCCGGTTTGTTAGCCATCCAGCGTTCGAGATGAGCTTGTGCAATTTCCGGCGCCTCGCGTAATAGCTCATCCGCCAACGTGCGCGCCGTTTCCAATAAAATCGCATCTTCGGTGATGTCGGCGAAACGCAACATGGCTACGCCGCTTTGGCGTGCACCCAATAATTCACCCGGCCCGCGCAAGCGCAAGTCTTGCTGGGCAATTTCAAAACCATCTGTATTTTCAAAAATAATCTTCAATCTTGCCCTTGCCAATTCAGACAGTGGTTGCTGAAACAATAATACGCATAAACTTTCTGCGGCTCCTCTTCCTACGCGACCGCGTAATTGATGCAGTTGAGCAAGACCCATGCGCTCGGCGTGGTCGATTACCATCAGGCTCGCGTTGGGTACATCAACACCCACTTCAATTACAGTAGTAGCCACCAATAAATGAATGTCGCCCGTTTTAAAAGCGGCCATCACCCGCGCCTTCTCGCTATTTTCCAAGCGACCGTGAACCAAACCCACGCTCAGTTCAGGAAATATTTTTGTTAGCGTCTCACAGGTTTCGAGTGCCGTTTGCAATTGCAAAGCTTCGGATTCGTCAATTAACGGACATACCCAATATGCCTGCTGGTTTTGTAAACAAGCAGCTCGTACACGTTCGAAAACCTCTTCACGACGCTTATCGCTGATCAGTTTAGTTCGAATCGGGGTGCGGCCAGGCGGCAATTCATCAATTACTGAAACGTCGAGATCGGCGTAATAGCTCATCGCCAACGTGCGCGGTATGGGTGTTGCACTCATCATTAATTGGTGGGGCTCTTTGCCTTTGCCCCTGAGTGCCAAACGTTGCTGTACGCCAAATTTGTGCTGCTCGTCCACGATAATCAAACCAAGATTGTTAAACTCAACCGAAGCTTGAAACAAGGCATGGGTGCCGACAGCGATCTGTGTTTCGCCGTGTGCGATAAGTTTTGCAGCAGCACTCTTTTCCTTTTTCTTTAAGCTACCAGACAACCATACCGGCGTTATGCCGAGTGGAGAAAGCCATTCGAGCAGTTTCAAATAATGTTGTTCGGCCAGAATTTCGGTAGGCGCCATAAAGGCAACCTGATAACCGTTTTCTATGGCTTGCAAGGCGGCAAAAGTCGCAACGATAGTTTTGCCGCTGCCAACATCTCCCTGCAGCAAACGTTGCATTGGGTGATTTTGCGTCAAGTCGAGGCAAATTTCTTCCAATACTTTAATTTGCGCACGGGTGAGTGAAAAGGGTAATGCTTTCAGTAGCGCCGAAGAATACGTATTACGAATAGACAATTGAGGCGCGTTGCGATCACGCCGTTTTTGGTAATGCACGCGCATAGAAAGTTGCTGTGCCAATAATTCGTCAAACTTGATGCGACGCCATGCCGGATGAGCACGATCAATTAAAGCAGCTTCATCAATTTGAGCCGGGGGGTTGTGCAACAGTTTCACACTGTCGTCAAAAGCAGGTAAAAGTAAAGTCTTAAGCAAATCTGACGGCAAAGTATCACTCAACTCCACGGCTTGCAGTGCAGAGAGTATGTACTTACGTAAAGTAGCTTGTGACAGCCCTGCGGTTGTCGGATAAACCGGCGTTAACGCCTGTTTGAGCGGTGTGTTCTCGACTGCGACATGGCACTTTGGATGCACCATTTCCAAACCAAAATAACCCTCGCGCGCATCGCCCAAGGCACGAATTCTTTTGCCAATAGCAAGTTGCTTTTGTTGACTGGGATAAAAATTTAGAAAGCGTAAAAACAAGATGCCAGAATCGTCCTGAAGCTGGCAAATCAAACTGCGACGCGGACGATAAGCAACTTCACTGTGAATTATTTCACCTTCTACTTGTGCCGACTCTCCCGGTACCAAATCGTCAACGCGAGTTATCTTGGTTTCATCTTCATAGCGCAATGGGAGATGCAAAACCAAATCAAACTCGGTATGCAGTCCGAGCTTGGAAAGTTTACTTTGCGTGGCGGGTGGGACTCTTATGGGTGAACTCAAAACACACACCCTTCGCTTGGCACCCCCGCTCCAGCGGACGGGGTAGGGGTGAGGATTGCATGACGCAGCACATTAATCCTGAATAAATAACACGCCATCTGCCTCAACCAGCGCATTGCGAGGCAATGAGGCAACCCCAACCGCAGCCCGAGCCGGATAAGGTTGATGAAAATAGGTCGCCATGATTTCGTTTACTCTGCTGAAATGCGTGAGATCAGTGAGGTAGATATTGAGCGTGACCACATCGTCGAGACTACCACCCGCAGCGTCGGCTACGGCACGCAAATTTTGGAAAACGCGGTTAATTTGCGCATCAATACCATCAACCATTGCCATTGAATTAGGATCAAGTCCAATTTGACCAGAAAGATAAACAGTATTATCAACACGAACTGCCTGTGAATAGGTCCCAATAGCGGCCGGAGCATCAGGCGTTTGGATCACGAATTTATTCGACATAGTAACTCCTCGTCTGAATGGCTTGACGTCATTTTACAACGTCAACGTCTGATGGAGTTAAAGTTAATTAACCTATTGAGAATAAATGATAAAAATAAAATACAAGTGAGAGAGGAATGCGAAGGTACATGGAAATTACCATTGTTTAACCCGGATAATCTATCAGATTTGACACCAATCGCCCGACAAATTGGCCTAGTTCATCGGCGTTAACTTGCTAACCTACGGAACGACCACCGGTGTGGCTGTATCTGCTGACGCGTTCGGCCCCAATCGCCCGGAACTTCCAGCACCCCAACAATATATTAGCTTATCAACCTGCGCGCAGGTGTGATTAACCCCTGCTGAAACGCCCTTCAGATTCGACAATGACACCGAAACGGGGACGACACCTCCGGAAGTTGGTCCAGAGAGTTGCCCGTTGGCGTTACTACCCCAGCATTCAATCGTCGTCCCGGATAAGGCGCAGGTGTGAGCCAAACCCGCCGCCAAATTAGTTACACCGCTGAGCGTCGAGGTGGTTTGCGTCGGAACATTCAGATCGGATGTTCCATTTGAACCCAGCTGCCCCGCATTGTTATGTCCCCAACAACTGATCGCCGACGCGGTAGCGGCGCAGGTGTGATAGGAGCCCGCGGTCAGATGTGTAGCTCCGGACAGACCGCTTGCTGCCACGACAACAGATGAATCGGTATTGGAAGCATTGCCGAGCTGTCCATACTGATTGTCGCCCCAACATTGCACCGTGTTATCTGTCGCAATCGTACAAATATGGTCAAAGCCACTCTGAATGGATTTTGCCGTCAATCCACTAATGGTGTGCGGCGAAATACTTGGAGCACTGACCGCCACGCCAAGCTGACCTTTGCCGTTGCTGCCCCAGCATTGAACAGAACCGGTAAGGGTTATCACACAGGTATGTCCAAAACCAAGCGCCAATGCTTTGGCCGTCACACCCGACACTGGTACAGGGCTGGATGAACTTAATGTGGAAAGTGCTTGCCCGAGTTGACCCGAGCTATTGTTGCCCCAACAACTCACGCTGTCATCGCTCAGAATGGCACAAGCGTGTTCCACTCCAATCGCCACTTGTTTTGCTGTTTTGCCCGAACCCAAATTGACTGCGGTCGGAGTCGCCGAAGAAGTCGCTGCACTGCCTATTCCCAATTGCCCAAAGTCGTTTGCTCCCCAGCACGTCAATGCATTGTTACTGTCGATGCGGCAATTCAAAGCCCCACCCGAAGCGAGGCTGTTGTAGCCGGTTATCGGTGGAGGTGTCGTTCCACCACCACCACTACCCCCACTGCTCCCGCCCCCACCACCGCCTCCGCCCCCACCACCGCCGCAGGCGCAAAGCACCAAGGCGGAAGCCACCGACAAATGCAGCCAAAAGGCACGTACCAATTTGTGCTTCTTAAACTTACTCACAAAATAATTCATTGCAAAACAAGATCGTTCTGGAACAACGTCTCGATCCCGATCATCTTCACCGAGAAGTCCGCAACGCCATCGCCATTGGTATCACCGCTGAGCGTCCAATTGCTGAAGCGCAGTTCCCCGGCGGTACCACTGAAAGCGGCATTACCCACAAAATTGAAATGTTGAAGTCCAGCAACATTTGAATTGGCATCAAAAGCACTCAAATCAATCTTGTCCTGTCCTGAAGTGAAATCAAGTATTTGATTGGTTTGCAAAACAGTTGAATTGGCCTGGTTCTGGAAAGCAAACGAATCGTTACCCGCCCCGCCTTCCATCACACTCTGACCTCCCCCGCTGTTCAAAATATCATTTCCAGCGCCGCCAAAGAGTTGGTTGTTTTGCGAGCTACCGGTGATCACATTGTTCGCATCATTCCCGGTGCCCACCTGATTAGCTGCGGATCCGTACAGCGTTAGATTCTCCAGTGAGGGGGCAAGGGTGTAGACCGGCAGAGACGACATTACTGTATTAATGCCCCCAGTATCAATAATTGTATCGCCCACGTTATCAACATAATAAGTATCGTTGCCAGTGCCACCAATCATGGTGTCTGCGCCGGTACCTCCGTTGAGTGTGTTATTTCCGTCACCGCCATTCAAAATGTCATTGCAACGCATGTAAAGAGGTGCATTACTATCCACGCACTATTTGCCCGCATTGTGGAAGCGATGATACGACTTGGGTGAATTCTGATGGAGTTGGTGAAATCTATTCTTATACGGTGATGCGACGCGGAGTAGAGGTTCCGTTTGCAATGGCTTA
>CAIWKC010000217.1 GCA_903913145.1 uncultured Gallionellaceae bacterium | reverse complement strand
TTTGCTGGCGGCTTCCGGGATTGGAGCTACTTTAGGTTCTCTGGCATTGGCCAGTCTGGGGAATTTTAAACGCAAAGGCCGGATACTCATCGGCAGCGGCATCGGCCTGGCTTTGATTTTGCTGCTTTTCGCCAATACCGTTTTTTTAAGTAACTATGTTCATCTCGGGTCTTTCGCTTTTGCTCATCATATCTTGGAGTGTTGCAGCGACACTGCTTGGAAATGGTAGCATGTTGCAATAAAAAGCTGCTGAAAACTTATGGGATTGTTCATTGAATATTGATAACAGGAATGGCTCGACATCCTTCCTGTTGATCCCTTCCAAGTCAATTACTACGCTATAACTTCCTTTACCATCATCGCCCAGCATTACCTTTTCTGTCCTAATGATGGTTATTGCAGTCCATGGAATGAAAATCCATAACTTTCTCTTTGCATTCTCAATCTCTGAGTTTTGCCCAACTTCTGGAGTTCCTGCCAATCTATGCTTGAGGCAAATAACGTTGATGTCAGCCAAGAAGAATGGTGTTTTTGACAAACTCATTACTCCGCGAGAGTGGGTCGCCATGAATATAAAAACCACCGGAAGAATGCCAAGTAGAATTCTATCGAGAACATTCAGGTGATTGAACTCCCCCAGCAGAATAAATGCGATTGCAAGTCCGCAAATGAGGATGACAATCCTGAGAACATTGTTGAACCACCGCGGCATGACCGGCGCAAAGAAATCACCAGCCAACTTTGGCATTTCAGGGAGTATTCGAATCATTCTTGGATAGCCTTTCGCAAATGATTTTCAGAACAAAGCGTTTCCTGATATTTTGTTTTTGAAGGCCCTGTGCGGCATCAAAAATCGATTTTCAGTTGTCAAATTTGCCCTCCTTTTAACGGCCAGATGCCAACGACGGTTCTTGGCACAGTTGTGTCTCTTCGGCATTCTACACAATCATAGTCCCATGCTGAAACAATGGCAGTCGCCCAGCGGAGTTCCATTTTCCCAAGTTGATTGCTTCAAAACAGCACTTCGTATCCCGCTGACCCGAGCCAGTTAAAGAAGTCTGGATAAGTAATTTAACTGCTGCGTGAGAGAAATTGCTGGAAAACCGCTTCAGTGATGACAGAGTGTTGAAATATCCGAGACATCAACTTAATTGACAACGTTGCGGACACGATTGAGAATTGCCAACCTTAACCAATAAACAGGACTATCCGATGAAACTCGAAACCATTGCAGTTCATGGTGGTTACTCACCAGACCCGACCACTAAAGCAGTTGCTGTTCCAATTTATCAGACAACTTCCTATGCTTTTGATGATACTCAGCATGGTGCGGATTTATTTGACCTGAAGGTAGCGGGAAACATTTATACCCGCATCATGAACCCGACAACCGATGTGTTGGAGAAGCGCATGGCGGCGTTGGAAGGTGGTATTGGTGCATTGGCGCTTTCTTCGGGTATGACTGCAATCACGTACGCGGTGATGACGATTGCCGAAGCAGGAGACAACATCGTTTCTGTTGGCACGCTCTATGGCGGCACCTACAATTTGTTCGCACACACCCTGCCACAATTTGGTATTCAGGTTCGCTTTGCGGATTATCGCGACCCAAACACTTTCAAACCTTTGATTGATGCAAAAACAAAGGCGATCTTTTGTGAATCCATCGGCAACCCATTAGGCAATGTGGTGGACCTGGCTGCACTTGCTAAAATCGCACATGATGCAGGCGTTCCGTTGATCGTTGACAATACTGTACCCAGCCCTTATCTGTGCCGACCGATAGAACACGGAGCAGACATTGTTGTGCATGCATTAACCAAATACCTGGGTGGACATGGCAATTCAATTGGTGGCGCTATTGTGGACTCCGGCAAGTTTCCTTGGGCAGCACACAAAGCGCGTTTTCGTCGTCTGAATGAACCGGATGTTTCCTATCACGGTGTCGTTTACACAGAGGCACTTGGAGAAGCCGCGTTTATTGGACGTGCAAGGGTGGTGCCGCTACGCAATACCGGTGGAGCGATTTCACCATTCAACAGCTTCCTTATTCTGCAAGGCATTGAAACGCTCGCCCTGCGTATGGAACGTATTTGTGACAACACGCTTGCTGTTGCGCAATATTTAAAACAGCAGCCAAAAGTCAGCTGGATCAATTACGCCGGTCTGCCTGATCATGCAGACCACGCTTTAGTTCAGAAATATATGAATGGCCGGGCATCAGGTATTCTGACTTTCGGCATTAAGGGTGGCGCAGCAGCCGGTGCACGCTTCCAGGATGCGCTGAAACTGATAACACGCTTGGTCAATATCGGCGATGCAAAATCGCTCGCTTGCCACCCGGCCAGCACTACCCACCGCCAACTCTCGCCGGAAGAACTCAAGAAAGCAGGCGTCTCCGAAGATATGGTGCGACTCTCAATTGGCATTGAGCACATTGACGATTTGAAAGAAGATTTACTGCAAGCATTAGCAGCTGTTTGATAGACACCTTGGAATGAGTGAATTTCAAGGTAAGGGCAAAGGTTTTTCGACCCGAGCGATCCACCACGCCTACGATCCTTATGCAGGGTGCGGGTCGCTCAACCCGCCGGTGTATCTTAGTTCCACTTATACTTTTCCCACCGTGGAAGATGGCGCTGCTCGCTTTGCGGGCGAGCAAGCTGGATTTGTCTATTCGCGCGTCGGCAATCCAACAACCATGCTTCTTGAGCAACGCATCGCCGATCTTGAGGGTGGTGAGGCTGCTCTGGTCACAGCGTCTGGTATGGGGGCGACAACTTCCTTGCTTTGGACATTGCTGCAACCCGGCGATGAAGTGATCGCAGACAAGACGCTCTACGGGTGCACTTTTGGTTTCTTCAATCATGGCTTGGCAAAGTTTGGAATCCAAATCACCCACATCGATCTCACTGTGCCTGTAAATCTGGAAGCTGCCATCAATTCTCGCACCAAGGTCGTGTTCTTTGAATCCCCTTCCAACCCTAATATGCGCCTGGTCGATATTGCCGCCATCGCGGCCATCTCACACCGCCATGATGCCAAGGTGGTGGTGGATAACACCTACTGCTCGCCCTACCTCCAGCGTCCTATCGAGTTCGGTGCAGATTACGTTATTCATTCCGCAACAAAATACCTCGGAGGGCATGGGGACCTGATCGCGGGGGCGATCGTTGGCCCAAAGGAGTCTTTGGATCAGGTGCGATTCTACGGAATCAAGGACATGACCGGTGCCGTAATGTCCTCTCAAGATGCTTTCCTTGTTCTACGCGGGCTCAAGACCTTAGCATTGCGCATGCATCGGCATTCTGAAAATGCTCAAGGTATATCAGCGTTTCTAAGCAGACATGACAAAGTAGAAGCATGTCATTACCCTGGACTTGAGTCATTTCCGCAAGCTGAATTGGCCAAGCGACAGATGAGATTGCCAGGTGGCATGGTAGCGTTCGAACTGAAAGGCGGCATCGAAGCAGGCCGGCGCTTCATGAACGCCCTAAAGTTGATTACCCGAGCCGTCAGCTTGGGCGATGCGGAAAGTCTGGCGCAGCATCCCGCGAGCATGACTCACTCCTTTTACACACCAGAAGAGCGTGAGGCACACTTGATAAGCGAGGGCTTGGTAAGAATTTCGGCCGGACTGGAAGATCTCGAAGATTTGCTTGAGGACCTTGAACAGGCGTTAGTCGCTGCCTGATTGCACATCGGTTCATGCAAGGGCGCGTTAGTGTGGCGTAGCGAGATATTTCATTCTGCCACTTTCACTACACCAAAGCAGCCGTTCACGGAGTCCGCTCCTCGCCAATAGCACGAGTTCATAATATTGCACGGTCAGAGTTTCTTGAAAAACATGAGCCGGGATAATTCATCCCTTAAACCCAGATAATCCATTAGTAACCAATACGGTTGTGGGAGGCCGATTTATCGGGCGATGTTTCCCGCTTCGCCCGATAAATCGGCCTC
>CAIWKC010000216.1 GCA_903913145.1 uncultured Gallionellaceae bacterium | reverse complement strand
GTCGGGTTCAACAAGTAGGACAGGTACGCAAAGCCTTTATCCTGATTCGTTTGATCATGAATTGGATTGACGCTGGGGGACGGATTTTCGATGCCAATACTATTGGTTAAAAATGAGCCGTCGACGAAATACGTAAGGTCTCCCTTGGTGTTGCCGTATTCAAAGCTGGGGTTATAGGTTTGGTTGCTGCCCAATAAAAGATCAACGCTGCCCCCGGCTTCAAAATTATTTTTGGTCGTGATTTCAATCACACCGGCAGTGCGGTAGCCAAACTGCGCAGGAAGTGCGCCGGTTAGCAGATCGATTTTTTGTGCGAAACGGGCATCAATTGCCTGACCGAATCCACTAATGCCTTCCGGCAGAATGACGCCATTAATACGGTACTGCGTATTGGCATGTTCGCCGCGCACGTGCAATTGCCCAAAAGAATCATTGACGACCCCGGGTGCCTGCAGCAGCACTTGGTTAATCGGCGTGCTATCGCCTTGCGGCAAATTATCAATGTTGCCGGCGTCAAAGTTGTAGACGCTTCCACCTGTTTTGGGAGACAAACCGTTTCTTGTCTGAGTAATCCGCTCAGTCGTAATTTCAACTTCAAGCGCATTTTCTGAAGTCAGTGTCAAGGTCGCTGAAGAATTTTTTCCAGCTGCGATAGTAACGATCGAAGTGGCTACCTGAAATCCACTTTTTTCTGCGACTAGAGCATAGGTGTTTTCATAAACATTTGAAAAAAAGAATTTCCCTGAGGCATCACTTTGTGCTTTGCTAATTACCTCACCGGATGAGTTTTGCAGACTCACATTGGCGTTTAAAATGGCTCTACCCAAGGCATCTTGAACCAGTCCGCTAATTTCCTCTGCGTTTGCCGATGATGGATGAGCTATGGCAGCAAAGCCGAATAAAATAACTGGCACCAATGTGCCGTCCATCCATAATTTGAATGATGACATTTAATACTCCCGAGAATAATATCAACCGCTTTAAGAATCAAAACGGGGATAAATGCTTAATGAAAAATCAGGTGTTTGTTAAGCGGTCAACAACGGGGGGGCGCGAGAATGGTAGGAGGTATAGTAGGTGCAGGCAACTTGTGAAATTTTTTGCTTGCTGCAGAGATGAAACAAAAGCAGCAGAACAGTTGCTATTTGGGCTGCCGCAGGCGGCACTAAATCAAGAGGTGTGTGCGCTACAACTTGGCAGACAGGACAGGCCTCTTCAATTGCGGCAGATTCGTGATGATGCGTTGATTCGACAAGCTGAACGCCGAGAAGTGCAACAATCACACTTCCCAATATCCAATAGCGCAAGCTGCGAGACAGTTTCATTATTACATTGAGTGGAATGTTAATCCACTCGCACCGACGGCAGTGTAATCATAGAGGCCGTGTGCAATGGCATTTAGAGCGCCAGTAGCAGTTTGAGCTGGACCTGTCCATGCCAGACCATCAAAGCTGGTAAAGATCTTACCTGAATCGTCAACTGCAACGAATTGATGGCCACAGGTTACTCCGGTAAGGGTGGCGGCGCCATTAGAAAGCACTTGCGAAGTCCATGTTGTTCCGCCGTCGATGCTTGTAAGGACAGTTCCGCCACTTCCAACGGCAACATATGGATAGATTGTCGTTCCTGACCATACTCCTGAAGGTGGTGTGACGGCACAATAGGCAACACTTTTCAGATTGATTGAAGAAAATGACGAAGCAACTGTAGTGTTTGCAGTCCAATTAGCAGCATTTGTGCTGGTAAGTAAAGTGCCACTATCACCAACAACTACATATACACTTCCGATGGTAATACCGTTGAGATTATTTGAGGTTCCCGAAGTTTGCGGAGACCAAATCGTTCCACTGCTATCACTGGTTAGAATGGTTCCATTTTGACCTGTTGCTGTAAAAAATGTGCTGAATGAGGAAATCGCGAACAGATTGTTAGGTGTAGTAGTGGTCGTAATGGGCGTCCAAGTTTCAGCATAGTTGGCGCTGTACAATATTGAACCGCCATTCCCTACAGCTAAATATGTCGCTCCGGAATTAGTTAAGGCATTATACGTAATGCTAGGTGAGGGGTTCGTAATCGCTGACCAATTTAAGCTGTTGTTGACGTCAACAATGCCATAGTAAAGTGCACCGCTCACGCCTGAGGCAACATAACCGTTGCCCAGATTGTTGCCTGAAGTATCATATATATTGCCGAAGGTAATCGCATTTAACGCATTGATGCCAGCGTTCCCGCTTGTCCAATTAATCCCAGCATATCCAGGAACGAATGATACTGAAGGAGAACCTGGCCCTCCAGCGCCTCCTTGCGTTCTTCCATTAATAGTCACTGAGTAAGTTGTACCATCGGTCAGACCAGTAATCACGTAGGGTGAAGACGCTTGAATGGTTGCCCTGCAGGTTGGGCTTGAACCGCATCCATCGGGGGTCAGGCCAGACGCGGTATCCCAAAAAATAAAATACTGTACGCCTGGAACCATGTCCCAGGTAACAGTTGCAATTGTATCCCCGGAAACGACTCTTACATTTGTTGGAGCGGCAGCCGGACCGCCGGGGTTCAATTTGTGGCAACCCGCGAGGCAAAAAAAGATAACAACCCAAATGTATCGGAAGGTCAAAAGTTTCATTTATTGAAGGAGGAATTGATTTGAATGGCTATATGATAGCGGCTAACGACTGCAACTGCAGGACTTTATCACATCTTTTCAAACTTTTACAGTAGCTGGCTTAGTAGTTTTTACCTTTTAAAAACAGTATTCAAGAATGAAATTTCAGTTCGTGGGCGGCACGCCGATGCTTTGCTTTTGCAAGAATGGCAATACGTTCACTATTAACAGCCTCATTCCAGAACTTGATTTCGTCCAGTGATCTAAAACATCCAAGACAAATATCATCATCGTTCAGGCAGCAATTTCGGACACATGGGAATGGCACATCACTCTCGGGTTCGTTCAAGTGTTGGGTTCCTTTCAATTTGTTTCCTTTAGCATCCACATGATGTGAACGAATGAATCTTGTTCTACAGAATGCAATGATGCAATGAGGTTATCCAAATGACCGCTGTTGTGATTTGAATTGCGCGCGAAAGTCTGGAACAATTTAATGACCAGCGCATCATTTAATCCCTTATGCTTTGCAGCTATGCCGACCAGCAACACTTGTATGACAGCGAGATTGCCAACCAGTTCCCGATAAAGATCAAGGTAAGATCCTCGAGTGAAGGGGAATAAGCGAGTAATTACCTGGTTCACCAGATAGTTTTCAAAAATATATTCTTTATTCTGAAAAAAGGGACGATAGTAATTAATATAATTTTGCGTAAATTTGTTAAGCATCTCGCCATGTTTAGCATCAGTTTCAAGTCCTTCGAAAGCGTCCTGCAGGCATTCTTTGAAGCGACTTGAAGCTTTGTTCAAAGATTGCGTGATAAGTTGCGCCACGATCTGGAGCTTACGCGGAATGCTGGTTTCAATTTTTGTGTACTGCGCTTCGATTTGTTCCGGATGTCCAAGCATGCCAAGAAAAGATTCCAAAGCCGGTAACAGTTCGGAGGCGCTAGAAAACTTTTCAGAAGAGATCGTCTTGTTGACTTCTTCCAGCAAGAATCCCAGCAACATGACCCTAGCACCCAGACTGAGTTCGCGATATTGCAATATTGCAATAATGACCGCACGGAAATCATCCAGCACAGAAATTTGCTCTGGATCGCCATCAGCTTGCAATGGAAAGCGGTAAGAAATAAATGGTTTTTCATCAATCGAGGGCTCAGGTTCAATCGAAGTGAATTTTAGCGGTTGCGGGTTTAACAGAATCAACCGTGCGGCTTCAGGACATGAGATGCCTAGAGAATGCTCGCGCTGAGCGCCAAATTGATTGAGGTAACGGGGATAGAGCCGGCATGTGTCGCTGAGCGCTTGTGCGCCCATAAATTTGTGGATTGCGCAGAGTTTATCTTCTTGCAGAAAGTGACATTCCCCATCTGCTTTCATTTGCATCATGCCGTAATTATTTTTATTGTCAGCACTTGGCAACTTGTTTTTGCTCACTGCTATTTTAAATAGAGGCGCCAATTCCGGCTGAGTGCTCTGCAGGTATTTGAGATAGGTATCATGATCAATACTCACGTTCCACCAACCGCTACAGCAAGTGTCCTCGCAATCGGGACCAATGCACTTAAATTTTGGGTAATAGTCAGGGACAGTAATGGTTTGCATTATTAAATAACCGCTTCTAAGGTAGATTGGGAATCAAGCCAGTGTGTGAGCATGCTGCGGTAAGCCTCTTCTAAAGCAAGAGCCAAACCTTGCGCGTCACACAGCGGGCTTGAAGACATTTTATTACGTTGTTCGAATCTAAGTTCCTTGCGTAGTTCTAAATTTTTGGCAAGCGCGATCGTTTTTTCAATGTATTCCATTTCATAATGTGCAATCCACTCACTGTGGCCGATGGCATTTAAAAGTGAGGCCGCAAAGCGAGAACCAACATGTTCTCCCGCCAAATGAATGACAGGCACGCCCATCCATAACGCATCGCAGGTAGAAGTTCCGCCGCCATGTCCGCCTACAGGGTCGAGTGCTATATCCAATCTATTATGCAGATTCATATAGTCGTTCCAGCTTGATCCTGCCTGGAGTTCGATGCGATTTGAGGGAATGCCATGCAAGGCGAATTCTTTGAGGATACGCTGCTGATTATCGATGTCAGCTAGTTCTTTATTTTTGAGTAGCAGGCGGCCTTCAGGCAGCGCGATAAGTATTTGTGCCCAGAGACGCAAAGTATGCGCAGTCATCTTGCCCAGATTATTAAAACAGCCCAGCCAGATAGTTCCATCGCTTGCGGGTTGCCAGCTTGGGTTAGGCGCTTCAGTGATCGTTTTGTAAGAAAGCCAGACGCGCGGTAGTCGCCAAATAGTTTCACTAAATTGATCGTCCAATTCTGGTGGTGACAATACCTCATCGCCAATCCAAAAATCCATTTCTGACAGCCCGGTGCTGGCAAAATACAAATAAGTGGCTTGAACAGGTGCAGCGCGGCGGGCAAATACGCCGAGACGGTTGTGTGCCGAGTGGGCAGAAAGGTCAATTAAAACGTCAAGCTGTTGCTGTTCAATGAGTGTGCAAGCTTCCATATCTGACAGGGTTGCAATAGGGATCCAATGCTCCACCAGTGTCTTCAGCCTTTCTGTAACGGCATCGCTCGCATGGTTATTTGAGTAGGCAAATAACTCAATTTGTGAACGGTCATGATGCGCAAATATTTGTTCGATAAAATAGCTGACTGCGTGTTTGCGAAAGTCACCCGACACGTACCCCACTTTTAATCGTCTGCCTGAAATAGGAGGGCGAGAGAATCTTTTTTCTTTTGCGGTTTGTCTGATTGAGGCAGGGATACAAGCCAGTTCCCAGCCGCGAGATTGATTCAAATAGTCCAAGGGCAAGGCTACAGCATGGTAGCTTAGGAGAAAAAGCAGATTGCTGTAGGCGTTGGCATAATCCGGTTTGATGGCAAGCGCTCTTTGGTAACACCCGATAGCCTCATTTAAATGACCTTGCTCACGCAATGCATTGCCGAGGTTGCAGTGACATTCAATGAATTGGGGTTGAAGTTCGAGCGTTTTGCGAAAACTGGCAACTGCGGCCTCAAGCTTGTCCAGTGCTTGAAAAGAGATTCCCAAATTGTAATGTGCCTCGCTTAGCACTGGGTTAATAGAGATAGCTGTTTGGTAGCACAGAACGGATTCTTCAAATTGTTTTTGAGCCAGCAACGCTGCGCCAAGATTGCAATAGGCTTGCGCATAGTCTGAAGAGAGGCTGATCGCGTGCCGGTAACTTTCGATTGCTGCATCGAATTTGCCCTGCGCACTCAAAGCAACCCCCAGATTGAAATGCAATTCGGCGAGGTCTGGTGCAACCGAAATTGCTTGCCGGTAACTTTCAATTGCCAGATCAACTTCACCTAATGCGCGAAGTGTGTGCCCCAGGTTGCTCAGTGTTTCAATGTGATTGGGAGCCAGAAAGAGTGCGGCCCGGTAACTTTCAGTAGCGGCACGCAATTGTCCATGTGCTTGCAAAGCATGACCGAGGTTGAAGTGGAGGATAGCACTATTAGCCTGAATGGAGATCGCTTGGCGAAAGCTGGCAATGGCTTCAGCGTATTTGCCCTGCGCTTGCAGTACTGAACCCAAATTGCACAGATAGTTTGGCATGAGCGGATTGATTTTTAATGCCATGACTATAAGCTCTGAAGCAAGAACATGATTGCCGATTTGGTGGGCGATCATTCCCAGAAGATGAAGCGCATCAGGGTGGTCGGGGTTTAATTGAAGGGTCTGCTGGTAAGCCTCATTTGCTTGAGTAAGTTGTCCTGCTTGATGATGAGCCAGTCCAATTTGTATCAGCTGTTCAGCAGTTGGCGAGACAGATGTTGGCGTAGAGGGAGAATTGCCCATGCAGCATTTTTTGAATTTCTTGCCGCTACCGCACGAGCAAAGCTCATTGCGCTCCTGGACGTTCATTTTTTTTCTTCTGATTTAATCAAGGTAGCGTTCATATTTTTTTCTAATGATCGGATTGAACCACCTGCAAGATGTTTGAAAGAAACCTGTAATTCATCACCTGCTTTTGCCGTGACGGGGTGCGGCAACGGAAGCACAAGATAATCTATCAGCCAATCAATTGTTGATGAGTGAACACTATCGATCGCAAGAATATTTTTTGTGATGAAGCGCAGTGCATTGACAGTACCGTCAGCCTCCAATTTAAAATTTCCCTGCCATGCAATTTCCAGAGAAGTTGGCTGGGAAAAATCCAGAACACTATAGTTTTGGGGAGAGGCCAATTCTATTGCACCAGGATGTTCGGCATAAACACGCTGAAATTGGATTATTGGAGCATGGAATCCAGAGAAATTGTAGTCTTGTTGCAAGGGTTGAACTGCCATAATGACAGCCGTAGGTATAAATACTGGAAGTTTGTCGCCAAAGCGGGCGCGATAGCGGGCTTTGAACGCTTCGATTACGGCGACCTGTTTTTCACGCAACATGGCCACATGAATCATTTCGCAGATGACGACATCAACCGGCTCGGGTGGCAGATATTCGAAAGCATCGGCATGAATCACTTCCACTTTGTGCCCATCAGGATTCAAGGCTAAAAAGCGGCGCGACTCGGTCACCAAAGCTGGATTAAATTCTACGCACCAAACTTTGCCGGCCTTGGCTGCAGCGAAACAGGAAAGCACTCCTGTTCCACCACCCAATTCCAACACCTTGGCACCTTCGAAAACCGCAAAATCGATGGCAGTCTTAAAGTTGTCCATGCGATTTTTGTCGGTCAACATATTGTGATGGTAGTGCAACGGAATAAATTGTCCCAGGAAGTGGTTCTCGGCCTCGTCCTCTTGCAGAATATCCATGATGTATAACTCCGGTTAAATTTTTTCTTTGGCAATATTTGCCGCTGCCTGTCGTTGCATGTTTGCCACATAGCGTTGAAGTAAATTGGTTGTGATACCGTCCGGCTTGACGAACACGCAGCCGGCCCGGCGAATTTTTTCACCGGTGCGGGCCGTTACTTCAAAAGCATTTTTGACTTGAATAGTAGCAGTTAAGGTGCCAATGTCGGGCAATACGATCTCACAGTTCGGATAAGTGTTGCCCTGGACCAGTTCAAGTGAATTTTCCTGGCAGACAAGAGCAATACCTCCAATGCTAATGTCCATAATAGTCACATCATGTTTGATTTGCTGCTGATCTTGAGCAGGCTTGAATATGCACGTGAGCGGATTTTGTGGCCAGGCAGTTAGTCTGTAGTATTCGCGCCGCTGTAACCGTAAGAGTTTTGGTGGCAAAGATATAAAAAAAGCATTCCGTCCGTTGTAAGTAACTTGCTGTGCACCATCAGTGACGAACTGTACTTTTGCCTGGTTGTGGGTGCTGACAAAAATAATTTTGTTGCTATTTATAATATTTCGGTTATCCGAGGGATTGGATGGCGGGTCGATCCAGATTCCTTCTTCGCTGGTTTCAAGCAGCATGGTTAATACAAAACTGTTGCCCTCGTTGTAATACAAAGCGGCACGTGTATTGCGCTCAAATATTGTGCTTAAAATACTTCGAATCTCATTCTTGGAGTGTATGAGGAATTCGCTGTCTTCATTATTTGAAAACACCTCAATCTTGAGTGGTATTTCTTTTTCTTTAACCATATTGAGATATTAATCCTGATTGACTTAAAGCAAACTCTCCCGCGCGGCGGGTACCTGAATTTGCGATATTCTATCTGGGATTGTCAGAATTGGTACTGGGATTAACGGGGATTTCCCTGTGTTCCAAACGGTATATCCATGCCAGTAGCTCTGCCACGGCAAGATAAAGTTGCGGAGGAATGTGCTCATCGAGTTCAACTTGCATGAGCAATCCGACCAATTCCTGCGATTCATGAACAAAAATGCCATGCTCTTTGGCGCGTTCAATGATGGCTTTGGCGATGATGCCGCGCCCCCTGGCTACAACTTTGGGGGCGGACTCTCCGTTTTGGTAGGCGAGTGCGACCGCCATTTGGCGCTTGTCAGGGCTTGCCATGAGGCGCCACCAACGTACTGGAGACAGTAATGCCCCGCTCGGCAAGTGCTGCGGTCAGTTGCGAGCTTGCCAAGCCAAACAAGGCACGCGTTTGATCACCTGCAGCATCCAGCGTAATACTCAAACCGTTGCTGTTGAAACGAAGCATTGCGGCAACCTCTCCGAGGTTAGGCAGGTCGAGACGGATCTGGGTGGCCCATTGTTTACCGGAGTCTTCATCGGTAGCAGCACTTTGGCGTGGGGTCTCTTCGTGAATTTCCCAGTTCATCCTCTGGTTCGGCCATACATGCCCTTGCCAGAATACCTGACGTGTTTCCATTGCATTGAGCTGTTGTTGAACTAAAGGTAGAAGTTGACTTGGGATATTGGAAACGGGGTTATCTTGCTTTGTAAATGTGGCATTGCCAGTGTTGATGGATGCTTCAGCGACCGCATCTGAAGATTGTGCTGGCTGGTTTTGAGAAAGCTGACTTTGAGGAAGTTGGTTTTGAGGTATCGGCCCCAAGGGTAATTGGTTCTGAGGTTCTTGCAGTAATTGTGCGGTGCTACGTGCACCGGCAATCCATTGTGCTTGATGGGATTCGTAAAACAAGCCACTCTGGCTGAGTGATTCATGTAGCTTGCCGGCTAATGCTTTGGTGTCTGGCGCTGCCTTTGTTTCAGCCATGAGCGGTTGGCTTTGAATGGCTGAAATACGCGCTTTTTCCAGAGGCTTTTGTGATAAAGCCGAAAGCAAAAGCGAAGTAGAACTCAAGTGCTCTGGAGTGGAAAGCGGATTGCTTGATGTGGAAAGACTGAAAGTAAGGCGCGGTTGTAAAGATAATACTTGCAACTCGACGACATCACCACTTTTGAGATTTTCGGGCAGTTGCATGTGCATCATTTGTTCGAGTACGCGAACTTTAAAAACACCGGTATTTACCTGCGCCAATATTGTGCCCTGTACTTTTTGGCCTAACTCAAATGCCCCCTTTCCGCTGGTGTCCTTATCCGGTAACGGAGTGATCAGCGGTCTTTCATTAAGCGAAAGTGCCCTGAGAGTGTTGAGAACGTCAGTAGGTAGCATTGAATAGTGGTTAGTTGGTCGTTGTTGGCCGTTAGTTAAAAACCTATTCAGGTGATGACAACAACAATCAACTAACGACTAATAACTCGCTCCTGTTGTATAAGTTCTTTGCAAGCGATCTTCGCTCCGGGCAGCGTCCATAATGCGTTGCAATTGATCCATCCACGGTTCCATTTTGCGACGAATTTCGGCATCGTCAGCCAGAATCTTTTTAATCAATGCTACTTTGTGAAGGCGAGTTACTTCATCAATGGGGCTTAGATCGATTGCTTTCAGTTCTGCAACTTGGGCACTGGATTGTTCTTCCAATTCGACTAGCAGATCCCAATCGTCCTGAACCGCGGCCTCGCGCATTTTAGCGGTGATCTTGGCGAGAGACTCATATTTATCAATGACCAAACTCATTACTACATCCTTCCGTAAACCAGCGTCGTCTTTTCAACGGCTTGATGCGGAGTTTTCACCTGCGGGCGCGGCTCAGTTTGACGGATGCTTTCCCAAGCACCGCGTAATTCAAGCAACAATGTGCTGACTTCGTCGAGAATCTCTGTGTCATTTTTCATGTTGGCCAGCAATAAACGTTGAATCATGTAGCTGTACAAATCAGAAAGATTCATGGCTAATTGCCCGCCCACATTTAAATCCAGGCTGGCTTTTAGCCCGTCATTGATAATAGATATAGCCTGACTGATGGACTGGCCTTTGGCCGCGATTTCCTTGCGCATCATCTGGTTTTTTGCTGAAGCAATAGAAAGCAAAGCACCTTGGTAAAGCATCAAAATGAGTTTGTGGGGATCAGAAGAATGAGCCTTCGATTCGATGGCAATATTAGAGTAAGCCTTAACCGCTGAGTTCATGTTCATTTTATTCTCCGCTTACATTTTTGATAGTTGTTGGGAAAGGTAGGTGCTGGTTTCATTCATTTTGCCTAACGCAGCGTCCAGTTTTGTATATTGCCTGCGATAACGCTCTTCAACTGTTACGAGACGCGAATTGATTGTGTCTTTTTCTTTCGAGAGTCCCCTCACCGAAGTACCGAGTCCATTAATTCTACCTGTCAAAACACCGTTATTGCTTAATGCGAGGTTGACATAGTCATTGAGTTTGTGGGCATAGCCCTGTGTGTAATTGACGGAACCTCTTTCCCCGATTGGACCTCCAGCGATCTGCACTTGGAGTCCCGATGACTTGCCGGTGTTTGATGTTAATAATTGTCCAGTCCCTGTTGCCGGGGACCCGTCAATCATACCGCTTACATCCGTTCCGGAAGCGTTGGTGGCTGATCCCATGTAATCGGAAACGTTAGTGCCGGCTGAATCTTCCAAACTTACTTTTGATGCAGAGCCAAAGGCGTTCGAATTAATGTGCAATGCGCCGTTAGTATCAACAGTTGTGGATACTGATTTGCCCAAAGTGGCAAAGGCACTCACTCCGTTGATAGCGGTTTGGAGCATTGCGGCAAGTTGTGTAGCCGAATATACGCCGGCGGTAAGCGGAACCGGAGCACTAACACCGTCGACGGTAGCATTTATTGTGGTGTCTTTATCAATTGTTGTTGAACCATAATTTAGATTTCTCCGTCCGATACTGCTACCTTGGCTACCCAAAGCTGTAACAGCAACGGAATAGCTTCCAGGCACAGTCGTTGGGGCGGTGGCTTTAAAATTAACCATGCTGTCTGTCGATTTGCCAATCGCGGCAAATAGGCCTGCAACTTCATCAAATTGGGTGCTGAGTGCAGTATTTAATTTGGTTGAGTCGATTGCCAAAGAGCCGTTTGTCTGTTTGCTTACACCGATTTGCGACAGAGTAGTGAAAGAGCCCGCAGGTGTTCCCAAAGGTGAACTCAGAATAGATTCTATTTGCGAGTCAAGCGAGCGCATAGCCGAGTCGCCCTGCAAAGCGGCGCCTTTTTTGGTGGCTGCGTTATAGGCGGTTAAATCAAGGATGACCTTTTTCAGTTCGTTATAGGATTTTACAAATTCTTCAACCGAAGTTTTAACTGAGGCCACATCCCGAGCGACTTCCACTGAGGCAGGGGAACTTGTTGGTTTGAGCAACGTAATGGTGACTCCCTGTATAACATCTTTGATTACGTTTCCCGGTTTGCTTACCGGAATTCCATCAACAACGAGAGAAGCATCTTTTGCCCCGACAATTTCGGTAAGATTTTGTGTGCCGGTAGGGTCTTGGCTGAGTAACTTGGTTAGCGCGGGGTCCCCGCCACCCACGCTGATTCTAATATTGCTGTTTGCGCCGACAGTATCCGAGTTCAGCAAGAGTCGATAAGGCGCATCACTGCCGTCATTTACAACACTTGCCGTGATGCCGATTTTGGCTGCATTGATCGCATCGCGAATGCCTTCCAAAGAATTATTGGAGTCATCAATGGCTATTGTTTTACTTCCTGAAGCAGAACTTGTAGTCAGGGTCGCACCCTTGCTGTCTTTGCCTGCAGCAGAAGCTAAAAAATGAGTGGTATCCACGACTGAAGCGATCGTTGTTCCATCTGGAAACCCGCCTCCTGAAATCGGATCTCCCAGAGAGAGTCCGGCGGTGCTGTTCACTGTCACTATTGAATTGCTGCCTGATTGAGTACCGAGTTGAGCGGCTGACAATCCCGTTTGTTTCGATAGTGTTGCCAAAGTTTTTGCAGCATTGACGGAGTCTGTCGCTTTTCCGGAAACACCAAAAGTGACGTGCTTTCCGCCATCTTCTGACTTGATAATAATTTTACCCTGTGAAGCGGTGAACGTGCCTGATCTGCCGCCGGATTCAACGTAGGCTTGATCAAAAGCTTCGGCAATATTTTCAGCCCTGTGTAAGGGGCTATCTTCGTCAAGCAGATTGATGTCATCGACTTCAATACCGTTGATTGTCAATGTACCGGCAGGTATTTTTCCAGCACTATTTACATCCGGTGTCAGAGTAGTCGTGTCTGCTAACGAAATTGTGGTGCCGGGAGTACCCGGAATTGTACGACTGGCTATTGTTGCATTGTTGAGTGTGGTGGTCTTGTATTTCCCGACATTGGGGTTGAACTCGCCACCGGTAATGGTACCCAAATCAAATGTAAGAGTACCGTTACCGATGGAAGTTGTATTGCTGGCGATTCCCGGTGTAGCCAAGTGCTCACCTTGAGCCAAATTGTTAACTTCAATGGTATGGTGACCCACGGAAGCTGAACTCAGTGCGGTAACAGTAAAAGAACCCGGATCAGAAGATGTCGCGTTATTTCCTTGAAACTTTGTGTTGCTTCCAAGTCCTTGTAGCGACGTTTGGAAAGCAGACAGTGCACTTTTTACTTGACCAAAGGCAGAGATTTTGGCTTGGTAACTGGCTTCTTTCGCATTAATGGCAGTGAGCGGTTTTTGTTCCACCGCCATTAATTTGGTAACGAGGCCATTCACATCAATGTTAGAACCTGATGAGAGTGACGTCGCATTGTTTGCTCCAGAAACCGGCATGGTCGTTCCTCTTTAAGCTTTCTGCTTGAGCAGTAAGCCTTGCTGGATATCACCAATCGCTTTGGCAATGGCAATCGCTTCTTTTGACGGGAACTGCTTAATAACCTCACCCGTCGATGAGTCCATGAGTTTAACTACAGTCTGTTCTGTATCCGGATCAATACTGAATGCAAGGTTGGAACTATTCGCTTTCATGGATTGATTCAAATCGTGAACCGCGCTTTCCAATTGTGCCACAGTGGGTTGACGTGTATCTACCTTTTCCGGCTGGGGTGGAGGATTGTATTCCCCCCTCGGGGATGCAATCGCAACAACCCCAACATCGCTGGCTGCCCACGTCGAACTCACAGGGCTGGTTGTGTGTTGAATTAGCATTTTCTGCTCCTTCTCTTTTCTTCCTGACACACTCAGCCGACAGGTATACCTATCAGCTAAGTTATCATGCTACTACGCTAGCCTTAACGCAACAGTGTCAAGACACTGTTGGGTGATTGGTTCGCTTGGGCCAACATCGCAGTACCTGCTTGTTGCAATATTTGTGCACGAGTCAGGTTGGCAGTTTCTGCCGCATAGTCGGTGTCCATGATACGGCTGCGCGCAGCGGTCTGGTTTTCAGACGCGATCTGCAAGTTATTAATAACCGACTCGAAACGCGACTGGACCGAACCGTAAGTAGCACGTGCCGCCGCCACGTTTGCAATATCCACATCCAATTTCGCAATCTCAGCCTGCGACGATGCCGAGGTATCGCCCAAAGTGGTCGATGTGGGTGCAATCGCAGCATTGGTGACGACCGCAATCGTATCTACTCCGCCGATACTATTTGCACCAATTTGGAATATTTGGTTAACCGGTTGCGATAGCAATTGAATATTGTTGAAGGAAGTCGCCTGAACAACACGCGCATTTTCAGAATTGAGCTGGGTGAATTCGGCATTGATCGAGGCAATATCCGAGTTCGCTGTCGCATTGGCACCTTGCACGGCCAATTCGCGCATCCGGGCCATGTTACTTTGAATTGCACCCAATGCCCCTTCTGCCGTTTGCGATAGCGAAATACCATCGCTGGCGTTACGCACAGCCTGGTTCAAGCCGCGAATCTGGCTTTCCATACGTGAGGCAATCGCCATCCCCGCAGCGTCATCTTTGGCACTGTTGACACGCAGGCCGGAAGACAAACGTTGCAAGGAAGTATGCAATGCACCCTGAGATCCGTTCAGGTTACGTTGCGCGTTCAGCGACGGTAGGTTGGTATTTATATATGAGGGCATTTTAATTCTCCTTAAGACTCAAATCTTACATCCGGCTTTATTGCCGTTCACTTTGGTTTGCCTTTTTATTAGCTACATCAACCTCCGTTAGTTCTGTTATCGGAGTTTTTACAGAATTCTAAAGTGCTGATCGAAAATATATATTTATCCGACATGATTGAAATGTGGCAAGTTGCAAATAGTGGATGCGACAATTTATGGATGTAAAGCTTCTGCATATTGTTAGTGGGCTGTTTCATTACATTTTCCCCTAACCTGACACCCAACACGGATGCGTTCGATAAAGCAGCCCGCACGGATTAACGCCACGTTGTTACCGCTTGGGTTAGAAGGGTCAACTCTCTAAATTAGAAGATGACTATTTGAATACCCAAGATTACAAAAAAATCTAGTGCCTGCTCTTGTTTTGTAAGAGACCTTGATTGTGTAGAATGCCGAGACCTCACAAGGGCTACAAACAGACTTTAAAAAATTTAAAATAGAACGGCTGTGGCAGCCTTTTCGGCGGCGAAAGCCTTTGCAGTAATGCTGTGTTAAACATCGCCTGACTCAATAATCTTGTGGTTGTATCCATATAACAAAGTTCTCTCACTCATGTTGTAAAAATCAAATAATAATTAATACCGGAGGAATTGATGATTACGCATCTCGGACGTTATGAAATCGTGGGTGAACTTGGGCGCGGTTCCATGGGTAAAGTTTACAAAGCGCGCGACCCGCTAATCGGGCGATTTGTCGCGATTAAGGTGGCTGACCTTTCAGGTTTGTCCAGCAAGGAAATCGAAGAATATGAAGCCCGCTTCTTTCAGGAGGCGCAAGCTGCGGGAGGTTTAAATCATAACCATATCTTCACTATCTACGATATGGGGAAAAGTGGGGATATGCTTTATATTGCCATGGAGATCCTGCAAGGACGTGAATTGGGTGAACTGATCGGCAAGCAAGGGATGGTGGTCGAGGATGTTCTAAATATTTCAATTCAAGTCTCAAATGCGCTAGGCTTCGCTCACAAGCACGGCGTCGTTCACCATGACGTCAAGCCTGAAAATATAATGGTACTTGACAATAAGTTGGCAAAACTAGCCGACTTCGGTATCGCTCAAATACCCAACTCCAAGGTAAAGGCCCAATCCAACAAGATTATGGGTTCCCCTTCGTACATGTCACCAGAACAGATTCAGTTCAAGCCGACCGATTCCCGCTCCGACATATTTTCATTTGGCGTGGTGATGTATCAAATGCTCACAGGGAAACTTCCATTCATGGGCGACAATATTATGGCATTGATGAGACAGATTTCGGATATCACCCCTCCTTCACCTAGTTCATTGAATCATAAAGTGTCAGACCTGTTGGACGCGATTGTCTCCAAATGCATGGCCAAGAATCCATCCGCACGTTATCAGACAGCTTACGAACTGGAAGACGCACTGCGCGCGTGCATGGAAATGGTGCGTGGGTTAAGTGAAAGCCACAAGGTAATCCATAGCAATAGTAAATTCAGGTTACTCAAGCTCATAGCAACTCCGGGTGGCTTGCCTCATCAGATAGTCTTTCTCCCAAGTGTTATTGCTATGCTGGCCATCTTTGCGCTGGACATTACGACCTCCGTAATTGCACAAATGTACTTGCTTTATATTGTTCCTCTCATCGTGGTCGGGTTACATAGCAAAAAATTGAGCTATGTCAGATTTTCCGTGGTACTCGCAATTATGTTACAGGCCATAACACTCGTATTTTACGACAATGAAATTACCTTTCAGTCAAAGATAATACTAGTGTGCATGATTTTGCCTTTAAACATTCTCATCTCGATTGTTGCTGTGTTGGCGCGTATCAACTTTGAGGAAGTTGAGCATCTAGCCACGTTCGATTGGCTCACCGGCTTTTATAACCGGAAAGGCTTCGAGCCATTGGTGGAGATGGAAATTCGTCGGCAAAGGCGCTTCGGAGGCGATTTCTCATTCGCTTACTTGGGCCTCGATGATTTCGCGAAACTAAACGAAACAAAGGGGCGCGAAGCAGGAGACTCAGCGATTAAGTTACTCGCCAGAATCTTACGCGAACAGATTCGACAAACAGATTCGATAGGCCGTTTGGGTGGGGATGAATTTGCCGTTATGATGCCAAATACTTCCGAAAATGACTGCAAGGAAGTATGTAATAAGATTTGTGCCGCAATTACCAGCCAGTTGAAAAAAACCGAGTTCGCAGTATCTGCCAACATCGGTTTTATAACCTTCACGAACGCACCTGATTCGGTAACAGAAGTTTTTGAATCGTCGAACAATGCCATGTTCGCGGCCAAATCGGCTGACAATGGGACGGTAGCCAAGGGCTGTTGACAGCAGACATTGCCAGCTATCTCATTAATATTTAGTGACTGGTATTGGATTTAACGTCGCGCCCAACTTCAACTGGCTCGGTTCAAACCGATTTATTATATATTCGAGCATGCACAATTTGCTTGGCTATGCGTTAGGTTTTGTTCAAATCAAACCGGTCTAAACCTGCATATTCATGATGTCGTTGTAGGCCGCCACCATTTTGTTGCGCACCTGCACCGTGGTCTGGAATTCGATATTGGCTTTCTGCATGGAAATCATCGTATCACTCAGGCTTACTTTGTCGTCGCCAAGTACGAAGGCCTTTTGCATATTTTCTGCTGTGTTTTGCGCTTGCGCCACACCGTCTAAGGATGTTTTTAGAACATTGGCAAAATCAACGCTGCCTGTCGCCGCCGGTGCAGAAGGAGCTTGTACACCCTGAGCCAAGGCCACCACAGCCCGCATCTGAGCGAGTACACTATCTACATTGGAAACGTTCATGGTCGAGCTCCTTCATCAGTGACTGCACAATATCACCCTCGTACCTGGATTAACCCCTGAAAAGCTATAGAATTCTCCCGCTTTTCGGCACACTGATATTGGTGTATACCCCGATAATACATGGCGTGAGGTAATGAACGTGCTCCTTTGGTAAATAACATGACCGATACACCTAAAGCGCCAGCTCCAACAATTCTGCAAATGTTACTGGATCTGAATCCGCAACAGAAAATGGGATTTATGGTCGCTATCGCAGCGATGATAGCCGTCTTGGTAGGACTATGGATTTGGGGCCAAACCCCTGATTACCGCGTGCTGTATAGTAATCTTTCCGACCGGGACGGCGGCGCCATCATAGAGTCCCTACAACAACAAAATATTCCCTACAAGTTTGCCGAAGGAGGAGGTGCACTCTTGGTGCCCGCTAATCTCGTGCACGAAGTGCGTCTGCGTTTGGCTTCTCAAGGTTTACCAAAGGGTGGCAATGTCGGTTTTGAATTGATGGAGACACAAAAATTTGGCACCAGTCAGTTTCTGGAACAAGTGAATTATCAGCGAGCGTTGGAAGGCGAGTTAGCTCGCTCCATGCAAACACTCGACTCGGTTGCCAGTGCCCGAGTACATTTGGCGATACCCAAACCTTCTGTTTTTGTCAAAGAACAACAAAAGCCCAGTGCATCGGTCGTGTTGGCTTTGCAACCCGGTCGTACGCTCGATCCCGGTCAAGTCAATGGAATAGTCCATCTGGTTTCAAGCAGCATTCCCAATATGTCTGCTCAAAATGTGACTATTCTGGATCAGAACGGCAATATGTTGAGTTCCACGCGCGATCCGAATGAACAATCGATGGATGCGACACAACTTAAATATGTGCGTGAAATCGAACAGGATTACATCAAACGTATCGAAGCCATTCTCATCCCGATCGCCGGACAGCAAAACGTAAAAGCACAAGTTACGGCCAGCATCGACTTTTCTCAAGTGGAGCAGACTGCCGAGACTTACAAACCCAATCAAAAACCTGACAGTGCAACCGTTCGTAGCTCCCAAACGAAGGAGGCACTGAATGGCATTAATAATACCGGTGGCGTCCCAGGCGCATTGACCAATCAGCCTCCTGTCCCCGCAACTGCCCCGATTGTAAAACCGGCGAATGGTCCAAATGGCTCAAGCACGGCAGCAGCGAGCGGCGCGTCAAACACGCTTAAAGAAGCAACCATGAATTATGAAGTAGATCGCACGATTCAACATACCAAGCTTCCTGTCGGCAATATTCGCAGGCTATCGGTAGCAGTAGTCATGAACAACCGTAACGTGGTGGATAAATCAGGCAAACCTTCTTCCAAGCCTTATACTGATGCCGAGAAAGCACAGATTACTGCGTTGGTAAAAGATGCGATGGGTTTCGATCCCAAACGCGGAGACACGCTGAACCTGCTTAACAGTGCGTTTAATAACGATCAGGAAGTATTGCCGGAAATCCCATTTTGGAAAGATTCTGAAAATATCGCTCTTGGAAAAGAGGCGCTCAAATATCTATTGATTGCCGGTACGGTGGCATTCCTTTTGTTCGGCGTCATACGCCCAGGCTTCAGAAATGTGACTGCAAAAGCTGAAGCTGAAGCCGCAGCGGCGGCAGCTGCAGCAAAAGCTGAAGCCGAGGCAGCATTAGATCCTAGTGTGCCGCATACCCCTGAAGAAATTGAAGCGGTGAAAGCAGAAAATTCATTTGACACCAACTTGCAACTCGCCAAACAATTGGCCAAAGACGATCCCAAAATCATTGCTTCTGTCGTAAAGGAATGGGTGAACAGCGATGAGTGATGAAGGAATTAATAAAAGCGCCATTCTGCTCCTGACGCTAGGCGCAGACGAAGCCGCAGAAGTCATGAAATTTCTTGAGCCAAAAGAGGTGCAAAAAATTAGCACCGCGATGGTTGCGCTAAAAAATTTAACCCGCGAAGAAATTGCAGCCGTGTTTGAGGAATTTCATCAACGGGCCGCTCAAAAAACCACATTCGGGATGGACTCGGATGAGTATATCCGCGACATGTTGAGGAAAGCGCTCGGTGACGACAAAGCCGCCGGATTGATTGACCGTATTCTGCACAATAGTGATACCAGCGGCATCGACAGCCTGAAGTGGATGGATGCTGCCTCAATTGCTGAACTGGTCAGCAATGAGCACCCCCAAATCATTGCTACTATCATGGTACATCTGGAACCGGATCAGGCTGCCAGCGTACTCGGTCTACTGGCTGAACGCACTCGGAACGATGTCATGTTGCGCATCGCAACATTGGATAGTGTTCAACCGGTTGCATTGCACGAATTAAATGATGTATTGACCAAGTTGCTGTCTGGTAATGCTGTCACCAAGAAATCAATCAAAGGTGGTGTTCGGACTGCGGCGGAGATTCTCAATTTCATTGGAAGCACCCAGGAAAACGTGCTCGATTCGGTGCGCGGACACGATGCGGATTTGGCCCAGAAGATTATGGACGAGATGTTCGTATTCGAAGATTTGATGGACATCGAAGATCGCGGTATCCAGTTGATTCTGCGCGAAGTACAATCCGAATCGCTGATCGTGGCACTCAAAGGCGCCAGCGAAGAACTGCGCGACAAGATTCTCAAAAACATGTCGCAACGCGCGGCCGAAATGTTGCGCGAAGATCTGGAATCCAAGGGACCGGTCAAACTCAGCGAAGTGGAAGCCGAGCAGAAAGAAATTCTCAAGATTGTTCGCCGACTTTCAGACGAAGGTCAGGTTTCTATAGGCGGCAAGGGAGACGAGGCGTATGTCTGATGTGCTGACACCCAAAGAAAATCTCACCGCGTACGAGCGTTGGGAACTGCCTTCATTCGACTCACCAGACAGCATTCGTGTTTCCGGCAACGCCTATGGAATGAAATTGCCTACCGCTGCTGAAATCGAAAATATTCAGCTGCAAGCGCGTGAAGAGGGCTATCAGGCAGGACAGGAGGCTGGGCACGAAGAAGGCTACAAGGCTGGCTATGCCGAAGGTTCGCACAAAGCTGCAATTGAAACAGAGCAGCTTGCGGCATTGGTAGTTGCTATGGGACAAGCATTGAAAGGAGTTGATCAACAAGTTGCCCAAGGTCTGTTGGATCTGGCACTCGAACTCGCGCAACAAATGGTACACCAGGCACTGAAGGTCAATCCCGAAATTTTGCTCCCCATTGTCCGTGATGCCATTAGCGGTTTACCGCATTTCAATCCCGGCGCGCACATTGTTTTACATCCTGCGGATGCCGAGATTGTGCGCACTCGCATGGGTGAACAGCTAACCCATTCAGGCTGGAAAATATTTGAAGATGACCAAATCGCGAAAGGCGGGGTGCGCATCGAAACAGCCAATAGCCAAATTGATGCCACCGTTGAAACACGCTGGAAACGGATCACTGAAAACATGGGACAGGATTCGTCCTGGTTACTGAAATGACAAGCAGTACAGACACGCTAACGGAATCAATGCCGTTGCCGGAGGATATCCTGGCAACGACTCCTGCGAGCGCCGATTCGTCCAATACAGATACTTTGCCTTTTACTGAAGAGGAAACGGCTACCCTTCCCCACGCTGAGGAAAAATTGGAATCGGGACAGGCTGAAAAAAGTCTTAATCGTCATCTAAAACAATGGCTCGATATCTTGCAGTCCAACCGCGAGTTGGCCAGTCAAAGCCCTCCGCTGGTGATCAGCGGACGCCTGACGAAAGTGACCGGACTGGTCATGGAAGCGGTTGGCTTACGTATGGCAGTGGGCAGTACCTGCGTTATTCAATTACCCAACAATGATGTTGAAGCCGAAGTGGTGGGTTTTTCAGGGGATAAATTGTTTTTGATGCCTGAAGTTGATGTGCAGGGTCTTTTGCCCGGAGCACGTGTGATTCCGTTTGAGTCGGCACGAAACGCGTCCGTAAGAGGTCAACACAGGCGCACCGCAGATTTGGCTCGCCATCTGCCTGTCGGTGAGATGTTATTGGGCCGCGTATTGGACGGGGCGGGACGCCCGCTTGACCAGCACGGCCCGCTACCCGATGGCCCTAGTGCAGCGTTGCAAAGCCGGCCCATTAATCCGCTTGACCGGGCACCCATTAAAGATGCGCTTGATGTTGGGGTACGTGCGATCAATGCGCTGCTTACCGTCGGCCGCGGCCAGCGCATGGGATTATTTGCAGGTAGCGGTGTGGGCAAGAGCGTTCTGCTCGGCATGATGGCACGCTACACCACGGCAGACGTCATCGTGGTCGGACTGATCGGCGAACGCGGCCGCGAAGTAAAAGAATTCATTACCGACATTCTGGGCACTGAAGGGCTCAAGCGCGCAGTGGTTGTTGCCGCGCCCGCCGATACCAGCCCACTATTACGTTTGCAGGGTGCGGCCTACGCCACGACAATCGCTGAATATTTTCGCGACCAGGGCAAAAATGTATTGCTCATTATGGATTCACTCACGCGCTATGCCATGGCACAAAGAGAAATTGCTTTGGCTATTGGCGAACCGCCTGCCACCAAAGGTTATCCACCTTCGGTTTTTGCGAAGCTGCCGCAATTGGTTGAGCGCGCGGGAAACGGCATTGAGGGCGGTGGCTCGATTACCGCCTTTTATACGGTGCTGACCGAAGGTGACGATCAGCAAGATCCGATTGCAGACAGCGCACGTGCCATTCTGGATGGACATATCGTGCTATCCCGGCGTCTGGTTGAACAAGGACACTACCCTGCCATTGACATCGAGGGCTCCATCAGTCGAGCGATGAATAATCTGGTCAGTCAGGCACATTATGCTCAGGTTCAACATTTCAAACAGTTGTACGCACACTATCAACGCAACCGTGACCTGATTAGTGTGGGTGCCTATGTGAGTGGCAGCGACCCCTTGCTGGATGATGCCATCAAGATGCATCCGCGTATGTCGCATTTCCTGAGGCAGGATATGTACGAGGCTGATCATTACATTGAAAGCATGAACGCCTTTTCAGCTTTGTTTGAGAAAGGTAATTGATCATGGCTAAACCCTTTCCCCTGCAACCCCTGTTGCATCTGGCAAAACAAAAGAATGATTTTGCCATCAAGAATCTCGGCAAACTAAACCAGCAGCAAAATGCTGCGCAAACAAAACTCTCAACTTTGCAACAGTTCAGAAAAGATTATCAGGAGAAATTTCAGGAGGCCACCAAAAATGGAATGGCTTCAACCGATTTGAGAAACTTCCAGGATTTTATATATCGGCTTGACCAGGCAATCAGGCAGCAAGAGGGAGTCATCGAACTTGCCATGCATTCAGTCAACTCAGGCCAAGCAGAGCTCAACGAATCCCAGCGCAAAATGCAATCCTTCGATACGTTGGCGCTAAGGCATCATCAGGCAGAACAAATTCGCGAAGCCAAATTGGAACAAAAGATACAGGATGAGCACTCAAGTCGGTTTGCCGCCTACAAAGCTGGTGAAAAAATTAACGAAGAATTAGAAGGAGAACATTATGAATAACCTGCCCAACATTATCAGCACTCCGCAAAATGCTTCAAAACCGGCACCCAGCGCTGCTGCTGCAGATCCACAAATATCAAAGCCGGCACCAACGACACCGTCCGGCAAGAAGGCTGATAATGGCAGTAAGGAAGGAAAGTCGTTCGGCGAAGTGTTGGCTCGCCAAGTAACTGATGCAGCATCAATAGATGACAATTCACAAACAAATAATGCAACCCCGGTTATTGCTGGTAAAACAGTAAAAACCACCCGAGATTCAAAGCCTACAGAAGAAGCCGCACTGCTTACCCCGGTTTTGGGCGATGCCTTTGCAACTCAAAGTTCTGATGCTTCGCCCGTTGAGGACGCTTCCAAACCCAAAAAAATAAAGCCCAAAACTGCGGACGAGATTTTTTCCAATATTAAATCAAACATGGGTGACACCAAGGTAGCAGCGAGCCCAAATGATAGTACTGCCAATTTGTCCCCGAATGTACTCGCCGCTTTAGTTCCTCTAGCTGTATCTTCCGCAACAACTGCCGATGCGTCTGCATTGCCCAAGAAAGCTGCCCTACCCGGTAGCGGTCAAAATAACATGGTGGATTTGAATATTGATCAAGTTACCGGGAAACAAGAATTACCCGCATCTAAAAATGCAGCACAGCTAAATAGTGTGCTGCCATCCGCGGCAAAAAAAGATGCCAATTTTACAAACATGATGGAAACGATCACCGCCTCAACCACGGCCAAACTCATGGGAAATGATGACAAGGCGGCTGCACTCGCAACAGCACCGCAACCAAATGCCAATACACAAGCAACGCTGCTAGCCGCTACTGCGCCCATCTCTGCCACCAATATCATGCCCCTTCAAGTAACCATCAATACACCCGTTGCGCATGACAATTGGGGTGACGAGTTTAATCAGAAGATCACCTGGCTTTCAAACCAAAAGGAACAAACGGCAGAATTGCATCTCAACCCGCCGCAACTTGGGCCAATGGATGTGGTGCTTAAAGTCAGCGGAGACCAGGCGACAGCACTGTTTACCTCGCCTCATGCCGCAGTGCGTGAAGCCGTGGAACAGGCTTTACCCAGATTGCGTGAAATGATGGCTGAGAGTGGCATTATGTTGGGCAATGCTACGGTCAGCGACCAGGCTCCGCGAGGTCGTCAAGGTGACATTGAGAATAAATCATCGGGCATGCGTACAGCGAGCGGGGGAATTTCTGAAGCTTCTCTTTCCATTAATCAGAACGTTCGAGTCTCCCCAATCAGCCGACATAACGGTATAGTGGACACCTTCGCCTAGGGTGTAGAAATAAGGATGATTATGTTGCTTATTCCACTGATAGGGGACAAACAATAAGCCGGATAATCATCAACATCTAAAAGGAACGAAGCATGTCCAAACCAGCAAAACCAGCAGCTGCAAAAAAGGACGCCGCACCCGCTGCGGAAGGCGCTGCGCCAAAAAGCAAGAAAAAACTGCTCCTGATCATCGTCGCCGCAGTGGTTTTAATTGCTGGAGGCGGCGGGGCATTCTTTTTTATGAAGAGTAAAAATCCTCAAGAGGGTGATACCAAAAAAGTTGCAGTCGCCAAAGAACCCAAATTTATTCCTTTGGAAGCGTTTACCGTTAATCTGCAAAAAGAAGAGTCTGATCAATATTTGCAGATCAACATTTCACTCAAAGTGATGGAACCCGAACTGGAAGATAAAATCAAAGCAGTTTTGCCAGAGATACGCAGCAAATTGAATTTGCTGTTATCCAGCAAAAAACCTTCTGAATTGGCTACTGTCATCGGTAAAAAGAGGCTGGCTATACAGATTGCCACTGAAGCAAACAGTGTTCTGGGCATTCATAACGCACCACAAACTGTCGCGCCTGAACCGCTAGCGGCGAACACCACTTCAGGCGTTGCGGCAATGCCTGCAGAAGGCGCGGCTTCTGCTGCACCGGAAGCAACCGCTGAGGCGCCCGCAGCCAGTTCCGAACCCGTTGCCTCCGACGCACCGGGTGAGGCCGCAGGTGGTGAAAGAAAGGGCGTAGTGGACGTCCTGTTCACTTCGTTTATTATTCAGTAATGATGCCATGAGCCAAGAATTCCTCTCCCAAGACGAAGTCGACTCTCTGTTGCGGGGAGTCACGGGCGAAGCTGAAGATGCCAATCAGGATACAACGCCTACCGATGGTGTACGTCCTTACAACATGGCAACTCAGGAGAGGATTGTTCGCGGGCGTATGCCCACGATGGAAATCATCAACGAACGTTTTGCGCGTTTGTTGCGTATCGCCCTCTATAATTTCATCCACCGCAGTGCAGAAGTGTCGGTTGGGCCTGTGCGTGTTTTAAAGTTTTCCGAATTCAATCGCAATCTGCCTGTTCCTGCCAATTTGAATCTGGTTCAGGTAAAGCCGCTACGCGGTAATTCGTTATTTATTTTTGATCCCAATCTGGTTTTTCTGGTGGTGGACAGTTTATTCGGAGGAGACGGTCGTTTCCATACCCGGGTAGAAGGTCGTGAATTTACGCAAACAGAACACCGCATTATTCAGCAACTTTTAAAAGTTGTTTTCGAAACCTACGGCAAATCATGGGAAGCAGTCTATAAACTGGAATTCGAATTTGTTCGTTCTGAAGTTAATCCGCAATTCGCCAACATCGCCACACCGAATGAAGTCGTGGTGGTCACCACCTTTGAAATTGAGTTTAACGGTGTGGGCGGGTCACTGCATATTTGCATGCCTTACTCGATGATCGAGCCGATTCGCGAGCTACTTTACAGCACCATGCAAGGCGATCACGTTGTTGCCGATAAACGCTGGTTGCATATGTTGTCCAAACAGATTCAAGCTGCAGAAATCGAGCTTACCGCTGTGCTTGGGCAAGCAACGACCACTGTAGATCAGGTTTTAAAAATGAAAACGGGTGACTTTATTCCGCTGGAAGTGCCTGAGAACGTCATCGCCAATGTGAGCGGCGTACCCGTGATGGAATGCAAATATGGCGTGTTTAATAATCAATACGCGCTAAAGGTAATTACTATGTTGGCGGCTGACAATGCCGACAAATCCACTGGAGGAAAAAATGGCTGAAGAAACCACAGAACAAATTAGCGCCGACGACTGGGGTGCCGCAATGGCTGAACAAACAGCCGCACCCGCAACGCCCGAGGTCAAGCCTCACGAGTTTGAACAGTTCGGCGGCGGAGGAAATGCGACTGCACATAACGATCTGGACATGATTCTGGATATCCCGGTGCAACTTACCGTTGAACTGGGTCGCACCAAGATGCCCATTAAAAATTTGCTACAATTGGCGCAAGGCTCGGTGGTTGAACTTGCCGGTCTGGCGGGTGAGCCGCTCGATGTACTCATCAATGGTTTTCTTATCGCTCAGGGCGAAGTTGTGGTTGTGAATGATAAATTGGGAATACGCCTGACTGATATCATCACTCCTTCCGAACGGTTACGCCGCATCAACAAATAACGACATGCTGATTCGCTTACTCGCTTTATTATCTGCGACTTATTGGTCTTCACTGGCAATTGCAGCTGATCCGGTTCGCCCTGTTCCTATTCCTCCGCCCTCAAACGCGGTTTCTTCCGGAAGCATTTTGCAAGTCATCGTGAGCTTGTTATTCGTACTCGGTGCCATCGTCCTGGTGGCGTGGATTCTTAAGCGCATCAACTTGCCGCAGAATGCGGCGGGTAGCGCGCTCAAGGTGATCAGTGGCGTGGCCGTTGGTCAGCGTGAACGTATCGTGCTCGTCGAGGTGAATGACATTTGGCTTGTCGTTGGCGTAGCACCGGGACAAGTCACTGCGCTTCACACCATGCCGAAAAATGTTCTGCCTACGACCGAAAGTACCACCCCTGAAGCCGACAACAAATTTAAAAACTGGCTTAAGGTCGTGATGGAGAAACGCAATGCGGCTTAAGTTTTTGCTGCTCGCAGCCTTGCTATTCTTTTACTCATCGTTCACTTTTGCTGCAGAATCCGGGCTTCCGGCCTTTATCAGCACGCCTTCTGCAGGAGGAGGACAAACGTATTCACTGAGCCTGCAGACGCTCATTCTGCTGACCTCACTTTCATTTCTACCTGCTATTTTGTTGTTGATGACGTCGTTTACCCGCATCATCATCGTTCTTTCATTGCTCCGTTCAGCAATCGGCACACCTTCCTCACCACCCAACCAAGTTTTGATCGGGTTAGCTCTTTTTCTGACTTTTTTTGTGATGTCGCCGGTGCTGGATAAAATATATGCGGATGCCTATCTGCCCTTCAGCGAAAATAAAATCTCTATGCAGCAAGCCTATGAAAAAGGGAGTGCGCCGCTTAAAACTTTCATGCTACGGCAGACACGTGAAACAGATCTGGCTCTATTCGTGCGCATCTCCAACAGTGAACCTTTGCAAAGTGCAGATGATGTACCTATGAAGATACTCGTTCCCGCTTATGTGATTAGCGAGTTAAAGACCGCGTTTCAAATCGGCTTCGTGGTTTTTATCCCGTTTCTCATTATTGACATGGTCGTCGCCAGCGTTCTGATGTCGATGGGTATGATGATGGTGTCTCCTTCCGTCATTTCGCTACCCTTCAAGATTATGTTGTTCGTATTGGCAGATGGCTGGAATCTGCTCATAGGCTCTTTGGTACAAAGTTTTTATACTTGATTGAAAACTGTCGCTAGACGGGAGGTCTTTTTATATCAACAACCCACAAAGCGACTAAACGAACTATCGACTAACGAATAGAAACGAATAACTAAAAATGACACCCGAGTCAGTCATGACAATAGGAACACAAGCACTGGAACTGACGCTGTTAGTGTCGGCTCCGTTATTGCTGACTGCACTCGTCATCGGCTTGTTCGTGAGTATTTTTCAAGCTGCAACGCAGATTAACGAAATGACGTTGTCATTCATCCCCAAATTGCTTGGGATGTTTGTGGTACTGATAATTGCCGGTCCGTGGATGATTGGATTATTGCTGGATTATATGCAGCGACTGTTCACCAGCATTCCCTGGATGGTTGGGTGAAGTTAGTTGATAAGTCACTCGGGTTGTTTTTGATTTAACGCAAATTGTCCGTGAAACTTATGGTCGGGCACTCGTAGGAGGCCGATTCATCGGGGGAAATAGGCCGCCATCTCCCGATGAATCGGCCTCCTACAAAGAGCTCACGATCTAATGGACAATCTGGGTTTAACTAGCGTCTACCGACAACGGCTATGGTTTATAAAACATGATTAGCGTCACTAGCGCACAACTTACTGCCTGGATCGCCGCGTTCTTCTTTCCGCTGGCGCGCATTTTGGCGCTCATCTCCAGTTCTCCCGTGTTGGGCAACAAGCAAATTCCAATCCGCATCAAGGTCGGTCTGGCCATGTTGATTACAGTGATTGTCGCGCCAACCGTCAACATGCCGCCAAATATCGAACCCGCCTCAGCGATAGGTCTGTTGGTTTTGGCGCAACAAGTTTTAATCGGTCTAGCCATGGGCTTCACCATGCGTCTGATTTTCACCGCAATCGAAATGGCAGGTGATCTCGCTGGAATGCAGATGGGATTAGGTTTTGCAAGTTTTTATGACCCGGTGAACGCATCTTATTCGCCAGTGATCGCGCAATTTTTGGGGATTCTTACTACGTTGGCTTTTCTCGGTTTCAATGGCCACTTGTACATGCTGGCCTCGCTTGCAGATAGCTTTCAGGCATTTCCGATTAGCGCGACCATGCCGTCCGCTGCGGCCTTTCGCACCATGGCCGAAAGTGGCGGCATTATTTTTTCACACGCGTTGCAGCTTTCAATGCCGCTGATCGGCGCATTAATGATCACCAACCTGGCACTGGGGATATTGACGCGTAGTGCGCCGCAGCTCAATATTTTCGCGGTTGGATTTCCCATCACTTTGACCGTTGGCTTTGCCTCTTTGGCTTTATCCCTACCCTACCTTGCACCGATGCTTGATCATATTATCAATGAAAGCCTGGACACGATGCAGCGTATTGCTGTGCAAATGGCCAAACATTAAGGTATATGCATGATGCAAAAGGTATAGATACTTTGGTCTATATCGAAGGTCTTGGGAGCTGGTGTAAAATCGGGGATGTGGGAGCGGTTAATTTCGCTTCAATTTTGGCGGACAGGACAGTAGTTATGGTGTGTATCTATGCGTAGAAATGCTTCACGCGGGTTGCTTAGGCCACAGAGTAGTGCACTGACTTTATTGCAACGCATTGTGGATGTTGTGATTATCGCACTGGGAATGTTGTTCGCCATGTCTATCCGCCAACTCAAGGTGGATGCAGATTACCTTCTGTTAATGTGCCTGGCTTGTTTGATATTTATGATCCTGGCTGAGATCCAATGGCTGTATCGGCTGTGGGGTAGTGAAAAACTCATGGACGAGTTTCTGAGTGTCATTAGTGTTTGGTTCACCGTGGTGCTGTTTTTGGTGGTGCTCGGTTTCGTTACCAAGACAACGTCAATGTATTCGCGTGTTCTGTTGTCGATTTGGATTTTGATTGTTCCCATTCTAATGCTCGTCTCGCGTTATGTTTACCGCCGATTGCAACCACTGCTCTTTGCCGATAGACGTAACTCGCGCACGCTGGTCTTCTTCGGTGCTTGCAATACCGCACACAAAATGGCGGCAGGCATAACAACTATGTCGTGGATGGGGTTGCGAGTAGCGGGTGTATACGATGATCGACCGCTGGCGCGAATTGATCTCGGCGGGCTGACTTTTAAAGGGAATATGCAAGACCTGATAGCGCGCGCTAAGTCTGGCGAAATCGATGTTGTGTATATTACATTGCCGATGCACGCTGAAGCGCGAATCATTAAAATTGTTGATCAGTTGTCCGATTCGACTGCATCGGTTTATGTAGTGCCGGATAGTTTTGTTTTTGATTTGTTTCACGCGCGGTGGTCTAGTGTGGCCGGCATGCCTGTGGTGAGCGTATACGAGAGTCCTTTCAATGGCATAGAAGGATGGGTTAAACGCGCAGAAGATTTGATCCTCGGTAGTTTAATATTGTCGCTTATTTCTCCACTGATGCTGTTGATCGCGCTCGGGGTAAGGTTAACGACACCTGGATCGATTATTTTCAAGCAAAATCGGTATGGATTAAATGGCGAAGTCTTTGAAGTTTGGAAATTTCGTAGCATGACGGTGAGTGAAAATGGCGTCAGCGTCATTCAGGCGACCAAGAATGATACTCGGGTAACGCCATTCGGCGCATTTTTGCGGCGTCATTCGCTGGATGAGCTGCCGCAATTCATTAATGTGCTGCAAGGGCGAATGTCGATAGTAGGACCTCGTCCGCACGCTGTTTCTCACAACGAAGAATACCGCAGCATCATTTATGGATACATGCTGCGCCATAAAGTGAAGCCGGGCATCACAGGCTGGGCGCAGATTAATGGCTGGCGTGGCGAAACGGATAGTTTGGAAAAAATGCAGGGGCGTATAGATTTTGATTTGGCCTATGTACGTAATTGGACTTTGTGGTTGGATGTCAGGATTATTTGGATGACTGTTTTTAAAGTATTTACGGGTAAGGATACCTACTAATCGTACCTTTAAGGACTTTGCGGGCAACAATTTTGTAAGCTATTTCAATTTCGAAATTAAAAAGGTGACTGGATGTCAAAACCACTAGCGAAGGTAAACTTCTTAGTATGGGGTGCGCAAACAATGCATCAAAATAACACAACTTTGACGAATACCATTGCTTTCTTTACTTGTTTCAAAGTAATATGCGCATAATTATGAGAATCGGGTTTGTTAACGTTACATTATTTTTTTGGATCGAGGGCTGCTTCAGATGAAACATCAAATATCAAAATTGGTTATCGGCCTGTTGGCGCTCTTGGCTTTTGCCGGTGAAGCGAGTGCAACAGTGTCAGCGGCTCCGTTAGTGATAGCACCTTCGTTTACTGTAGCGTCACAGGGAGGTATGATCCAATCTCCTCCGTTCGCCCCTTCCGGAATCGTCAACTCATTTAGTAGCAAAGGTTCATATTATGATGCTTTCACGATTACTACCGGAACCACTCTGGCTAAGCTTTTGACATTTATAACAACAGCCTACCCAGGAAATACATTTACCGAGACGCTTTCGAAAAGTAC
>CAIWKC010000215.1 GCA_903913145.1 uncultured Gallionellaceae bacterium | reverse complement strand
GGCGTTATTTATGTACTGACTCGAATGTCGCGTCCTGCCTTCGTGAAGAATACCTTGAGCCACTTAAGTAGCCTGGATCAAGAATTAGACGGCAATATCTCCCTGGCAAGGAAGCAGTCCAAATTGCAGGAATATTTGGCATTGGCGAATGCTCAAGTAAAAATCCAGGAAGCTACAGATTTGGTTTATTTGCTTCAGGCAACCGATCCAAATTTCCGTAGCAACGACTATTTTAATAAATATCTTGGATATCAAAAAGGGCTTGATGAATTGATATATTCAATACGGTTCAAGATTAAGACTCTATCCGGAGACCTTGCACCCATTTCTGAAATGCTTGTTTCCTTTTTGGGAGAAAACAAACTCTCTGCAAGTGCAAACGAGCAAAAGCCGGATGTTGTTATTACGGTAAAGGGGAAAACCCAGAAATCCATCCTGTTTGGGGACTATACAACTCAAATTCGTTTATTCATCCAAACAACCGACTCAACTGGAAGAACATTCAACCCTCAGGAATTGGTTGTGGCTGGTAGCTCACGAGTAAGTTACGAAAATTCAATGGTTACAGCCACCGCTCTGGTCAAATCGAAATTGGAAGAACTGGGCGCGTTTCAATCCTTGGGCTTGGTAGGTCATTGATACAGAAGTTATCTTAATGTTTGCTATTTATATTGGGGGTGAAAAATGAAGAGGTTGTGTGTTGCTGGTTCGGTGATATGCCTGTTAATGCTGACGGGATGTGCATCAACAGAGATAAAAGATATGAACGCTTATAACAAAGTAACGCTCAGAGAAACGGATAAAATGCCCTCCAAAGCGTCACTTTCAGGTATCAAGCCGCGCATAGTGGTTTTTGAACTCGCCGACAAAAAAGGCAGTGCAGCCGGTGACCAAGTTGCTGACGCGATCATCAAAGAACTGAATGATACGAAAAATGTGACCATCGTAGACAGGACGCTCGCTGAAAAACTTGGGCAGGAAATCACGTTAGCTGAAACAAAAGGACGTTCTGGATATACAGGACAGGACGTTGCAGATTTTGCCATTTCCGGCAAAATCGTTTCCGCCCTAGCCGGAATTCAGTACTCTGCACCTTCAAGTTGGACTGACGATAAAGGCCAAGCTCACGTTAATCCTGCCACGTGCACCACATCTGGCAAAATTAGTTACTCAATCAAATTAAGCCAAATTCCTTCGCTAACAACAGTCAATACATTTGATGCTGAGGCCAGTTCAGCTAATACCCAAGATGCGCAGTTTTTCCTCTATTGCCCGGCAATTACTCCTGCCGCAGCTAAAGGGATACTTTCGCAAGCTGCCGATGCTGCCGTGCGCAAAATTCATACAGCCCTGAAAAACCAGTTCGCTCCATCAGGCTATATTCTTGAAAGACGTATCAAGGATAAAGACAATATTTTCAAGATTTCAATAGGTCGCCCGAATGGCGCGAATGAAGGACTTAAGATACAGATATTAACGATCACTACAGACACACATGCATTGACTGGCGTAACGAGTACTGAACAAGTTAAGTTAGCTGATGGAGTGATTAGCAACCAGATCGGTGATTCATTTTCTTATGTTATCGTCAGTGACGCAGCAGCTGCTGACAAGATACGCCTTGGCGATATAGTCAAGATTCAGTTTGAGAATTCTTTTGGAGATAAGGTCAGCAACATGCTGCATTAAGTATTTCAATTAGGCAAATCCCCCGGCCACACGGGGGACTCAGTCTGGCTTGCGATTTCGTCGATCATTATTGAGCTTTTACCCAGATAATCTATTAGACTGCTTGCACTTGTTAGCGGCCGATTTATCGGGCGATTGCGGCCTAAGTCGCCCGATGCACCCGTAAAGGGTAGGCTGTGGCTGTAAGGTGCTCGCGCCCCAACACCGCACGTTCAAGCGTCCTCCAACAAAAGCATGTTTCTCTAGTGGACAATTCGGGTTAAAAAATCAACAATCTGTGCCGGGAATCATAACGTTACCGCCACACGGAACGATAATATTGCAATAAAACGACAAGTTCCAGCACATCTATGGTTTTATGCTTCCAATCTCGGAAGCATAAATTTGCCGAACCTGTCATTTTGGAACCAAAAGCTTGCCGCAAGAAATCCCAATCCGAAACTATCCG
>CAIWKC010000214.1 GCA_903913145.1 uncultured Gallionellaceae bacterium | reverse complement strand
GTCAGTTAGCGTTGAACGCAATTCGGCACGTGCTGTACTTTCTTTGGTCGTATCAGCATCAACACAATCAATCCATGAGCCTTTGCAATAGCGGTTAATATTTTGCAAATCGTAGCCAACCCGAAAAGCTTGTCCCGGCTTAAAGCGGTAATCCGCATCCAGATTAATTTGATCCATTTTTTTGCTGTAAGGACGATTGGCGTTTGCGTTCTGAGCTTTAACAGCCGGCGCGCCAGAGCTAACACCTAAATTTGTAAAATATAAACTGGCCGACGCAGATTCTCCAGCGTCTGAATACTGGTAAGTGTTAACTGCTGTACGGTTGTCGCGTTGATCGAATTTATAGCCGATTGCCAAACTCAAATCCTTGGTTGCTTTGGTTGTCAATTTAGCATTGAATGCGTCAGTAATAACCAAACCATTTAATGATGATTGTGGCACAACAACCGTTGTGCTATCAGTCAAAAATGCTTCATTTTGTGTGCTGCGCGCATAAGATGTACCAATTGCCAATTTGGTATCTTTCGAAAAATCATACCCACCATTCAACGTCAATTGTTGAAACTGGTTGTCTGGAGCGCCAGTACTCATGGTATCGGTTGTGATGCCTACAGCTGTTGCCTTAGTGCCGCCAAGAATGGTAGGGCTCATGGCATTACCTGTAGCCCAGTTTTGCCAAGTCATAGAATTGTTGTTGTTGGAAAACATCGAGGCGTAATAGGCGGCTTGGAAAAACTCTTTATCGCCCTTATAACTCAAGCTCATGTTGTATTGGTCAGTTCTTTGATTGATTAGATCAGGAATGACCATCGCCATGTCGCCCCCAGTGTCCCTGGAGACGGTACTCATTAATTTATAACCATTTCTGCGCTCTTGCCGTACGCTAACTGCGAAATCCCAATTAGGGTTGATATTGATGCCGAATCCTGCATCAAACTTGTCGCGTTTAGTATATATGTTGAAATTTCGGAAATCGGCATTATCGGTTGCTGCCGCACTCAGCATGTTTGCAATTTGTGTTGCGGTAGGTGCAAATGGCGCTGAAGCGCCGGCAACAGCACCAGGGCCAGGGCCGTTGTTTGTTGTATTATTAAAACGATAAACAGCATCGTTGTTAATAAATCCGGGATCAAGTGTTCGAACATTTGCACCTGGAACAACTGCTGTTGGTGTCTTAAATGGGTTTACATTTAACTGTCCGGGAACAAGCCAATTAGATGGCAAGCTCAAATTATTGGTCTTTATACCCAGCAAAGGCGTCTGGTAACTGTCAGAGCGATTTCTCAACAATTCATCATAGCCAAAATTAATTTTGAATTTACCTTGCTGAGAGTAATCACCCGATACATTAGCCGTGTCAAGACCCAAATCAGTACCGTTCAAACTCCAACGGGTTACTCCGTCACTTTCGTAATTACTGCCACCCCGCAAATTAAGGTTAAAGTCAGTGGTTACACCTTTATTCTGGAGTCCGTTATATTCGCTCGCTTTATAGGAACCATTATTCGTGTTCTTGATACCAACCTCAACTGACTGTGCAGGCTTGGTCAAATCTGCTACTGATGCATCGGCACCAGCGTAAGCTGCCGGATTAATCGCCATTGCAAGCAAAGCACCGTGAACTGCCACAACCAACGTACGGGCAGCAAAACCATTTTGATATTTTTTCATTTTAATCTCCCGATTCAATTTGATTGACTAGCGTTGGAATTTGGCACCGGCTGGATGGTTTGAACCATGTATCAGCATGTGACAATTCAGGCATGCACGTGCGGTCATTTGAGCACGAGCACTTACATTTCCAGGGGCCTGCAATCCATTGACCGTCGAAACACTACCGTTCAGAAGATTTGCTCCGCTATTCACTTGAGCTCCATGATCACCACTGTGGCACTCTTGACACAGCCACGGCGCACGAGCTTTCAACAATGGCGCATTAGTTGATCCGTGAGGTGTGTGGCAGTTTGTGCAGTCATCTACAACTGGACCATGTTCCCACAAGAATGGGCCGCGTTTCTCAGCATGGCAGGTATAGCAAGTTTCATTGACCGAATTCTTGATCAACAATTTCGGACCCGCTGAGCCGTGAGGATTGTGGCATTGCGAGCAAACAACTTTACCCGCATCAATTGGGTGCGTCGAAATACGGTGACTTTGAGCACGTTGCTCTTTATGACAGGTGAAGCAAACCTCAGTTTGCATTTTTCTTTCGCGCACTTTATCAGTGGGCGAATGAACTACGTGGCAACTGTTGCAGGCCAATTGACTGTTCTGATGTTGACTGCCTTCCCAATTAGAGCGTGCGTTACCCTTGTGGCAAGTCAAGCATTGTGCTGAACGCTCTTTATCGTCTGATAATGCATAAACTCCTTTTTTGAATACGACATCCGGAGCTACGCGAATTTTACCGTTCATGTCACCGCGCACATGCTTTTCGCTTTCGCCGTGGCAGGTCTGGCAATTAGGTGTACGAGAATCGCCTCTTACACCATGTTTAGTTTGGTAGAGGCTCAGGATCGGTGCTGTTTCACTTTCGTCATGGCAGCGTGTGCAGATCGCATCTCTTTTAAGTGAAGCTTTAGCAGGGCTCAGTGCATCAGCAGCCATTTCCGGAAGTTTATTTTTTGATTCCGGTTGAGCTGCGGGTGCTGCGGGTTGAACTTGTGAAGTGACTTGAGATGGTGCCGCGGGTTCGGTTACTGGGGACGGTGCAACTTGTACAACGGGTTGATTTTCAGTTGCTGGCTGGCCTTCTGCTGCCATTACAGTTGTCGCGGCTCCCATACTGGCGATAAAAGCAAACAACACCATCATTTTTCTTAAGTGCTTCATGGCTCTTCCTTTGAAATTTTTATTGTGTGCGGGCATGATGGACATCATTGTTTATCAGTAAACTCTTGTTGCCCATCTGAATGCCGCTCCCAAACATCTCTATTTCTTGACACATTAATATTTACAACATTACTTCAACGATAGTATCCAACCTACCAAGTTTTTAATTTCAGCGGCATCTTTAGTATTGATAATTTTATGTGGCTCTTCATGGCCATCAGGAAACTTTGCCTTTTCACCTGAAGTGAGGTGATGAGCCAATTTTTCTTCAGCATCTGCTTTACCACGATATTTTTCAGCCACTTTAATATAGGCAGGGCCGTCCTTCTCTTTGGTTTCTCCATGGCACTTGAAACAGTTGTTTGCACGAGCCAGGTTCTTCGCTGCTTCGACATCTACCGCTGCGGTTGCACTAAAAGAAACGGCTAGCAGACCAGCAACTGCACTGCCCATTAATACCGCTTTAACTTGATTCTTCATTCTATGTAATCTCCACGTAAATTAGAAAAGGTTAAATTACTTAAATTTTGAAGCACGAATACTTACATTGTTTTATTACAAATTCAATCTTTAGAAATACGTAAGTACAAATACGTATAGACCCCCATTTAAAATTATTTTTCTTTAGGCAAAGATAATTTTGTAATAAATTCTTTACAGAATTATTTCTGAATGCGAGTAATTGATGCTGGAAATTTTTGCTCAAAAAAACTTTGAAGGGGTGGAATAAGGGAGGAAAATCAATTTCGCAGTTCATTTTTTATTTTGATATGTGAAACACTTTGTAACCAAGTTGCTAATCAATGCCACTATTTATTGCTCACCTAATTTGGATTTTTGGTTTAACTGGTTGTTTAACTACTATTATGTTAGTAATTCAGCATGAGTCATGCCAGAGCAGATAATTAAAATTGATGTCTAAAATTCAGTATGTTGGAATACTGATATTTTTTGTTAAGGTATAAATAGTGGAAAGCTTATTGGCATAATTAGTATCGATTCGCAAAGATACTAACCATATAAACTTTGTAATATATTTTATTCTGTCAGTTTAATATCGCTTGTGGAAACTGAATTGTCTTTCTGGAAACTCACTGTACAGTCTGTTTGTTAGTGAAATGTACTTATATTGAAATCGCCCGATAAATCGGCCTCCCACAAAACCGTGCAGTCTAATGGACAATCTGGGTTCAAGAAACCAACGCCATTTGTGGGCATAGCCAATTTCTAAAGCAAATCACCCAGCTAAAAACAATTATTTTTTGTCGTCAGGTGCGAACGGTTTAATTTTGATATCGGCATGTTTTTTTGCATCGGCCAGATATGATCGCAACATTTCTTCGCCCGTTACCTGGCGAATCTGCTGTAGATATCGATTGCGCTTATTATCATCGATCGCCGCGGATTCTTTAACTTCTTCGACTCGAACCAAGGCATAGCCGTTCATTGCGACGGGCATCCCCACATAGGCAGGCAATTTGGCTGAGTTTAACTGAAAGACGAGTTGGGTAAGCTCGGTATCCAAACCGGTATGTTGTGCACGCGTAATAGTTTGACTGGGCTGCCAGGTTACTTTGGGGGTTTCACCCTTTTGCAAACTAGTCAACAATTCGCCACCTTGCTTTGCAATCAAATCGAGCGCTTGCTGGTGTTGCAGTTTCTGTCTAATGCCAGCAGATACATCAGATAAAGGCCGCACGCTGGCTGCTTGATATTCCACGACACGTGCCGCCATTAATGTGTTTGGAGCAACTTCGACTGCGGTAGTGTTGCGCTTGTTTTTTATTACTTCATCAGAAAACACCGACTGAATCACTTTGTCGGTCCAAACTCCTCCCGTTGCAGGGCCTTTGTTGAGCCAGCCGCCTTGTTGAATAGATACTTTAACCAAGTCTGCAGCGGGTTTGAGACTGTCACTTTGTTCATAAACTGTGTTGCTGAATTTCTCGGCCAACTCGGCAAATTTGTCGCTTGCTTTTTGTGTCTTCAGTCTTTGCGAGATAAATCCTTTAACATCGGCTAGCGACTGATTCTTCGCTGGCTTAATAGCAGTCAAGCGGATAATGTGATATCCGAAATCTGTTTGCACCAGACCAGTCGTTTCTCCCACTTTAAGCTTATAGACGGCCTCCTCAAAAGGTTTAACCATCGCGCCACGACCAAACATACCCAAATCACCCCCGTTGGAGGCCGAACCGGGATCTTGAGAATATTGTTTTGCGAGAGCGGCAAAACTTTCCGGGGCTTGCTTCAGCTTTTGCAATACTTGCTCGGCTTTTTCTTTTGCTGCCTTTTTGTCTGCGTCAGCAGCCTGTGCAGAAACAGATATTAGAATGTGGGATGCCTGGCGTTGTTCTTGAGTACCAAATTCAGCCTGATGTTCTTCATAGTATTTAGAAACTTCGGCATCATCAATTGAAATTTGCGGCATAAGTGAATCGGCTGAAAATACGACGTATTCAACTTTGGCCCGCTCAGGCGTTTTAAATTCACCTTGGTTCTTTTTGAAATAGTCATCAATGGCTGCGTCGTCCACTTTGGCCTGCTTGGTTAACGAATCAATATCAAACTTTACAAGACTCACTACACGTTGCTGCTCATTTAATCGGATCAGATTATCGACGACCAAACTTGAGGCATAACCATTTTGAGTATACGCATCCGTAAGCTGGCGAGAACTTAATTCCTGTCGAACTTTAGCCTCAAATGTGAGGGGCGACATATTTTGAGCGCTCAGCACCGTTTCATATTGTTTCTTGTCAAACTTTCCATCCTTTTGAAAAGCACTGATACTGGCAATCACGTCTGCCAACTGTTCATCAGTGATTGTCAAACCTGCTTTATGCGCATCCATGCCGAGCAAATGCTGGGCCACGATGCCTTCCATGATCGAGTGTTTAACTTCAGGCTTGTCTAAAATCGTGGCATCGAATGAAGCACCGGCCATTTCGCGCATTCTTTGTTCCTGCTGACGCACGGCATTATCAAATTCTTGCGCACCGATTTTTTCACCATTAACGGTGGCCAGAAACTCGCCTCCACCCGATTTTCGATATGAGTCAACACCCCAAAAAGCAAATGGCAAAATGATCAGCACCAACACAAACTGCACTACTCGCTTTTTCTCATGCACGAAATCAAACATAACGGCCTACCTAATCAATTATTTGTAAATAAATTCGAAAATATACTGGTGCCCGGAACCGGAATCGAACCGGTACGCCCGTTTTACCGAAGCGACGGATTTTAAGTCCGTTGTGTCTACCTATTTCACCACCCGGGCAGCAATGTGGAAAATCGCCCATATTTGAGCGAAGGCGGATTATACAGAGATGCGCCATTGGATGCGAACTTCAAATGCCATTTTGGTCGACTTAAAGGTATTGTTTCGATTTTGTTTCGATTTTCTTGACATAAAGTTTTGCATCCATATAATGCGGACTTCGTTTTTTGCGGGAATAGCTCAGTTGGTAGAGCGATACCTTGCCAAGGTATAGGTCGCGAGTTCGAGTCTCGTTTCCCGCTCCAATTTTCTTGTGAAAGCAAATCGGCTTTCCCATTTTTTAGTCCCAGACGGTGCGATAGCAAAGCGGTTATGCCGTGGATTGCAAATCCACTTAGCCCAGTTCGACTCTGGGTCGCACCTCCATTTTCAGTCGATAAATCCAGGCAAAACAAAAAGTGAATTGGATTTTT
>CAIWKC010000213.1 GCA_903913145.1 uncultured Gallionellaceae bacterium | reverse complement strand
AGCGCATCAAGAAACAGCGGCTGAATCAGCTTGAGAATGTTCTCTTCGCTGGTGTAGTGCGCGCCGATGTTGCGCCGCGCTTTGGCATCCATGATGCTCTGGAACAGCGCGCCGAAGATGGCGGGCGAGATGGCGCTCCAATCCAGCGCGCAACAATCGAGTAACGCTTCGCGCATGACGAGGTCGAATGAGGCGATAGGCAGCATTTCCTCGAACAGTTTGCCGTTGACGTAGGGGAAAGCGGCGATCTGTTCGTCCAGCGATTTCGATCGACGATCTTCAGGTGTGTTGAGCACCTGAAACAAAAGGGTCAGTTGCGCGCCGAGATCGGTGCCGTCGGGCGCGGTGCGTTCTTCTATCCAGGCACGGAAAGCGCTGGCGGGCTGGAAGATGCCGGTGTCTTCGGCGAACAGGCAGAACAACAGGCGTACCAGCAGTACTTCAAGCGGGTGGCCTTGGTAGTCTGAAGCCTTGAGCGCGTCGTGCAGCTTGCCCATGCGCTCGGCGGCTTTGATATTGACCGGGTTTTGCGGGGTTATGGTTTGCGTGCGGTAGCCTGCGATGAAGGCGAATTGCTTGATGTTTTTGTGCAGGTCTTTTAGTTCAAATTCGTGAAAAGCACCCCCTCCCCAGCCCTCCCCCTGCGGGAGAGGGAGCAACGGCTCCTTTGGAGATGGAGGGAGCAACGGTTCCACCGGAAGTGGAGGGTTTTTCTCCCTCTCCCCCCGGGGGAGGGCTGGGGAGGGGGTAGCGTCCAAGTCATACAAGCGAAATCGTGCAAAATCCGACACCAATACGTATTTAGGCAGGTCGCGCTCTTTGATGCCGGGGAAATAGTCGAGTGCTTGTGTGTAGGCTTTGTCCAAGTCTTTTCCGCGTGACTTGTGCTCGACCAGCATGACGCCTTTCCAGAACAAATCGATGAAGCCTTGTTTGTCGCCGAGCTTTTTGACGGGCTCTTCGAAGCTGGCAACGCGCTTGCGGTCTATGCCGAAGACGTTAAGAAATTCAGTCCAGAAAGACTTGGCTTCCGCATCTTCCGACGTGTCGTTTTCCCAGCGTTTGGAAAACGCCAGTGAACGCGTACGAATTTCGTTCCAGCTTAACGGCATGGCTTCTCCGGGTTATGACATCTTTTGATTCCAATCAAGTCGCCCCGCGCTTGGCAAAATCTTTAAGCCTGAAGCCCTGTGCGAACAATACTGCGAAATACACCACCACACTCAGCAGCACCAACCAGATCAAATGAATAATGCGCGTCCAGCCATGGCTAGTAAGCCAGTAGTCTTCGCTACCCATGCCGAACCGAAGCGTAATCCCCAGTGCCAGTAACGCGACGCACAGTTTGAAAAAGAATTTACCCCAGCCCGGCTCGGGTAGATAAATGCCGCGTTTGCGTAAAAAGTAAAACAATACGGAAGAGTTAAAACAAGCACCCAGCCCAATGGCGAGCGCAAGTCCGGCATGGTGCAACCAACCGACGAAAATGAGATTCATCAGCTGCGTGGCAAGCAACGTGGCGAGGCCGATCTTGACCGGAGTTTTAATGTCTTGCCGGGCATAAAAAGCGGGCGCGAGCACTTTTACCGCGATGAGACCGATGAGTCCGACGCTGTAACCGACCAAAGCAGTTCGCGTCATCAGCACATCATTGGCTGCAAATGCGCCATGCTGAAAAAAAGTCGCCAACAGAGGTACTGCAATCATGCCCAGTGCCAAAGCCGCAGGTAGTGTCAACATAAATACCAGACGCAAGCCCCAATCCAGCAATTTGGAATATTCCACCGTGCTTTTGTCGGCATGAAGTTTGGAAAGCGAGGGCAAAAGAATAGTCCCCAGCGCGGCACCCAATAAACCGGATGGAAATTCCATCAGGCGATCCGCGTAGTACAACCAGGAAACACTACCCGCGACCAAGAACGAGGCAAAGATGGTGTTGATGATAAGGCTGATCTGCGCGATTGATACGCCGAACATGGCCGGCCCCATCTGTTTGATGACGCGCCATACTCCCGCGTCTTTCAGATTCAAGCGCCATGTTGGCAGCATGCCGATCTTTTTCAGGAATGGTATTTGAAAAGCGAGTTGTACTGCTCCGGCGACAAATACCGCCCAGCCCATCGCCATGATGGGAGGATTGCAATACGGCGCGAGCCAAAGTGCCGCAGCAATGAAGCACAAGTTAAGCAGAATGGGCGCAAAGGCCGGCACCCAGAATTTGTTATACGTGTTGAGAATAGCTGCCGCCACGGCAACTAACGAGATAAAGAAAATATAGGGAGAGGTGATGCGCAGCAATTGCACCGTGAGCGCAAATTTATCCGCATCCTTCACAAAGCCCGGCGCACTGATGTAGACGAGAATGGGTGCGGCGACAATGCCGATGAGCGTGACAATGAACAAAATGATCGCCAGCAACGTCACCACATGATCGACCAGTAATTTTGTCTCCTCGTGCCCTTTGCGATTTTTGTATTCGCCAAAAATCGGCACAAAGGCCTGTGAAAATGCGCCTTCTGCAAACATGCGTCGCAACAGATTGGGGAGTTTGAAGGCGACGAAAAATGCATCGGTCGCCATACCCGCGCCAAAAATGCGCGCAATCAGCACATCGCGCGCAAAAGCCAGAATTCGTGAAACCAAAGTTAGACTGCTGACCGCAGCTAGCGCTCTAAGCAGATTCATTGAAGTTATGCAGAGTGACGCGACTGGCAACCATCTTTGACATCATTAAAGTCATTACGTGCCAAGCGGAAGATTGGAAATATTCCAATTGCCCCTCCATCATTCCGATTGTTACCAATTCGTTTGGAGAGAAGTTTAGAAACCATGAATTGCTTTCAGAGTTTGAATATATTAACAATGGCGCCTTCCAAAAAACAACACTATCACCTGCATTAATTATAGGTTACTTTTATGCTTTGCGTCGCGCTTGCTACTCATTGCACCACCTTTTATAAAGTAAACGCTGTTGGATTCGAAAAACCGGTTTTCCCTGATATGATATGAAAGAAGTAATTTGTTGAGAGTAACGCCGCATACCGACAAGAATTGGATTTTTAGAGGTTCCCTTATATTAAAGTCAAGGAGATCAACTATGACCATCACCACAACGTCTTCCGAATTGCCCACGGATATTGCACAAGATGCGGCCCTAATTCAGGAGCAATATCCCAGAATTAGCGAGCAAATCTTGCAGTTATGGGGGTCAGCCGAATTGAATGAATATCTCGATTCAATTTTGTTTGACGAACGAGGCTCACGGCATGGCTTCCCCCTGACCATTGTTTCGGCCTTGATGCGCATTCACGAAAATCATATTACATTGGTACCCTCAAAAATTACCGGAGATTACTGGGATACCGTCTTGAAAGAGGTAGAAAAATAACTTTCTCGAATGACCTTATTTACTGCATCAATACCTGCCGCATTAAGGTTATTTCGATTCCTCAATCGAGCAGATTTGTTGCCGGAAATATTTGCCAAAAATTAGCAAATATCTGCCATATGGATTTTCCGCAACGATAGAGGTTGCAAATTCCTCGCACCCTTTCTATAATGCGCGACTTTTAACGCAAGCCGAATTCTCAAGGAGTCACCATGGCAAATAGCGCACAAGCCAGAAAGCGTGCAAGACAATCAGTTAAACAGCGTGAGCATAACACTAGCTTGCGTTCCGAATTGCGTACTGCAATCAAGAAGGTAGCAAAGGCAATCGAGGCTGGAGACAAAGCTGTTGCACAGGCTGTGTTCAATGAATCAACCAGTGTTGTAGACTCAATCGCCGATAAAAAAATCGTTCACAAGAACAAGGCTGCACGCCATAAGAGCCGCCTGTCCGCCGCTATCAAGGCGATGGCCTGATTTATTGCAGACATTAAATACTGCGACAAAAGGCCGACGAAGCAGTCGGCCTTTTTCGTTTATGGTTTTGGCATTTCAAAGCTGTAACAAAAGGGGAAGCTTGCCATGTCACATTTGATGAATACTTACAATCGTCAACCAGTTACCTTTACCCACGGGGAAGGAGTTTGGCTCTGGGACGACACAGGTAAGAAATATTTGGATGCGCTATCTGGTATTGCGGTGAACACGCTAGGCCATGCACATCCAAAGTTTACCGCTGCACTTACCGCTCAGATCGGCAAGCTGATCCACACTTCCAATGTTTATCAAATTCGCGAACAAGAGTTGATCGCCGATAAATTGTGCGAACTCTCCAAAATGCAGGAAGTATTTTTGTGCAATTCAGGTTGCGAGGCAAACGAAGCGGCAATCAAAATTGCACGAATGTATGGTAATCAGCGCGGTGTTGATACGCCGACTATCATAGTGATGGAAAAAGCTTTTCACGGGCGCACACTAGCTACGCTTTCCGCCACCGGCAATCGCAAAGTACAAGCGGGCTTTGAGCCGCTGGTAAAAGGTTTTGTGCGTGTACCGTACAACGATCTTGATGCTATCCGCCAAGTCGCACAACACACGCCGAACATCGTCGCTGTGTTGATCGAGCCTATTCAGGGCGAAGGCGGCATTCGCACGCTGGATATCAACTATTTGCATGATTTGCGCAAGATTTGCGATGAGCACGAGTGGTTGCTGATGTTGGATGAGGTGCAATGCGGCTTGGGAAGGACGGGTAAATGGTTTGCGTTTCAACACACGGATATCCTGCCGGATGTCATGACTCTGGCTAAGGGTTTGGGTTCCGGTGTACCCGTTGGCGCGTGTCTGGCTGCCGGCAGAGCTACGGGTACATTCAAGCCTGGCAATCATGGTTCAACTTTCGGCGGCAACCCGCTGGCATCAACGGCTGCATTGACCACGCTGAATATCATGGAGCAGGATAAATTGCTCGACCATGCAGCCACATTGGGAGCGTGGATCAAACAACAACTCCAATCACGTCTTGGCAAGATCAAAGGCGTTGTCGCCGTTCGCGGCCAAGGCCTGATAATAGGCATCGAACTCGACAAACCTTGCGCGGAGATCGTCGGTAAATCGCTGGCAAAGGGGCTGCTCATCAACGTAACAGCCGACAGTGTCATCCGCTTGTTGCCGTCGCTGATTTTCTCGCAAGCCGAAGCAGAACAAATGCTGGATATCTTGTGTACATTGGTTACGGAATTTCTCGCGCAGGAGTAATCATGGTTAGCGTCAAGCATTTTCTGCAATTTAAAGATTTGAGTCGGGACGAACTGGAGTATCTGTTCGAGCGTACTCGCGTCATCAAGAAAAAATTTAAGTCTTACGAAAAATACTGGCCACTGGAAGACCGCACACTGGTGATGATCTTCGAAAAAGCCAGCACCCGCACACGCCTGTCGTTCGAGGCGGGAATGCACCAGCTCGGTGGTTCGGCTATCTATCTCAATACGCGCGACTCGCAATTGGGGCGTGGTGAACCTGTTGAAGACGCAGGGCAAGTTATTTCGCGCATGAGCGACATCGTGATGATCCGCACTTTTGAGCAAAGTATTATCGAGCGTTTTGCCAGAAATTCGCGCGTACCTATTATTAATGGTCTCACCAACGAATACCACCCTTGTCAGGTGCTGGCGGATATTTACACTTATGTTGAACATCGCGGCTCGATCACCGGCAAGACCGTGGCGTGGATCGGCGACTCCAACAACATGTGCAATACCTGGCTTCAGGCCGCTGAAATATTGGACTTTAACGTGCATGTCTCCACGCCTCCCGGCTACGAAGTTGAACCGGAACGTGCCGGGTTATTCGGAGAGGATCATTACGAAGAATTTACCGACCCGATGGAAGCCGCACGCGGTGCCGATCTGGTCACCACCGATGTGTGGACATCCATGGGTTTCGAGGCAGAAAACGATGAGCGCATAAAAGACTTTGCCGATTGGCAAGTAGATAGCGACATGATGCGAGTTGCAGCAAAAGATGCAATTTTCATGCACTGTTTGCCCGCTCATCGCGGCGAAGAAGTCTCGGCAGAAGTCATCGACGGAGCGCAGTCCGTAGTTTGGGATGAGGCTGAGAATCGCCTGCACGTACAAAAGGCGCTGATGGAATATCTGTTGTTGGGCAAGTT
>CAIWKC010000212.1 GCA_903913145.1 uncultured Gallionellaceae bacterium | reverse complement strand
TGTAAATTATTGTGAGCTGCATAGTACTTAAGTCTGTGAGGTAATACAACATGCTAACGGATGGATATTCGGGGGAGTTTTTTAGCACCCAAAAGCTCAGGGTAAGGGAAGTTTAATTTGGCGGTGTGCGACTGTAATCGCCTGATGAATCGGCCTAATACTGGTGCCCGGTCATAAGATTCAGGGACAAAAGTGCTCACTATGGAAGGCCGATTGAGCGTGTACTGATGGGGATTAATCCCGTTACAGTCACGGCATAGCTTTTTACAAATTAACCGGCGACAATCTCCAACTAAGCCACTCAAGCTTTAAACGATTAAACTGTGACCGGTTTCTGTGACATCTTCAATCGCCAACAATATCAATTGTGTTTGTCCAGTCTTACCGACGATGCAACGTGCATTGAGCAGCATTTTGCGTTTGCCGATGGTAGGAAAATCATGCTCGACCTGATAGCTCTCCATCACTTGATTTTGCGGCAAAATGGTTTCGAGCAACTCTCTTAATTTTGGAATATCCCACTGGCGGTTGCCCAATGCATAAAGTTCACGCCCTATGGTGTCTTCCTTCGTCACCCGAAAATTTTTGTAAAAAGAACTGCTGGCAGAGACCGCTTTCAAACCGCTATCAAGCACGATCAGCGGTTCGCGTACTGTATCCACAATACTTTCAGCCAATTTGTGCGCCTCTTCACTCGAGGTTTCAGCCTGAATGCGTTTGGAGACATCAGTGAAGGTCAGCACAACGCCGTCAATGACATTGTCCAACGTGCGGTATGGCTGAATGCGTGCCAGATACCACTCACCGTTGGTTGTGCGAACCTCACGCTCACGCGGCACCAGTGAATCAAGCACAGCTTGCGCATCGGCAAGAAGATCATCGTCCTGAATGTCCGATTTAATATCGGCCAGCGGGCGTCCAACATCGGTTGCGACTAAGCGATAAACGCGCACCGCCTCGCGCGTAAAACGCTTGATGCTCAGCTTGGCGGAAAGAAATATTGTGCCGACATTGATATTGTCGAGCAGGTTTTTCATGTCATTCTGCATGCCTGCAAGTTGCTCGATTTTATCTTGAAGTTCCGCGTTCACCGTCACCAATTCTTCATTCAGCGATTGCAACTCCTCTTTTGAAGTTTCCAGCTCTTCATTGGTAGACTGCAATTCTTCATTGGTGGATTGCATTTCCTCATTGGTTGACTTGAGTTCCTCGTTGGAAGCTTGCTGTTCCTCTATGGTGGCATTGAGATTTTCTTTGACGTAGGCTAACTCGCGTTCCAATTCCCCGGCTCGGTTCAGTTCAACAGAACCGGTGGCACGTTTGCCAGAAACGCGCTTGGCCGGAACGATTTGGGTCGGAATTACTTTCGCGACATCCTGAAAACTGAACAACAATAATCCGCTTCCAGTCTCACCATGAGGCAGCGGACGCACGCTGAAGCTGACACTATGGTATTCGCCACTGGTCTCGAAAGGTATTTCCCGATTGATGGTCGGCGAATTTTTATCTATGGCAGCATGAAGTGCGTTGCGTAATTCGACTTGCAACCCATCGCGCGCCATTTCCACCACGTTCAGGGTTGCCTGGCCCGGTGCCGGACGCAAATATTTTCCGGTATCGCCATGAACAAAAAGTATGTCTCCTCTTTGATTGGTCACAACCGAGGCCGGTGCGTAGGATTGAAGTAGCGCACGCCGGGTTAATTCTGCAAAATCGGTTTCTTTAATTTTTGTGATTACCTCGTCTGACTTTTTCATATTATCCCCTCTGGTCCACGTAAGACCACTGGACATCACCGCACGTGTGGATGCAATTGAAGGTGTAGTCTGGTAAAACTTCCATTTGCGGTTGAGCGACGCAAACAAGTCGGTGTGATTTCCAATACTTTCGGAAGGAGAAAGAAAAAGCACACCTCCCGGTTTAAGCGCATAGTGAAAAGCCGGAATAAGTCTGATTTGCAGTTCCGGTTCCAGATAGATCATCAAATTGCGGCAACTAAGCAGATCAAGTCTGGTAAACGGCGGATCCTTGATCACATTTTGAATTGCGAACACCACCATCTCACGAATTTCTTTTTTTACTCGGTAACCAGCGTCCTCCGTGGTAAAGAAGCGACGCAAACGTTCAGGCGCAACATCTTGCGCTATGTTTGGCGGATAAATTCCAGTTCGCGCCATCGCAATGGCATCGTCATCAAGATCGGTGCTGTAAATTTGCGTTTTGAATTCAGCATGCGCTTCGTCCATAAATTCGCGTAACAGGATCGCGATGGAATAAGCCTCTTCACCCGTGGCACAACCTGCCACCCAAACACGAAAAACATAATCTTCCGGTTTGTCTTTGAACAACAAGGGCAGGATTTCATTTTTCAAGGTAACGAATGCCTCTGTATCGCGAAAGAAGTTGGTGACGTTGATCAGCAATTCTTTGAACAATAAATTTACTTCAGGAGGATGTTCCTTAAGGTAGCGCGCATAAATTTCCATGTCAGCGATATTGTGCTGCGACATGCGCCGTTCGATTCTGCGGCCTATGGTGCTTTTTTTGTACAATGAAAAATCATGGCCTGTGCCGGTGCGTAACAGCATCATGATTTTGCTCAAGCCGCCCGACACGGCCGGAGCAACTTGCATCTGATCATGTTGCACAATCTGGCTGCGCGAGTTGATCAACAACTGCCCCGGCATTTCTTCTACCGGCAGAACGTAGGTTGCATAGCCTGCTTTGATGGCACTGATGGGCATCCCATCGTACTTCGCCAAGGAGGGTTCTTGCACCAGCGTAATGCCGCCTGCCCCCTGAATGGCGCGTAGCCCCAAAGTACCGTCGGTGCCGGTACCCGAAAGAATAATACCGATAGCACCTTCTCCCTGATCCTCAGCCAGAGAACGCATAAAAGCGTCAATTACCATGCGTTGACCGCGCGGCATATCAGGCGCGCTGAGTTGTAACTGGCCATGAAAAATCGACATGTCGCGGTTAGGTGGAATGGCATACACACAATTTGGCAACACCTTCACCTGGTCTACCGCCTCAACCACGGGCATGGTGGTGGTGCGTTGCAGTATTTCGGAGAGCATGCTGTCATGATCCGGGTCAAGATGCGATACCAGCACAAAAGCCATACCGCTGTTTGGCGATAAGTGGCTAAAAAATTGTTCGAACGCTTCAAGCCCACCAGCTGAAGCACCAATACAGACAATATAAAACTTGCTTGTGGATTGACTCCGAATTTCAGACGTAGTGAAGCTATCCGGCGACTTGGGTTTTACTTTTTTAGTCGTCACAGTGCTCCTTGTTTTTCAAGGCTCATTTCAAATACGTCAATTGGAACCGGCTTGCCAAATAAGTAGCCCTGATAATGGTTGCAACCATTCTGCTGAAGAATGCGTTGTTGTTGCTCAGTCTCCACTCCCTCGGCAATCACCTCCAGATTCAGGCTCTGCGCCATCGCGATAATGGTGCGAACAATGGCTTGATCATTATTATCTGATACCAGTTCTTTTACAAATGACTGGTCAATTTTGAGCTGATTAAGCGGCAACTTTTTGAGATACTGCAGCGACGAGAAGCCTGTGCCAAAATCGTCCAGGGCAAATCTGACACCGATCGCTTTCAATTTGCTCATAGTGGCAATGGTGTCTTCTAAATTTTCCAGTAACACACTTTCAGTGGGCTCCAGCTTTAGTAGCATCGGATTGATATTATGAAGTTTCACGGCGGCATGTACCTGATCCACAAAATTGGCTTCGCGGAATTGTTTGGCACTGACGTTTACTGAAAGCGTCAACTCTTTTGTAAGTTCACTATGCTGCCAGACACCGAGTTGGGCACATGCCGTTTCCAACACCCATTTCCCGATGGCTACTATCAGCCCAGTCTCTTCGGCAAACGGAATAAATTCTAAAGGTGACACCAACATGCGCTTGGGGTGGTGCCAGCGTATCAACGCTTCGGCCCCAACAGGTTTGCGATTATGGTCTACTTGAATCTGGTAATACAATTCGAATTCGTGATTTTCGATTGCTGCAATTAAGTCTTTTTCCAAATCTACGCGTGCGCTGAGATTTGCCTGCATTTCAGGATCAAAAAATCGCAGAGCATTGTAGCCTGATTTCTTGGACTGATACATGGCAATATCTGCCTGCTTTAATATTTGTGCAATTTGCGCATGATCTTTGTTAAAAAGGGTAGCACCGATGCTGGCGGTAATTCGGTATTCGTGAGTGTCCAATTTGTAGGGTTGATTGAGTGAAAATAAAATCTTTTTCGCCACTGCTTCTGCCTGATTTGCCGCCTCGAATGATTGTTCACTCAAGTTTTCGAGCATCACGACAAACTCATCTCCGCCCATTCTTGCCACTGTGTTGCCTTCGGGCACACAGGATTCAATTCTACTTGCAACCTGCTGCAACAGCATGTCACCATGATCATGTCCGAGCGTGTCATTGAGTGTCTTGAAATTATCCAGATCAAGAAACAAAATTGCACCTTCTTTGCCGCTGCGTAAGCTCGAGGCCAGAGCCAGTTTCAGACGATCAATTAACAATCGTCTATTGGGAATGTGTGTGAGCGGATCATAGAAGGCCAGATGCTGAATTTCGTCTGCCGCATTTCTGCTTAATGTAATATCAGTGAGGGTGCCCACATAATGCGAAACACTGCCATTCTGGTCTTTTACTGCGGTAATAACTAAATGTTCAGGATAGACTTCGCCACTTTTGCGCTTATTCCAGATTTCACCTTCCCAAAATCCCAAGCTACTAATGCTTCTCCACATTGCTGCATAAAAGTCCGCATCATGTCGCCCCGAACTGAGCATATTCGGATTCTTCCCCAAGACTTCATTTTGAACGTAACCTGTGATATTGGTAAAGGCGGCGTTCACGCTCACAATTAATCCGCTGGCATCGGCAACCACCACCCCTTCCTGAGATTCAAAAACCGTGGCAGCAATACGCAATTTAGCTTCGGCTATTTTGAGTTCGTTAATGTCAAACATGGCAATCCGCAGGCTGGGCTGGGCATTCACCACTTCCCGTCGCAGACAATCCAAATGGGCATAAAAAGGGGACCCATCAGCGTGCAACATTGACAACTCGATAGACTGTTTATCAAAATCCGCCTGTTCCATGATATTCATAAATCTGCGGTGCCAACGATCCCGGTCTTGCGGGGCGACAAAATTGGAAAAACGTTTATTGACAAGTTGTTTACGTTCAACCCCTAGCAGAGTACAGCCGGTCAAATTGATTTCGCAAATGCTCGCTTGTCTGGTAATGGTGAGATAGCAGATCGGGGCAAATTCGTAGAGATCAAGAAAACGATCACGAGATTCTTCAAGTGCTATATGGGACTTGCGCAATTCCTCGTTCTGCATTTCGAGCTCAATCTGGTGAACCTTGAGTTCGTGCATAAGCTCATGCAAAAGATCTTCGCCGGGCTGTGGTTGCACCAGATTAATGCGTCTGCGTACAAGCTGAGCTTCGGCTTCTATGCGCAATTTTTCTTGCTCGTTTGGTGCTTTATTCAAGCTACCTCCTCAATGGGGAAGTTTTCAGAACTCACTTACGGTGCAGGTGCGTTTACTGAGGAAAAGGAACGGGTGAACGGTATTGCAAATAAAATACCAGTGTACGTCGGTTCACCTGAAATTGATATGTGAATTATCGAATCTACAAATTAAATCAGCGTTGAGTAAATTTAAAGTTTATTTACGCCAAGATGGACTTAAGATTAAACTTTAAATCCGTGATGTCATCCCACTCTACAACACATGATGCCCTTTTCTATTCTTGACCTTTCCCCAATCAGCGAAGGCAGTGATGCCGCCCAGTCGTTTCGCAACACGCTTGAACTGGCAAAGCGCGGAGAACGTTGGGGTTACAATCGTTTCTGGCTGGCTGAGCATCATGGCATACCCGGCATTGCCAGCGCGGCAACTGCTGTTCTGATCGGGCATGTGGCGGGCGGCACGTCCACTATCAGAGTGGGTGCAGGGGGCATTATGTTGCCCAACCATTCACCTCTCGTCATTGCCGAACAATTCGGCACCCTGGAGTCGCTCTATCCCGGTCGTATTGATTTGGGTCTCGGGCGTGCACCGGGTTCAGATCAACTCACGGCGCGCGCCTTGCGTCGAAATCTTGCCTCTGATGCCGATCAATTTCCCCAGGACGTGGTCGAGTTGATGAACTATTTCTCGGCCACCCAGCGTCATGCTGTGCGCGCGGTTCCCGGTGCCGGTTTGAATATTCCAATCTGGATTCTTGGTTCCAGTCTTTTCGGCGCTCAACTTGCCGCAGCACTGGGTCTGCCCTACGCTTTCGCCTCACACTTTGCCCCTGCGCAAATGATGCAGGCCATTGAGCTGTATCGCGCAACTTTTCGGCCTTCACCTCAATTGGACAAGCCATACGTAATGCTTGGCTTTAATGTATTTGCCGCCGAGACGGATGACGAAGCCCACTTTCTCGCGACTTCAACACAGCAGGCATTCGTCAACCTGCGCAGTGGCCATCCCAAGAAACTGCCACCGCCAGTGAAAGATTATTTGAATCGAATTGATTCGCGTGAAAGGGCTTTATTGGATCAGATATTGTCATGTGCCGCGATCGGCGCACGCGACACTGTAAAGTCTGGGTTGAGAAATTTTATCAACCAAACGCGGGCAGATGAATTGATGATTACGTCACAGATTTTCGATCATCCGGCGCGACTCAGATCGTATGAGATTACTTCAGAGATTTGCAAAGAATTGGATTGATGGCGCAGTTGTATTTTGAGTTGGTGATTATAAAAAATACAATGGAGATATAGCTCAAACACCCCCTCCCCAACCCTGATGAACTAATTAGCCATCTCACTAAGCTGCAAAAAACGCAGCAAGTGATTGGTTATCCCCCGATGGGGAGCAAATTCAAAAGCGAAAAAGGTACCTGCTTTTGCTTCTCTCCCACCGGGGGAGGGACTGAGGGAGGGGGTGTTTGCATCTCCTCGCTGATGTTATTACATATTGTTCCCACGCTCCGCGTGGTAACACCGCTGTGGACGCTCTGCGTCGCCTCCACTACATGTGGCACATTTCATAACGTCACACTGAGCAAAATTGCGTTACCACGCGGAGCGTGGGAACGATAGAAACATCGTAGCGGGTACCTGCATTTAGCTTCCCTCTCCCACCGGGGGATAACCAATCACTTGCTGCGTTTTTTGCAGCTTAGTGAGATGGCTAGTTAGTTCATCAGGGACTGAGGGAGGGGGTGTTTGTATCTACTCGCTGATGTTATTTCATATTGTTCCCACGCTCCGCGTGGCAACACCGCTGTGGACGCTCTGCGTCGCCTCCACTACATATGGCACATTTCATAACATCACATTGCGTTACCACGCGGAGCGTGGGAACGATAGATTAATACTTTATTCCAAGACGAACAATCTATCATTCTTGCTCTTATCCGTAAAAGGTATAACCTGATCCTTTACCCTGCCACCTCACCACAGCCAACGTATTCGTTTGTTCACCCAAAGGAGTCTCGCATGAAAAAGAAATCCGATCACAAACATTATTACGGCTGGGTACCCGATGTGCCCGATCATCGGGACATGTTGTATGCAGCGCAGGTCAGCGTTGCCAAGCTACCAAACAAAGCTGATCTGCGTGCGCACTGCCCGCCAGTTTACAATCAGGGTGCTCTCGGTAGTTGCACCGCCAATGCAATCAGCGCAGCCATCCAATTTGAACGTCGTAAACAAAAATCCAAACCTGATTTTATTCCCTCGCGTCTATTCATTTACTATAACGAACGCGTGATCGAAAACTCTGTCGCCTCCGATGCCGGTGCGCAAATTCGCGATGGTATCAAAAGCATTGCAACACAGGGAGTTTGCCCTGAAACCGAATGGCCGTATGACATCGATAAATTCACCAGCAAACCAACCTCAAAATGCTACAAAGACGCGATCAATTACACGGCAGTGCAATACCAGCGTGTTCCGCAAGAATTGAATCAGATGAAAGGTTGCATCGCCTCCGGTTATCCGTTTGTATTTGGTTTCTCGGTTTACACTGGTTTTGAAAGCGAAGACGTGGCAGAGACAGGTGAAGCCAATATGCCCACCAGTAAAGAACGGCTTGTGGGTGGACATGCTGTCGTTGCCGTTGGCTATGATGACGGTACACAGCGTTTCACCGTGCGAAATTCATGGGGGAAAAGCTGGGGTAATAAAGGCTACTTCACGTTGCCCTACGCCTATATCACCGATTCAAATCTGGCAGACGATTTGTGGACAATCAGGTTGGAGTCTGCTTGATTTAAACCTGGACTTCCCATTAGAACTGTCATTCCCGCGCAGGCGGGAATCCAGCGAGAAAAGCAACCCGCGTAGCGGACAAAATTAAGACTTTGACCTGTTTTACAGGAAATTTTTAATCAACTG
>CAIWKC010000211.1 GCA_903913145.1 uncultured Gallionellaceae bacterium | reverse complement strand
GAGCATGACTCGGAGATTATTTTTACTTCTTGCGGTACAGAGTCCGACTCTACTGCGTTGATCTCAGCTTTGAAGGCGCAGCCGGACCGCAAAGAGATCATTACGACAACAGTCGAGCATCCTGCAATATTGACCTTGTGCACTCATTTGGAAAAAGATGGCTACAAAGTGCATTTGCTCAAGGTGGATGGCAAAGGTCGTCTTGACCTAGAAGAATACAAAAAATTATTAACAGATAAAGTGGCTGTTGTATCCGTCATGTGGGCGAACAACGAGACTGGTACATTTTTCCCGGTGGTCGAGATGGCTGAGCTCGCTAATGCCGCAGGTGCGATGTTCCACAGTGACGCTGTGCAAGCGGTAGGCAAAGTGCCACTGAATTTGAAGGATACCAAGATCGACATGCTTTCGGTATCGGGACACAAATTGCATGCTCCAAAAGGTATTGGCGTTTTGTACCTCAAGCGCGGCACACGTTTCCGTCCGCTGCTGCGCGGAGGACATCAGGAGCGCGGTCGCCGTGCGGGTACAGAAAACACTACCTCGATTGTCGGGCTGGGAATGGCGGCAGAGATGGCGATGGAAGCGATGGCTTTTGAGAACACCGAAGTGGCGCGTCTGCGCAATAAATTGGAAACTGCTATTCTCGCCAAAGTGCCCCGTTCATTTGTTACCGGCAATCCGGATAATCGACTCCCGAATACCAGCAACATCGCGTTTGAATTTATTGAAGGCGAAGCGATCTTGCTGTTGCTGAACAAATTCGGTATTGCCGCCAGTTCCGGTTCTGCTTGTACCTCAGGCTCATTGGAGCCATCTCATGTAATGCGCGCAATGGGCATTCCTTACACGGCAGCACATGGCACGGTACGTTTTTCATTGTCGCGCTATAGCACCGAAGCCGAAGTTGATCGCGTGATCCAGGTTGTGCCGGAGATCATTGCACAACTGCGGAAGTTGTCACCGTACTGGGAAGGTGATGGTCCTGCGGCTGAACCGGAAAAAGCTTTCGCACCGACTTACGCATAAGGCAAATGCGATGTCCCGCTCAATCATCATCGACGACACAACCCTGCGCGACGGCGAACAGACCGCCGGGGTGGCGTTTACGCTGGAAGAGAAGTTGAGCATCGCACGCCATCTTGACGCGCTCGGCGTGCCCGAATTGGAAGTGGGCATACCCGCAATGGGGCATGAAGAACGTGAAAGCATCAATGCGGTGGCTGCACTCGGTTTAAACGCGAAGCTCATCGTTTGGAGCCGCATGTGTCAGGCAGATCTCACCTTGTGCGAGCAGTTGGATGTTCACATGGTCGATCTTTCCATTCCTGTTTCAGATATTCACCTTGCCAAGAAATTACAGCGTGACCGTGAATGGGTGATCGAGACAATCTATGAAGTTGTAATGTGCGCTCACGATATCGGATTAGACGTCATCGTCGGTTGCGAAGATGCTTCTCGTGCCGACCCGAAATTCATGTTGCGCGTTGCCGAAGCTGCGCAAATTTGCGGAGCGCGGCGCCTGCGTTATGCCGATACACTTGGTGTGATGGAGCCGTTCGGTGTTCACAAAGCTATTTCCGCGCTGCGTAGCGCGTCGGATTTGGAAATAGAAATGCATGCGCATGATGATTTGGGTCTTGCCACTGCGAATAGTCTAGCCGCTGCCGTAGCCGGCGCGACGCACATCAATACCACTGTTAACGGTCTGGGCGAACGCGCCGGAAATGCCCCTCTGGAAGAAGTCGCCATGGGTTTGAAAACACTTTATGGTATGGATACCGGGATTGATCTGACACATTTTCCATCACTGTCTAAATTAGTCGCGACGGCATCCGGACGACCCGTTCCCTGGCAGAAAAGTTTGGTAGGTGAGGGCGTGTTTACGCACGAGGCTGGCATCCATGTTGACGGTCTGCTGAAAGACCCGGACACGTATCAAGGTTTCGATCCTGTCGAGGTTGGACGTCAGCATAAACTGGTAGTTGGAAAACATTCCGGCGCACACGGCATTATCGCAGCTTACGCAACCATGGGCCTTTCACTTAGTCAAGCTGAAGCGCGCGCGCTGTTGCCGGATATTCGCACATTTGCCGAACGTGCCAAGCGTTCTCCAGCGGATCAGGAATTGCTTTTCCTTTATCAACGCTATATCGGGCGCACTCAGCCTGGTGCAGCGCACTAGGTGCACATCATGGACAATGTGATGATTGCAAAAAATGTGATTTCCAAGCCGGCGAGTCCTTCATTGCTAAAACTATTGCGCGAAGATGTGAACTGCGTTTTTCAGCGTGATCCTGCAGCACGTTCACACTTCGAAGTGCTGACGACTTATCCGGGTGTGCATGCCATTCTGATGCAACGCATTGCTCATCGCCTGTGGAAATTCGGATTGCGTTATTTGGCACGATTACTTTCGTGGTTTGTGCGCTTTATGACCAATATCGATATTCATCCGGGTGCGACTATTGGACGCAGATTTTTTATCGACCACGGTGCGGGTGTCGTAATCGGAGAGACGGCTGAAATAGGCGACGATGTGACGCTCTATCATGGTGTAACACTTGGCGGTACAACCTGGAATAAAGGTAAACGCCACCCTACATTGAACGATGGTGTGGTGGTGGGTGCAGGAGCGAAAATTCTAGGCGCGATCACTCTGGGAAAAAATGTGCGCGTTGGCGCAAACTCCGTGGTGGTTAAAGATGTGCCAGCCGAGCGAACTGTAGTGGGAATACCCGCAAAGATTGTGTTGCGCACGGAAGATGCCAATGCCGACAACATCTACGGTATCAATCTTGATCATCATCTTATACCCGATCCTGTGGGGCGTGCCATAGCCTGTTTGATGGAGCGGATCGAAGTACTGGAAGGGCAATTGCGCAAACAGGGTGAAGCGGTAAATAGCCAATGTCGCAATTGCGATGCAGATGATTTGTGCGGCACAGCAGTCGCACAAATCATCAGGAAAGCGTGAAATGGATTTACTTGATTTTGATCAGGCCGAGTTGTATTTCGACGAGCCGATAACCGAGGAAGTTGAACATTTAGTCTCTATGGCGGCAGCGAATTACGGTAACGAAGATGCCGAATTAATGTTGCTTCGGGCAAACTTTATTGCACCGCAACACCTGATGGTACTGGTTGCATTATATCGCTATTACTTCTACCAGCATCGTTTGGAAGATGCGCTCCTGGTGGCAGATAGCACGATGGCAGTGGTGGGGCGACGACTTGACTTTCCCGATACTTGGCGAAATCTTCGTGAAGCGAACGTCGGGGAAGGTGTCATGCGATCAATGGGATTGGTACGTTTCTATTTAATGATACTCAAAGCCGCCGGATATATTCATTTGCGACTAGGTGAATTTGCAATCGGGAAAGCAATGCTGGAGAAACTGGTGGAGCTGGATAGTCATGACCGCATGGGTGGCAAAGCATTGCTTGATATTTTGCACCAATCGATGATTAACGAAAAAAATATTGAAAGGAATCCACGATGGACGAACTGACATTAGATGATGCACTGGAAGAATTAGTTTCCGCCGAGGACTTTCTCGAATATTTTGGTATCGAATACGAACGCTCGGTAGTACAAGTCAATCGTCTGCATATTTTGCAACGTTTTCACAACTATCTTGGCAAAGTTGCATTACCCGATGACGAAGAGGGGCGCCGCGCTTTGCATGCCAAATGGTTGCAACAGGCATATCAGGATTTTGTGAAGTCTGATGCACTGACTGAAAAAGTATTTAAGGTATTTCATATGCACGAACCTAAAACACATTTTGTACCGTTGAGCTCGATCACGGTGAATAAAACGGAGTCGTGATGGAGGACATAACTCGTCATTCCCGCGAAGGCGGAAATCCAGTGCTTGTGCACAATTATTCGCGAAGCGACCAAAGAAGCATTGTTGCTCCGCGATGCGGGTTATTTTATTGGCTGGATTCCCGCCTTCGCGGGAATGACGAAGGGGTACATGAGTTTCGAGGAGTTAACAATGCTGCCTAAATACGAATTCGGTGATGAGGTACGAATTATTCGCAATGTGCGCAATGATGGCACCTATCCGGGTGTCTCCATTGGCACATTACTCATTCGTCGTGGCGCTACCGGATTTGTGATGAATGTGGGTACATTTTTGCAAGACCAGTTGATCTATACCGTAAATATACTTGAACAAAACAAGATCGTCGGTTTCCGAGAGGAAGAACTTATCAGTATTGACGAGCCGTGGGTACCCAGTAAATTTGAAAGCCGCGAAAAAGTGCGTAGCAGAATCACCATGACGGTGCGCGGTGAAGCAAGGGTTTTTCCGGGAATGGAAGGTGAAATACTGAAAGTGTTCCGCGATGCAAATAATGGAGTGCAATACCACGTGATCTTTCACGATCAAGTACTGCAAGTGCCCGAGGCTTCATTGGAAGCAACTCGAGAGTACAACGATGAGGAGAAAAGCGATGCCACAAGTTATTGATTCCGGTGTGGCTTACCTTACGCTTAAAGCGGCGCAGAAACTCTATAGCAAATCACCTGCTGCGTTGCAACCGGAAGAATTTGAACGCGTGCAAAATATGGCGCGGCATCAACACAAACTCGAAGCACTTGTTCTACTTGCACCAGAGGCGCGGGATGCGATGGTGCCTCCTTCCACTCTGGAGATAGCTTTACAGGAAATTCGCGGACGTTATCAAAGTGAAGACGAATTTGCCGGTGACTTGACACGTAATGGACTGGATGAAAAAACCTTTCGTATTGCACTTGAACGCGAATTAAAGGTTGAAGCCATTATGGAAAAAATTGGCTCACAGGCCGCCAAGATTACAGACATGGATGTGGAATTATATTACCAGTATCACACCGATCAATTTCGCCGCCCGGAAACACGTTCAGCTCGACATATTCTCATTACCATCAACGAAATGATTTTTGAAAATACACGTCCGGAGGCGAACAAGCGTATTTCAGCGATTGCGAAACGTCTGGCTAAAGAACCGCAACGATTTGAGGAGCAGGCGCTCAAACATTCCGAGTGCCCGACAGCTTTGGATGGCGGGAAGCTGGGAGATATTCCGCCTGGAAAATTATTCACGGAATTGGATAAAACTTTATTCTCAATGAAGGCAGGCGAAGTGAGCGGGGTACTGGAATCTGAACTTGGTTTTCACATTCTCTGTTGAGATGCAGTGACTGAAGCAAGTGTTTTAAATTTGGATCAAGCCAAGCCTCACATACGCAAACTAATGGAACAGAACCGCAAACGTGTTTCTCAGCAAGCCTGGTTAAAACAGTTGTGTAATAACATAACTGCAGAAGTTGGTGCAAATTAGGCATTAGCCTGCTCTAGTGGCTCCCTTTAGATGGTTGCGTGTTTAAGGCTCCATATCAGAGAAATCATTTCCCCTTCGATTAATTACTTTCATATATCAGAGATGCGCCATCTGCTAAGTACGTTCCTATTGTTCGAAAATGTTAAGCCCGTTGTATAATTAACATATCTGTTCAGTATTATTTTC
>CAIWKC010000210.1 GCA_903913145.1 uncultured Gallionellaceae bacterium | reverse complement strand
TATAACAAATGCTGCAAAATTTTTGAGTATCTATTTATTAATTAAGGAGAGTATTTATGAACACGCAAACGACCGATATCACCAATTCAGTTCCCATGGATAAATTAATGGATGAGCTGCGCTTGATGGTGGCAGATGCCGAAGAGTTGCTGGTTTCAACGGCCAACCAGACCGGAGATGGCGCAGCAGCAGCGCGCGCCCGCATCCAGAAAAGTTTGCACGTTGTAAAAGCGCGTTTGGTTAGTGCAGAAACAGCCATGATTGAACGTACGCGCCAAGCAGCAAAAGCGACCGATGAATATGTCCACGATAATCCCTGGAAAGCAATTGGCATTTCGGCATGCGCAGGGGTAATAGTTGGAATGTTGGTTGCCCGGCGCTAAGCCATGAATGACTCGAGCGGATTGATGGAGTCGTCAAAACGGGTGGTAGGTACATTGCTTACCATCTTCCAAACACGGCTGGAACTTCTTTCAAACGAAATTGAGGAGGAACGTTTACGCGTCAGGCAAATGCTGTTTTACGGCAGCATTGCTCTGTTTTTTTTCGGATTGGCAATTATGTTACTGACCGTGTTTATTGTGGTTTTATTTTGGGACAGTTATCGCTTGCCGGTCATTGGAGGACTTACCGCGCTATTTTTTCTTGCTGGTTTGCTGGTTTGGAACGCATTGCGCTGTGCTGCGCGAGGAAGGAGCAAGCTGTTTGCCACGAGTCTTTCAGAGCTTGATGAAGATCGCGCCAGACTTATTTCCAGAACATGAAACACCAACTTGCCGAGCTTGCGGACCATCGTTGCAGAATATTAAAAAGAATTGAAGCGCAGCGCGCAGACGTGGCCGATATTGCACGGCATCTTCAAAAACCCATGAAATATTTTGACACCGGGCTGAATGCGGCACATTTTGTTTATCGCCATCCAACCTTGTTCGCAGGTGGTTTGGCGGCAATACTGGCCTTTTGGCGCAACGGTATTCCCGGCTTAAATTACATTATTCCGCCAATTCTTCGCTTCGCCTTTAATCGTATTTTGTTTAACTCGCGATCTATCAATCTACCGCCATCCGAATCGAATTTTGACGATTCCAATTGAGCACTGCGGACACACAGCAGATCAAAAATATCCGGCTCAGGCACTGTGTGACTCCGAACATACAGTATAACTCCCTTTCTGTAGTTTACGTTTGGATAGAAGGAATGAGGGAACATTATGCCAATTGCTAATAATGGATTAAATACAAACAATCTACTCGCGGCCTTGCCAAAAAAAGAATACGAGCATCTACTCCCCCGGCTGGAGTCTGTTACGCTCACTTTGGGTGAGGTGCTCTATCGTCCCGCAGAATCGATTCAATATGTCTACTTCCCGGTCAACTCAATGGTATCTCTCCTTACGTCGGTAGAAGGTCATCAAGCTCTCGAAGTAGGCATGGTTGGGCATGAGGGAATGCTCGGTATCCCGCTGGCACTCGGTGTAAATATTTCGCCGGTACACGCCCTGGTTCAGGGCACCGGGATGTCTATGCGAATGTCTGCAGAAATATTCAAGAATGAACTGCATCAGAGCATTTCACTGCAGTGTGCAGTATATCGGTACGTCTACGAACTTATGTTTCAAATTACACAATCAGCGGTTTGCAACCGATTTCACAGAGTGGATGCCCGTCTTGCACGATGGCTTTTGATGACTCGGGATCGGCTGATATCAAATCAATTTCATTTAACACAAAGTCTTCTTAGCGATATGCTGGGAGTTAGACGAGTAGGTGTCACCCAAGCTGCCGGAATTTTGCGAGATCGCAAACTGATCAGTTACACGCGCGGAGAAATATGTATTCTCGATAGTAACGGACTTGAAGCTGCCGCTTGCCATTGTTACCAGATAGTAAAGAATATCCATCGCGATACAAAATCCAAATAACGTTCATAAAATTCGTTAGCAATGACTTTAGGAAAAAAAAGACCCGACGCGAGATTTCCGCAATCGGGTCCAGCATTTCAGGTGTTCATAAGGGGAGAACAAACACCCGCACATATTTTTACCTTTTTTGACAACGATCTCTGTTCCATAACACACACTCGACACTAATCTCCAGTTCCCAAGCAATGAATAATCATACTTGGTATTAGGTACGTCATCGCACAGAAATAATTGAATCAAATTCTTTATCATTTAAGTGTGACCAATTGATTTTGATGTTTTCATACAAGGGGAATAGCATGATTCAGCAACCTGCATCGATTCAGAAAAATAAAATACACAATATTGCAATTCATCAAAAAAACAATAACCCGCCAAATAGCGTTCCAGGCAACAACTTGCAAGCTGTAAACAAAGTCATAATCGATCCGGACATGAGGCTTCAGATGATTGCCATGTCAGCCTATTTTCGTGCTGAAAAACGTGCCTCATTCCCGGGAAGTGATTTGGAGGACTGGCTTGCCTCGGAACAGGAAGTCGATAGACATCTAAGCTCATTTTCATCCTAGCAAGTCATTTTATTACTTAACCCAATGCAAACTACCCACAAAATATTCGCATCAATCACCGGAGCAATTCTGCTGGTTACTCTGGGGGTGGCCATGTCGTTCTGGTCTTTCAAACAGATAGAAGATGCTTCCACTGCCCGTGTACATACCAACCAGATATTACGTAATGCACACGAATTCCTTTCTACTTTAAAGGATGCTGAAACTGGCCAGCGCGGCTATCTATTGACCAATGATGAAAATTATTTACAACCCTATTCATCGGCTCGGGATGTCAT